>JAAYWS010000146.1 GCA_012516575.1 Actinomycetaceae bacterium
GAGGGAACCGTTTCGTTAGGCGATTGGATTAGCGACCGGTTGGGGAGGAAGCCCTCCGAACCGCTCAAGATTCCTACAACGCCGCCCCCGGAAGGGGTTGTGCCGATAAAGGATGCTATTCGGGATAGCTACAAGGGTTGGGCCGAGAAACAAACTGCGAAACCTGCCAAACAAGACTACAACGTTGATGACCTTGTGAAAAGCTATCTGGAGTGGAACTTTGAGCGCCAAGGAAAAACCCCCACGGAAAAAGATGTTGAAGTTGCCTTGAGAAAAGTAACAAAACACCCCGAGATATACCAGAAAGGATTTGCCAACGAGGTTCCCAAAACGGCGATAGGCAAGGTTGGCAACTTTATGAGCAGGATGTCCGAAGCAGGAGCGGGAGCCTTTACCCTGACCAAAAGCGATATGCCCCTGGCAACTACCGGTAGTGCTGCAGCTGATATGGTTGCGGAAACTGCCGGTAGTCTCATGGGGTTACTGTCTCCTGGAGGCCCGGTAGATGCGATCTTTAGCTATACTAGGCAGGTGCTATGGGGGATAGCGCCCAAGCTGGCAAAGATGCTGAAGGCCCCGGTTGATCTGGTTTACCGCACCATAACCGCCAGTGGAGGCATGGCTACTTTGGGAGCCTATGGAGCCGATACCATTGCCGAGACTCCAAAGGAGGCGGGCAAAGGTGCGGTTGTTGGTGCGTTTATGGGCGCCGCCGAACACGTTGCCGGTCCCGTTACTAATGCGATAACTCGCAAACTTGGCATACCTGTTCACCATAGCGCCGAAAAAATTATCGAGGCAATCAATACCCAGGGTGTTGGAATGTCCACACTATCCGCTGGCTATGCTGTGCTTGAAGGGAAAAGCGCAAAAGAGGTGGCCGGGGATGCTTTAGCAGGGTATGTCCTGGGCTTACTTCTGGGTGGAGCTAGTGTTGCTTACTCCCAGGCGGAGACAAGAATCGTTGTAGATAGACACAAGACTATGCGCGTCGAAGATTTCATGAAGATGGTGGACGCCAAAGGTTTGACGTCATTGCGTGATGCCAAGGGAAGACATACCGGTAGGTGGGTAACCGCTGATGGTGAACACGTTATTGATATGAGGTTGACATACAAAGGTAAATCCTACGAACTAACAGATCTGGTAGACAGACCGCTAATAAATAAAATCATGACCCTCGACTTTGCCGAATTGCCCCGTGGGGTTGAGCCGGAGATATGGCATACCGAGCAAAGGTTGGGTGTCAAGGGAGCCGCCGCCCAGGCCGATTTCTATGTTCACCCCGAGCACGGAACGATGGGGACCAAACCCGATGCGCAGGGTGGGGCCACTCGGAGGAGACCGCAGGGTAAACCCGAAATATTGGGTATTCCTGCGCCTCGGGAGGGAGAGGGCGTTGTAACGGTTGGACCTAAGGGCGAAGCGGATGTTGTTCGCAAGCTGCCCCCGGTTGCCTACGATCTCGTTGTCCGCACCAAGAACGCCCAGAAGAAGGAGTACGGCCGGGCCCTGATAGAC
>JAAYWS010000058.1 GCA_012516575.1 Actinomycetaceae bacterium
TCCATCTGTGCATAAGTGTCAACTTTTCGTACCCTCCAAGCCGTATATAGCGCTGGAGGTATGTAAAAGTTGACACTTATGCACGGAGTCCGTCTTATGCTTCAAAAACCGAAGAGTAAAAACCGACATAGGGGATGTTACGGGCGGAAAAGTGGGCGAAGTCCGAGCAGACATCTTTAATTTCCTTCCCACGCCCAAAGGCATCCAGGAGTTCACAAACTCCCCGAAGCTCGCAACCTTAACGGCAGGTACCGGAGGCTCAAATTGTCCGTATTCCTGTTTTAAAAATGGGAGGCTATTTTCTCATCTCTGAACAAGGTTTCCTATTTCCGAACAAGATGGAATAGCGGGTAGCCAAACAAAATGGCGGATTTTCAACGATATCTATCGTGAAAATCCGCCACTGTGGGCTATTGATATAGCCCTATTAAGCACTGTTTAGTTTTCACCATACAGTTCGGCAATCCGATCCGCGTAGTCCCGCAGGACAATTTCCCGGCGGACTTTCAGCGAAGGCGTGAGGTACCCATTTTCTACCGTGAAATCATTAGGCAGAATGGTGAACTTGCGAATTGACTCCGCGCGCGAGAACTTTTGGTTCGTCCGCTTTACAGCACGGTCAATTGCAGCAATAACCTGTGGGTCGCGGACAGCTTCAGCGGCGGTGAGCGGCGACAGGCCACGGTTGGCCAACCACTGTGGCAACGCTTCGGAATCGAGAGTAACCAGTGCGCCAATAAAAGGCTTCTTGTCGCCGACAACGACAACCTGAGAAATAATCGGATGCGAACGCAAACGATCCTCGAGTTGTGCGGGAGCTACATTCTTGCCGCCAGCAGTAACGATGATTTCCTTCTTGCGTCCGGTAATCCAGACGAAATCGTCTTCATCAATCCGACCGATATCGCCGGTGCGGAACCAGCCATCTTCGGTAAAAGCTTCTGCCGTAGCTTCAGGATTATTGCGGTAGCCTCGGAAAATGTGCGGGCCCTTGAGCAAGATCTCGCCGTCGTCAGCAACCTTAACGTAGCAACCCGGATAAGCCGGACCGACCGAGCCGACACGCATTTGGTCCGAACGGTTAACACAGGTGGGTGCCGAAGATTCGGTTAGTCCATAGCCTTCGAGAATCGGTAGCCCCATACCACGGAAGAAAGATCCGAGGCGTTCGCCAAGCGGAGCACCACCGGAAATTGCGTAGCGGAGCTTACCGCCGGTTACATCCTTAATCTTCTGGTAAACCAGCTTGTCACCTAGCTGCTGCTGAGCGCGCAACTTCGGCGATGGCCCTGCCGGTGTTTCTAGTGCCCGCGCGTAGTTGATTGCCACCTTCGCAAAGGTGCGGAACATGCGAAGCTTAACGCCGGAACCGGCCTTAGCATCTGCCGCATTGTAAATCTTTTCGAAAACGCGTGGCACCGCGAGCACGAAGGTTGGGCGGAAAGACTGCATATCTGCCACGAGGTTGCGCGTATCGGGGGAGAACCCAATCGTTGCGCCCGCACTCATAGCCGCGATATTAACGAAGCGAGCAAAAACATGTGCGAGCGGCAGGAAGAGCAGGGTACGCGCTCCCTTATGCATAATAACGTCGACCAAGCCCTGGTCGAGCGGTCCGTTAATACCCACATGCAAAATATTGCGCTGAGTTAATTCGGCACCCTTCGGTCGGCCGGTGGTGCCAGAGGTGTAGATAATGGTCCACAAATCATCGGCAGTGAGGGCGTCAATTCGCTCGTCAATAATGGCGTCGTCCTCAATGCGGCCCATGGCACTAATCCGGCTCTGAGCATTATCAGTAATAACGAAGATTTCCTCGAAGCCATCGACTCGATCCAGAATCGGCATGACCACATTACGCAAGGACTTATCCTGCACGACCGCGAAGCGAATATTCGAGTCGGAAATAATCCACTCGGCCTGCTCGGTGGAGGAGGTTTCGTAAATCGGAATCGCATGTCCGCCCGCGAACTGGATTGCGAAATCAAACAGCGTCCACTCATACGAGGTCGGCCCCATAATCGCGACCGTATCGCCTTTTTCTAGGCCGCGGGCGATAAAACCGCGAGCCAATGCACGGACTTCAGAGTAGAACTGAGCCCACGTGATCGGAACCCACGTATTACCGAGGTTTGACTTACGTTCGAAAACAACTTGCTTTGCCCGCTCTTCGCCATAGCGGCGGATCAGGGCGGGAACCGACATGGAGTCAGTGATTTCGACGGCTGCCGGAATAAAAGCAACGCCTTCTGCTTCGATAAATTCGCTCACGCGATTTCCTTCCAAAGTGCGGGTGGAATAATTTGCAACAAATAGCTACGTTATCGTAAGTTACTAATTCGTAGCTAGATGTACTTGTATATGTGGCTAATCCCTCGAATCGGATAGTACGGTCATCTCAGTCTGATCCGCGGTCCAAGGCTTTCCGGCGGCGGCGCATGGCCGCGCGTAGGCGACCGAATAGGCGCTCCATAAGCAGGAGAGTGCTCAAAGCGATGAGTCCGCCTGCTAGTGTAGGGGTGTCTCCAAGAATCGAGCGGGCTGCAATTGCTCCGCCCAAAGTCGCCACGGCTACCGTCAACGGGGAATTAGAGGATTTGATTCGCGTGCCCCAGAGGTAGAGGATGGTGGAGAAAAACAGGTACATAACGACGGCGGCAATAAAAACTGCCAGTGCGCCGGTCGCAGGAATGCCTAGGTAGCGGATAAGATCAGTCACTCTCTTAGTTTACGCCTATTGTTGTGCTGATCTGGTGCTGGGCTGGAGTGTGCGCATTTTTAGCTATCTGCGTGGCGTACCTAATATTTGGCGATTCGGTTTGTAGGCACTACGATCACTGTAATAATATTCAATCTAGCGTATATATATGCATGTAAGTGTTGTGAGATGGAGAAAACGATGAAACGGGTTTTCGTTGATGGAGCCGTGGGAACTACCGGTCTGCGTATCGTGGAGCGGCTCTCGGAGCGCCCAGATCTTGAGCTTATTACTCTCGAAGAAGCGGTCCGCAAGGATCCAGCCGCCCGCGCGGAAGCATTAAACGCTGCCGATTTAGTCTTTCTCTGCCTGCCGGATGTGGCCGCTCGCGAAGCAGTGGCAATGATCGACAATCCAGACACCGTCGTCATCGATACCTCAACAGCCCACCGGACTGCAGAAGGCTGGGTTTACGGACTGCCCGAACTCACCGGACTCAGCGAGCGGATCAAGCCCGCGAAAAGGATTGCGAATCCAGGCTGTCATTCAACCGGTTTTATTGCGCTCGTTCAGCCGCTTGTTGCGGCGGGGGTGCTTGATAAGGACGCGAAACTGGCCAGCTTTTCACTAACCGGCTACTCCGGAGGCGGCAAACAAATGATCGCCGATTATAAGGAGAATCCCCAGTTGCGCGAAGCTCCTCGAGCATACGCGCTTAGCCAACAGCACAAGCACATCCCAGAGATGACGTATTACACCGGATTGACCACGGCTCCAGTTTTCACCCCGATTGTGGCGAATTACTATGCGGGAATGGAAGTAACTGTTCCTTTGCATCGCTCGCAGATTAACGCCTCGGTCGCCGAGATTGGTAGTATTTACGCCGATTATTACACCGGTCCGATGATTCGGTATGCCGCTAATATTGACGACGCCGGTTTCGTATCGGCTGATACTCACGCAGGCTTTGACGATATGGACGTGTCAGTTCAAGGAAATGAAGAGCGGATGACGCTGGTGGCGCGCTTTGACAACCTCGGTAAAGGTGCGTCGGGTGCGGCGATCCAGAATATGAACCTGGCTCTTGGCATTGATGAAACCACCGGTCTAAACCTACGTCGGACCACTCTTTCAAAGGAATCATAAACGTGAAATTAATTGACGGCGGCGTATGTGCCCCGACGGGATTTGTAGCCAATGGAATGCATTGCGGAATCCGGAAGAATAAAACCAGAAAAGATCTGGCATTAATTGTCAGTGAAGTGCCGGCACGTGCAGCGGCAGTCTATACCCGTAACCTGGTGAAAGGTGCGCCCCTAGTGGTCACTAAGGACCATCTCCAAGATGGCATGGCCCGCGCTATTATTTGTAATTCGGGTAATGCCAATACGTGTAACGCAGACGGTATTGAGATCGCTACCGCGATGTCAGACGTGCTGGCCGGCGAACTAGGTATTGCGAGCTCTGATGTGATCGTGGCATCTACCGGCGTCATCGGGCAACCGCTTCCGATCGAACCGATCGCGAATGCGATTCCGGAACTTGCTGCTGGCCTAAGTCACAACGGATCTACTCTTGCTGCCGAAGCGATTATGACTACCGATACGGTGTCCAAAGAAATCGCTGTTGAGTTTGAAATCGACGGCAAGGTATGCCGGATCGGCGGAATTGCTAAAGGTTCAGGCATGATCCATCCAGATATGGCGACGATGTTGGTCTTCTTGACCACGGATGTGGCAATCTCTGCGGATATGCTCCACAAAGCACTATCAACAGATGTTCAGTCTTCCTTTAATATGCTTTCGGTCGACGGCGATACTTCCACCAACGATATGGTCGCGATTATGGCCAATGGTCAAGCAGGAAACCCAGAAATTACTGAAACCGGACCAGCATTCACCACGTTCATGAACGCGCTCAACACGGTTACCGTAGATCTGTGCCGCCGCCTAGCAGGCGATGGCGAAGGCGCTACGAAGCTTCTCGAATGCCAAGTTGCTGGCGCAAAAGATCTCGATAACGCCCGCAAGATCGCTAAATCAGTTATTGCGTCGTCGTTAGTGAAAACAGCGATGTTCGGCGCGGATGCGAACTGGGGGCGTGTGCTATGCGCTATTGGATACTCCGGGGCAGAAGTAGATGTTGACGGCATTGACGTGGCTTTCCGCTCACCTGCCGGAGAAGTAAAAGTTTGCGAAAACGGCGCGGGAATCGGTTTTGACGAAGATCTTGCCAAAGCAGTACTGAGCGAAGAAGTAATCGACATTCTCATTACCGCTCGGGACGGTGAGGCCGGCTGCGGTGCATGGGGCTGCGATCTAACGTACGACTACGTCCAAATCAACGGTGAATACCGCACCTAAAACACGGTCCGCTTGTTAGCGGCGTCGTTCATTATGAGTTAAGGAAAACAATGAGTTCATTTTCGAATGCCCAACGGGCCGATGTACTGACCCAGGCCTTGCCTTATATTAAGTCGTATCGTGGTAAGACCGTCGTCATTAAATACGGTGGCAACGCTATGATCGACGAGCAACTCAAAGCTCAGGTGATGGAAGACATCGTATTACTGTGGCTGATCGGCGTAAAAGTGGTGCTGGTTCACGGTGGCGGCCCGGAAATCAACGAGATGATGGAGCGGGTTGGTAAGGAACCGAATTTCGTTAACGGCCTGCGCGTCACCGATGAAGAAACCATCGATCTGGTGCAAATGGTGCTCGCCGGAAAGGTCAACAAGAGCCTCGTTAATCTGCTTCAAATGAACGGCGGTCGTGCTGTTGGCATTTCCGGTATGGACGGACGCCTTATTGAAGCGAAAGTGAAAGACCCGCAACTCGGATACGTCGGTGAAATCACTAATATTAATATCGGCATAGTCACCGATATGTTACGCGAAGGGTATATTCCCGTGGTCTCCACGCTCGGCTGCGACGACCAAGGGAACACCTACAATATTAATGGCGACACTGCAGCGGCTTATATTGCGGGTGCGTTGAATGCAGAGCGACTGATTATGATGACCGATGTTGCCGGTATTTTGAGCGATCCAAGCGATCCAAACACGCTGATCACGGCACTTACTGTCTCGCACGCTGAATTCTTGCAAGGTACCGGGATTATTAGCGGCGGGATGATTCCCAAAGTTCAATGCTGTATTGATGCGATCGATAAAGGCGTGTCGAATGTAGTAATTATGGACGGTCGTGTTCCGCACTCGATCCTTATGGAACTATTAACCGATGAAGGCGCCGGAACCATGATTCAAGGAGCAGGTAATGAAAACTGAACAACTTGACGCACAGTATATTGCCGGGACTTATGCGCGTTATCCGGTGGTCATGGACCATGGGAAAGGCTCGCTTGTTTATGACGAGGCTGGCAAAGAATACATTGACCTTGGATCGGGGATTGCGGTCACCTCATTCGGCTTTGCCGATGACGCATGGCAGGCGGCGGTCACTGAACAACTGGGTAAACTCCAGCATTCGTCCAACCTGTACTACACCAAACCTGCTGCTCAACTGGCACAGACTCTATGCGAACGTACCGGAATGAAGAAGGTGTTCTTCTCCAATTCGGGTGCAGAGTCTAATGAGGCCGCCGTGAAAGTTGCACGCAAATATGCGGCAGATAAGTACGGCCCGGAGCGCTACACGATTGTAACGCTTAACGATTCTTTCCATGGGCGCACGATCACAACGCTTTCGGCAACCGGTCAAGACGTGTTTCATAAGCTTTTCCAGCCGCTCACACCCGGTTTTGCGATGATCGACGCCGGTGATACGGCCGCGTTGCAAGCTATCCATGAACAAACCCCGGTTGCGGGCGTGCTCATTGAGCTGGTGCAAGGAGAAGGTGGCGTGCATGTGCTGGACCCGGAATGGGTAGCAGAACTGCAAGATTACTGTGCCGCCCAAGACATCGTTTTCATGATCGATGAAGTGCAGACTGGAAACGGGCGCACCGGTGAACTCTTCGCCTTCCAGAACTATGGGCTAAAACCGGATGTGGTGTCCACGGCTAAAGGACTCGCAGGAGGCTTGCCGCTCGGCGCCACCATGATGAACGACAAAACCCAAGATGTTCTCGGTTTTGGTGATCACGGATCGACCTTCGGGGGCAACCCGGTATGTTGTGCGGCGGCCCAGAGCGTTGTCGACCGGTTGGATGCGGATTTTCTTGCCCAAGTGAAAGCGAAAAGCGAGTATTTGATGGACGCGCTCGCGAATATGGACGGGGTGACGGAAGTTTCCGGGCTCGGTCTTATGATTGGTTTCCGTACCGAAAAACCGGCGGTGGAAGTCCAGCAACTATGCCGGGATAATGGCGTGCTGGTTCTGACAGCTAAAGATAAGGTTCGGCTTCTGCCCGCTTTGAACATCCCCCAAGAATTACTTGAAAGAGCAGTTGGCGTGATCGCGGCAGCTTGCGCATCCTAGGAGAACGCTCATGCTTGATTCCTCGCTCGAGAAAGTCCTTATGATCGGCTCGGGCCCGATCGTTATCGGCCAGGCCGCCGAGTTCGATTACGCGGGCACCCAAGCCTGTAAAATCGTCAAAAATGAAGGACTCGACTTGGTGCTGGCCAACTCGAACCCGGCCACCATTATGACCGATTCGGCGATGGCTGATGAGATCTACCTCGAGCCACTGACTGAACGAGTACTCGAGCGAATTATCGACAAAGAAAAACCGGATGCTATTTTGGCAGGTCTGGGCGGACAGACCGGCCTGAATATGGCGATGAAGCTCTCCACAAGCGGCTTTTTAGCTGAGCGGGGTATCCGGGTTTTGGGCACGAACGCCTCGAATATTATTAAGGCTGAAGATCGCCAGTTGTTCAAAGACACGATGGCGCAGATTAACGTGCCAACCATCGAGTCAGAAACCACTGAAGACCTCGATGAAGCGATCGCGATCGCCGAAGACATCGGCTACCCGGTTATTGTGCGTCCGGCCTTTACATTGGGCGGCGGCGGTGGCGGCGTCGCCTATGGTCCGGAGGAGATCGCAACCGTTGCCAAGACCGGCCTTGATGCTTCCCCGATTCACCAGATTCTGGTGGAAAAGTATATTGCGGGTTGGTCTGAGGTTGAATTTGAAGTAATCCGGGATGCAGCTGGGCAGTCGGTTATTGTCTGCTCGATGGAAAACATTGATCCGGTGGGTGTACATACTGGCGATTCGATTGTGGTCGCACCGGCGCAGACCTTGCCAGCTGATGATCTGCAGATGCTCCGGCAAGCATCGGTCGATATTGTTAACGCCCTCGAAGTTCAGGGCGGGTGTAACTGTCAGTACGCTTACAACCCGGAAACGTCCGAATACTACGTGATCGAGATTAACCCGCGCGTTTCGCGCTCTTCGGCGCTAGCTTCTAAAGCCACCGGTTACCCGATCGCTAAAGTGACGACGTTAATCGCGCTCGGTTACACCCTCGATGAGATCACGTTCGACGCCGATGCACCCGGAACCGCGCTGACCGAACCTGAATTGGATTACGTCGTCGTCAAATTCCCTCGTTGGCCTTTCGACAAGTTCACCAACACCTCGCGTTTGCTGGGTACGCAGATGAAAGCCACCGGTGAGGTTATGTCGATCGGTTCGAGTATCGAAGAAGGCCTGATGAAGGCCGTGCGTGGTTTGGAGATCAAGCAAGACACCCTGCATCGGGCGCCCGAATCGGATGCGCCGGTTGCGCAGCGTTTGCACGTGGTCGATGATGCGCGCTTGTACACGGCCTTTGAAGCGCTGGGTGCGGGCATGAGCGTCGATGAGGTAGTGGACGTTACCAAAATCCACCCGTTCTTTGTGGGCAAGCTACAAAACCTGGTCGATTTCGAAGCCTCGATTAAGGACGGAATGACGCCGGAGCAGTACCTACAAGGTAAGCGGCTGGGATACTTGGATTCTTCTTTGGAAGAGCTGTCTGGTACGAAGCTGGGTTTGCGGGCCGACGCCGACTATGTTGCGGTTGATACCTGCCAGGGTGCTTTTGGGCCATCGGCGTACTATTACTCTTCGTTTGACAATGTTACCGTGGATGATTTGGTACCGGTAGATGCTCCGGCAACGAGCGTTCCTGAAGCTGGAGACGTGGCTGCAGGTTCGGCGTCGTCCGGCGATAAAAAGGGCAAGATTCTGGTGCTCGGATCCGGTCCGATCCGGATTGGCCAAGGTATCGAATTCGACTACTCCTCGGTTAAGTGCGTCGAGGTTTTGCGTGACTTGGACTACGACGTCGTCATTATTAACAACAACCCCGAAACGGTTTCCACCGACTACGACACTGCCGACCGGCTTTATTTTGAACCGGTTACCGAAGAAGACGTCATGCAGGTGGTGCGCCGGGAAAACGTGGACGGGGTAGTGGTTGCTTTTGGTGGGCAGACCGCGATTAAACTTGCGGAATTCCTGGACGGGCAAGGCGTGCAGATTTTGGGAACGTCCGCGGAAGGCATTGATATTGCGGAAGACCGCGAAAAGTTTGACGCGTTCTTGGAAAAGCTAGGGTTGGAGCGTCCGCGCGCGGTTTCGGTTAATACGCTGGAAGAAGCCCGGATTGCGGCGAAAATCCTGGGTTATCCGGTGCTGTTGCGTCCGTCTTATGTGATTGGCGGGCAGGGCATGTCCGTGGCGCGTAGCCCGGAAGATCTCGAAACTTTTATGAACACCATTTTGGAATCGAAGATTTCCAACTCGGTGTTGGTTGATAAGTACATGCCGGGCTGTGAACTCGAAGTCGACTGCATTTCGGACGGTAACACTGTGCTGATTCCGGGAATTATGCAGCATATCGAGCGTGCGGGCGTGCATTCGGGTGATTCGATTGCGGTCTACCCGCCGAACACGATGACTGATTCGATCCGCAAGCGGGTTGAGGACGTGTCGGTACGTTTGGCAAAAGCCTTGGGTACGCGGGGCATTGTGAACGTGCAGTACCTCGTGCTCGATAATGAACTGTACGTGATTGAAGTGAACCCGCGTGCGTCGCGGACCGTGCCTTATATTTCCAAGGTCACCGGTATTCCGATGGTAGAGCTCGCTTCGCGCATTATGCTGGGAGAGAGCTTAGCTGATATGGGTTATACCGATGGTATTGCGCCTGTTGCGAAGTATTACGCGGTTAAAGTGCCGGTGTTCAGCTTTGAAAAGATCGCGGATGCGAATTCGATTCTGGGTCCGGAAATGAAATCTACCGGTGAAGTGCTCGGCATTGGGCGTACGCCGTCGGAAGCACTGTTTAAGGGGCTGACGGCGGCGGGAACGGATGTGCGGGCGAAGAGCGGCGGCGAAGGCATCCTGATTTCGGTAGAGGATTACGACCATACTGATGCGATCCGGTTGGCTGAAAAGTTCACTGATCTGGGCATGAAACTGTATGGCACCCCGGATACGGCTGCGGCGATTCGTGCGCGCGGTTTGGATATTACGACCGTGCGTAACGTGTGGGAAAACGACGATATTTACAACCTGATCGATAACGGGGACGTGAACTACATTGTTTACACCGGAGCTTTGATGGATTATTCGGTGGGGGACTTCCGGTTGTTGCATCGCCGCGCTATGAAAGAAGCGATCCCGGTGATGACCTCGATCGATACAGCGGTAGCACTGGCTGACGTGGTCGGCTCGCACTACACTCAAGACAATATGACTCTTATTAATATCAATGCTTAAGGACCTAGTATGAACCTCTTCGGCCGGAACTTCCTCAAACTGCTTGATTACACGCCGGAAGAAATCCGCTACCTGCTCGACCTTTCTGCAGATCTCAAGGCTAAGAAACAGCAGGGCGTGGAGCATCGTTACTGCACGGGCAAAAATATTGTGCTGCTGTTTGAGAAGGCTTCCACTCGTACCCGGTGTGCGTTCGAAGTTGCTGGCTACGACTTGGGCATGCACGTTACTTACTTGGATCCAGCTGGATCCCAGATGGGCAACAAGGAATCGATTGCGGATACTGCGAAGGTTTTGGGTCGGATGTATGACGGTATTGAATACCGCGGCTTTGCCCAGGAGATCGTGGAAGAACTGGCGGCTAATGCGGGCGTGCCGGTGTGGAACGGTTTGACGAACGAGTTCCATCCCACCCAGATTTTGGCGGATTTCTTGACGATCCAGGAGCATGTGGGGGAGTTAAGCAAGGCGAAGCTGGTCTACTTGGGTGATGCTCGTTTTAATATGGGCAACTCGTTGATGGTTGGTGCAGCCAAGATGGGCATGCATTTCGTGGCGTGCGCACCGAAGAAATACTGGCCAGAGGCTGAACTGGTTGAACAGTGCCAGGCGATTGCGGCTGAAACGGGGGCGAAGATCGAGTTCTCCGAGGATCCGCAGGTGGCTGTGCAGGGCGCGAACGTGCTTTACACCGATGTGTGGGTGTCCATGGGTGAACCGGCTGAGGTGTGGGAAGAGCGTATTGCTGAGCTTAAGCCGTACCAGGTTAATTCGGAGCTGATGGCAGTAGCTGGCCCGCAGGCTAAGTTCATGCACTGCCTGCCTGCTTTCCATGATCTCAACACCACCATTGGCCGTGATGTTCATGAAAAGTTCGGGCTGGAGGCTATGGAAGTCACCGATGAGGTGTTTACTTCCGATGCTTCGATTGTTTTTGACGAGGCCGAGAACCGCATGCACACCATTAAGGCTGTTATGGCTGCAACGTTGGTGGACAAGAGCCTGCTTTAAGCAGAAAACTGAATCTTCAATCATTGCCCATCTGCATAATATGCATATGTTATATGCATAGATTTGTTGGGGTTAGCGGATAGATTTTGAGTGGGATGAGTGTAAAGCCGCGCTTAATTTCCGTAAACATGGTGTGAGATTTGAGAGCGCGGTAGATGCATTTTCTGATCCTTATGCGCGCGTGGTTTCGGATGTAAAACATTGCGACGAAGCGGAGAGGTTCTTCTTGATCGGCATGGATCTAGAATCTCGGGTGCTAACCGTCTGTCAATGGGAACGGCGCAGTGGTACAGCTATCCGGATCATCTCAGCTAGGAAATCTACGAGAGTAGAAGAAAAGCAGTACTGGAGGTTTCGCCATGAGTGAGGTTAGAAGCATTGAGGATATGCCCGTCGAGGTGGATTTTTCGGGCAGTGCTCCTAATCCTTACATTGGTAAGGTGCGCCGCCGGGTGACGATCAATATCGATAGTGAGACTATTGATTATTTTAAAGCGGAAGCTGCTCGCACCGGCGTCCCATATCAAACGATTATCAACATGTATTTGAATCAATGTCGTATCGAGAAAAAGCGACTCACTTTCGCTTAACGTCGGCTAATCAAAGAGCAGTGGCCTGCAATGGTCGTAACTATGGCGGATGGCGGAGCGTGCGAACGAAATGAAATGGTCCGCGTGAGATCCGTTAGGAGCCGCACACGGGCCATTTCAATTCCCGAAGTAAAGTTCAGAGGCTGCTCCTGCGGTAGAGCTCCGGCGCTTGATATGGGTTTGTTGACGGTTTGGGGCTGCATTTTCGGGTTAAAACCGCGGAGGCAACCATAGTAAACGCGAATTCAGGCTCAAAGCTTCAGAAGGATTCATAGCAAACATGAACCAGACAGCTTTATCTGGGTGCTAGTGCCATATACGCGCGTTACACCCACATTTTCGGACTGCGCCTACTATCTGCAGGCGGATACCCTGTTGTTTTTCAGTTCGCACCCAATTTTCGCCCATAAAATCCTATATGTCGGCTTTCGGTCTTGGGTTTTCTAAAGCATAAGAGGGATTCTGAACTTAAGTATCAACTTTTACCACATCCAAGCCGTATATAGCGCTGGATGTGGTAAAAGTTGATACTTAGGTTCACGCGCAGGTGTTATTGACGTCAAGAAATGCCCGTATCCCTGTTTTCAGAATAGTCGGCTGTTTTTATCTCTTAGCTACACAAAATGGCGGAGTTTCAACGATTTCTATCGTGAAACTCCGCCATTTTGAGCTATTGATACAGCCTTATCGTAATAACAGAGTAGACAGTGGATTCTCGTTATCTACCCAGAAATTACTTCTGCGGAATATTGAGCTCGTAGTCGGTGACGGTAGCCTCGCCTTCGCCAGCAACCAGCGTCAGCTCACCTTCAACATGAGCAACCGACTTCAAGTCAGCCAATACCAGCTCAACACTAGTCAGATCATCAGCAGGAACCTGCAGCTTCGCCCACGCATACGGAGTACGCTGCGACACCTTGTTCTCCGACTTGATCTTGCGCAGTGCCTGCAGAGCATTGCTGGCCGCATCAAGTAGCGACGAATCAGCAGAACCTGCACCCTGTGCAAGCGGCAGAATCGACGGCCACTGGGCACCATGCACTGAACCAGAGCGGTACCACGACCACACTTCTTCAGCTGCATAGGGCAGAACCGGTGCTAGCAAACGTACGAAAGTATCAACCGCAAGGTTGAGCGCGACCCGTGCTGACCGAACAACGTCTGCCTGACCAGAGTCGGCGTAAGCACCTTCGCGGTCATACGCGCGATCCTTGACCATTTCAAGGTAATCGTCACAGAAAGTCCAAAACGCGGTTTCGGTTACTTCCAGTGCACGCGTGTGATCATATTTTTCGAAAGCTTGGGTGGCCGCTTCGACCACTTCAACGAGGCGGGCAAGCAGAGCTCGATCGATCGGCTCGGTAACGGCCGACGAATCCAGATCAATCTTGACGCCCTTGCCGCCCATATTGAGCGCAAATTTCGAGGCATTGAGCAGCTTCATCGCCAAACGGCGACCGATCTTCATCTGCTTTTCATCGAAAGCCGCATCGGTACCGAGCCGCGCCGACGCCGCCCAATACCGCACCGCATCCGAGCCATGCTTCTCAAGCAGACCCATCGGGGTCACAACATTACCCTTCGACTTGGACATCTTCTTCCGGTCCGGATCCAAAATCCAGCCCGAAATCGCGGCATCCGACCACGGCAAACCTTCAAACTCGAGATGCGCACGGACCATGGTCGAGAACAGCCAAGTACGGATAATATCCTGCCCCTGCGGACGCAAATCCATCGGGTAAACCTGTTCGAATAGTTCCTCATCGTTCAACCAACCACCGGCAATTTGCGGGGTCAGCGACGACGTCGCCCAGGTATCCATAATGTCAACTTCGCCCACGAAACCGCCCGGCTTGCCGCGCTGGGACTCATCAAAACCAGCCGGGACATCCGTGGTCGGATCAATCGGAAGCTGATCAATCGAAGGCGTGATAACGTCGTCGTAATTAACGTCTCCGGATTCGGTCACGCCATACCAGAGCGGGATCGGCACGCCGAAGAAACGCTGACGCGAAATCAGCCAGTCCGAGTTCAAGCCTTCAACCCAGTTGTTGTAACGAACTCGCATGAAATCCGGATGGAAAGCAAGTTCTTTACCGCGCTCCAGCAGGTTATCTTGCAGATCCTTGCCGTTGGCCTGCTCGTATGGTTTGCCGCCGTTGCGGATGTACCACTGGCGCGAGGTGACGATTTCGAGCGGCTTATCGCCCTTCTCAAAGAAGTTCGTCTTACGCTGAGTCGGCGTTTCATCGCCGATCATCTCGCCAGTTTCCTTGAGCTTCTCAACCAGAACCTTGCGTGCGGTGAATGTGGTCTTACCAGCCATTTCTTCGTACATGGCAACGCCGTCAGCGGACGTAATCCAGTTTGGAGTTTCGTTCAGCAGACGACCATCCTTGCCGAGCACGGAACGCATCGGCAACTGCAGTTCACGCCACCACTGGACGTCGGTGAGGTCGCCGAAGGTACAGCACATCGCAATACCGGCACCCTTATCGATCTCCGCCGCAGTGTGCGCCAAAACCGGAAGTTCAACGCCGAAAACCGGGGAAGTCACGGTAGTACCAAACAGGTGCTGATAACGTTCGTCATCCGGGTGGGCAATCAACGCAACACAAGCCGGCAGGAGCTCCGGACGTGTCGTTTCAATAACGACGTCGTCACCTTCCGGAGTGTGAAAAGCCAGCGTATGGTAAGCGCCCGGGTAATCGCGAGCCTCCAACTCAGCCTGGGCAACCGCGGTCTGGAAGGTAATATCCCACAAGCCGGGAGCCTGCGCCTGATAAGCCTCGCCGCGCTCGTAGTTCTTCACGAAAGCTGCCTGTGCTGCGCGCTGAGCTTTCGGACCGATGGTTTGATAAGTCTGCTTCCAATCAACTGACAGACCAAGATGACGCCACAGCGCTTCAAACTGCTTCTCGTCTTCTTCAGTCAGTTCGTAACACAGCTCAACGAAGTTTGGACGTGAAATCGCGACCTGATCGGCAAGCTTAATGGACTTGCCATCGCCGCCGCGCGTGGGCGGAACGAAATTTGGATCATAGGGTAGCGATGGGTCAACGCGCACTCCGTAATAGTTCTGGACGCGGCGTTCTGTGGGTAGACCGTTATCATCCCAGCCCATCGGGTAGAAGACGTTCATCCCCTTCATCCGTTGGTAACGCGCCACCACATCCGTATGGGTGTAGCTGAAAACGTGGCCCACGTGGAGCGAGCCAGACACCGTTGGCGGAGGAGTATCAATTGAATACACCTGCGCGCGGGTGGTGTTACGGTCAAAAGCGTACGTGCCGTTCTCGGCCCAGGTCTTTCCCCACCGGTCTTCGAGACCTTCGAGCGAAACCCTTTCCGGAACCTCCGTGTTATCGAGCAATGCGGAATTGTTTTCAGTCATGGTCCTATTGTTCCATGAACCCCGGTTCTTATGCCTTTACCGTCCAGTGCGGGCGGTCACGTTACGACGACGTTTGGTTTGAGAAGCAATATTCGGATATCCGCTGTGCGCCTGTCCCTTTACGGCGCTGTCGCGGATATCCGAATATTGCTTGTACGCAACGTCGGACGTTATGCGCCTGCTTGGATCTCGTTGTCGCGGGCGATTGCGGCGTCGACGCCGGTGACGACGGCGGCCGAGAAGCCAGCTTCTTCCATAGCGAGCAGGCCGGCAATGGTAGTTCCTCCCGGGGAGGTTACTTGGTCAACGAGGTTAGCGGGCGCGGCTTGGCTGAGCTTTTCGAGAACCAGTTGGGCAGAGCCCTGAACCGCCTGCGCGGCGATCCGGACCGCTTCGGTTTTCGGGATTCCATGGGCGAGGGCGGCACGGGCAAGGGCATCAATATAGGTGAAAGTCCATGCTGGAGAACAGCTGGCAATCGCAGAAAAGGTTGCGAAATCTTTCTCGGCAATCTGAGCTACCGCGCCAACCGCTGAGAAAATATCGGTAACGGCGCTGAGTTGTTCGGAAGAAACCCACTCATTGGCGCAGATCGCGCTCATCCCGGCACCAATTTGTGCGGCCACGTTCGGCATAATGCGCACAATCGGCTGCTTCGCCGACAGCGGCTCAGCGATGGCACTAATCTCGGTTCCAGCGGCAATCGAGACGATAACGGTGTGATTCGCGGCCGCCACTTCCCAGATTTCATTGAGAACTTCGCCGATCACATTCGGTTTCACCCCGACTACAAGGATTCCGCCTTCTCCAAGCGCATTAACGAGTTTTCGATTCGAGGGGACCCGGGTAATACCAAGTTCGCTTACAAGCTGCTGTGCCGATGCATCATCGGTACTGGTGAAAACAATCTGATCAGCGGTGTAAGTGCCTGCGTCGAGTACCCCGCGAATAATTGCGCCATTCATATTTCCAGCGCCAAGAAAACCAAGCATATGTGCCTCCTATCCGACCAGTCTAAGACGTTAAGATAAAAGCAGTAAACTTGACACGGAAATGAGGAAATGATGGCACGTCGAGCATTAGTTACGGGAGCAACTTCAGGGATTGGTGAAGCTACGGTTCGGGCGCTGGTTGCCGATGGTTATCAGGTCATTGCCACTGGGCGGCGAGTGGAGCGCTTAGAGAAACTGAGTGCAGAACTCGGATGTGAGATCGTCGCTGGAGATCTGTCTACTGATGAAGGTGTTGCCGCAGTGGCCGAGTATGCGCTGAGCGGTGGTCCGGTGGACGTGCTCGTAAATAATGCCGGAGGTGCGCTTGGAACCGATACCGTGCTCGAAGGTAAAGTCAACGAGTGGCGGCGTATGTACGAGATTAATGTGATCGCAACCTTGCAACTCACCCAAGCGTTATTGCCGCAGATGATTGAGCACGGGGGAGACGTGGTCTTTATTTCTTCCACTGCTGGGCATGGCACGTATCCAGGTGGCGGTGGATACGTAGCCGCTAAGCATGCTGAACGACAAATCCCGAATACCTTGCGACTAGAACTCGTGGGTAAACCGGTGCGGATTATTGATATTGCTCCGGGCATGGTCAAAACTGCGGAGTTTTCGCTCAACCGTTATCACGGGGATCAAGAAAAGGCTGATGATGTTTATGCCGGGGTGGAAAACCCGCTACTAGCAGAGGATATTGCTGAGATCGTGCGGTGGGCGGTGTCGCTTCCGGCCCACGTCAATATCGATACTCTGATTGTTCGCCCGGTAGCACAGGCTTCTAACACGTTAGTTGCCCGAAATCAGGGAGTTTAAGCCTCTTAGAATGCGAATTTACTTTTAGAATGCGCATTTCTCCAATAAAAGCGCTTGAGGTGAGGCGTTGAGGTGAATTATCGAATTGAAATTAGGGAATATCGAACTATCCGAAGACTATCTGCGGATAGTTCGATATTCCCTAATTTCGCGACGGCTTCCGAGGGTTTAGGAGGCTAAAA
>JAAYWS010000059.1 GCA_012516575.1 Actinomycetaceae bacterium
CAAGGACAGTGATAATAGTGAAAGCAACGTCCGAAGCTGTTAATTCCGTGCCATCACTGAACGTCACATCATCCCTAATCGTGAACTCCCACGACATACCATCGTCCGCTACCGAATAATCAGTGGCAAGATCATTGACAATATTCATGTCTGCATCCGTGTTTACCAGCGTGGATTGGATGAGCGGCTCGTGTACGTGTTCACCACATCCCCACCCCTTAATCGGGTCAAAACCGGCTTTATTCTCCGAACTAGCAGTCATGGCAATCGTAACTTGGCTAGCGTCTGCCCCATTGCCGCTAACAGACCCCTTATCACTTGTACTGTCCGAACAACCCGCAAGCATTAACGCACTTGCCAACGTCACCATTCCAACCTTGGCAACAACGGCTTTTCTTTTGAGGAACATCTGAACTCCGAACCAACATTGACCAATTATTCAATTGAATGTTTGATAGACTAGCAGGTAACTTGTAATTAGGCAACTCACTTTTCGACAATCCCGAAGATGTTCAGGCACGTGTCTTACCATCGTCCAGAAGAATATCTTCACAACTACCGACGCCCAGGTATCCGAAATTAACGTCGTTTCCGGCTACCTTCCGCCCAAACTCGGCAGACTCGGCCTGTCCGCAAAAAGTTATCTCAGCGCAACACTAAGCGTGAAATCTGAACACCATGGTTAAATAAGAATCCAATAAAGCCACGTGGCCTTTCAATACATGTGCCACAAAGACAGCAAATCAAAGCCGCGCCGAGCACACATGCCCTATGACGTACCCACCCCGCCAGCTCGGACGAAAAATATCGAACTTGAGCCCGGCACTGCCGAATCTTATAACGCGATTTCACGCAATCTCTCTTGAACTTCCCTAGCACGCGCTGCGGGCAGACCGGCGTCATCAGCAAATCCCTTCCACTGAGCAACAACATCCTCCACTTCACGCACAATAGCCCGATATCCGGGGACTTGGAACCTCTCTCCTACGGTATGCAAATCTTCTCTCGTAATGTTTTCAAACTTCCCGTTGACGCCCATCAGGTGCTTCTTCGTCCATGGGGATGCCGGGTTGTAAGCGTAGGTGACATCATATGCGGGTGCAAGCGACCATGTGCCGGTTTGATCCATGAGAAAAGCGTGGTTTTTGGTGTGGTCATCATTATTGCTTGCGAGCACATTGAACACCATGCGCCGGAAAACCTGTTCCGTGTCCGTAATACCCAGCTCCAGCCCAACCGTAAACAGCGACGCGTAATCGTTGGTTTCGGTGGCGTTGAAATCCAAGGCGGCTAGGCCACAAAGCGACTGCATATGAAGGCGCTCCCCAGATGTTCCCGGTCGGTCAAATCTGCGGGTCACAAAATGCGCTCTGCCTCCTTCTTCAAGCAAGCGACATTCAGCCATGTTAATACCTGCTTGTTGTGCCATGAGATAGTAGGCGTATTCGGTGCGTCCGTAGTTTTGCCCAGCACCGAGTTGAGTATCTTCGCCGACGCCGTCGAACTTTAAGAGCCACTGTTCGAAGCCTTCAGGTGCTTCAATACCACCGGCACGGATTTCATTGGTTTCAGTGTTCCACGCAATAACTGCTTTAGCCCGCGCTCCACCGGCTGAGGTTCCCACCTGAATCAGCTCGTTGAGGGATCGTTCAGCAACTGTTTCACTACTGAGATCACCACGCACGGCTGCGCGGGCGGCTTCCACAAGGTGGTTCATTTCTAAAGCGGTCGGCATCTCATCAGGCGATTTATCTGGTTTAAATGTAAGGGCACCCATGGCACGTGCACCGACGTACGCGAGTCGATCAAGCGGGGTAACTTCTGATGGCAAAACACCTTCACGTGCTAACACTGCGTTAATAATACTGTTTCCGAAGCGGTCGGGCGCAGCGTCTGCGATCATCGGCGGGAGCATCTGAAAAGTGTCCGGGTTGAGCTGCGGAAAAGAGAAAATCCGACGACGCGTGGTTGGCTTCATCAGGATTGGGGAAAGAGGTAGTCCGTTTCGGATCCATGCGGGGTCATATTCGAATGCGTAGGCACGCCCGGCGGCCGCGAGCGCGCCTACGAGCCTCCCCCACGCGTAAACTTCGAGCACCTCGGTTCGAGTGAAAGTCATCGCGACCTCCGCGATGCACGTTGTGGTTCGGAAATACCTGCCGCTTCACGTGCAAGACGGAGCGGGCTCACCGTTGGTTCAGGCTCGAGAGTACCCAACCAGTCTTCCCTGCCGAGCGCGCGGAGAACTTTGATAATGGTCCCTAAGGTAGTGCCTTGACCATTTTCTAGCTTAGACAAGGTGCGGTTCGTAATGTTGGCACGCCGAGCAAGTTCTTCTTGCGTAATATCTTCAAGCAGTCGGGCGCGCCTTATTTGAGCACCGAATTTAGCCTCATCCATAACACTCCCTTTTCTTCCAGTTAATACCTATTTTAGTTTTAATTAGAATAAAAGGGAATGTTATATTTAATTTCGGGTATTACTGCCGGCTGTGACTGTTGGATTCTAATGTCGTATCTATTTAAAAATGGCGGATTTTCAGCGATTTAAATCGCGAAAATCCGCCACTTCTGGGCTCTCGATGTAGTTCTTGGTGATCAGTGCAGATCTGCACTGCAAAGCAGCACTTATCTGCCTAGCAAAGTCACCTAGTCTTTTGTGAACACTAGATCGCCAACCATGGTCAACGTCTTGCCATCGTCAGAAATCGTACCGGTATCGATGCCACCGTCAGGATATTCCATCGTGATATCGTTCCCGTCTGCTGTCCAATCGAATTCAGCAGTCTCGGAGACCCCGTCAAAAGTTACCTCAGCAGAGCCGGTTCCGTCACTCTCAATTTCGATCTTTCCAGAGATGTCGAAACCAAGATCCTCTTCTATTTCAAGAGTCCATGATCCGACAAACGGGGAATCAGCAGAGCCCGACTCACAAGCGCCGAGCGTCAGTAGTAGGGCAAAGAAAAGGGCAATAACACCGCGTACGGAACGCACTCGACCGGACTTTGTTCGTGAATTCATGATCACTCCTGTAGATCTCGTTTTACGAGTCATTAACTCGCACTTACGTCAACAATACCAATAACGAGGTTACTATCACTGCAATTCGAGGGCGTAAGAAGTCCCCCGAGCGCTGGCAGAGCCGGTGCAAAGGAAGCGGCTCTAGGCTCTAGTTCAGCGAGCACGGCCCTGATCCCCTGACTGGCAAAGCCGACGCAGGGGAAGTGCTCTTCGTTCGCTTGTCCCCTAAGGAATCACGACAATTGCGGTGGCATAGTCACCGTCGTGGGAGATGGAAAGCGAAAGCTGGCCGGAGCGCGTTGCATGCTTCGAAGGTTCATCTTCAGTATTGGACGCACCTTGCGAGTCGATAACCATGCTGTACCCATCAGCGCTCTGTCCAAATATCCGCGCTATTTCCCCGTGTAATTGCAGATAAGGCCGCCCATAAGCGTCATGACGCACCTCAATTTCGGCCATATTCACTTTTTCTTCTGAGATCACCGGGGACTGCCCGATCAACGTTCCAGACCACGCTTTAATAAATGCTTCCTTAGCCGCCCAGCGTGCAGCGAGATGATATTCCGGAGCCTGCCCGGTCTGCCCGGCACGACGTCGGGCAGTTCGCTGTTCATAAGCACTAAAAGCCTGAGCAAAACGCGTGCCCGCCTGTTCGAACTGTGCCAGGAAGTCTGGAATGTAGACCAGATCAATGCCCACGCTCACAGCTACTTCCTCCTTCGTTGGTCATTGCGAAACACGGGGTAACTAGGATGTTACGTGTGCGTGCATACCAATACTAATGCGCAACCAGTGAAAAACAATGCACAGTATGCAACTGCCGGACCTGCTGATAACGCGCCGTGAGCAAAAGCTATTTTGGGTTAAGTCACGGTGGAAGCAACAAGTTCGAATATGTGCTGTCAGATTGGGTGTTTCAAAAGCTCACAGCCTCAGCGGCAGGTACTGGACACAAAATATCTAACCTATATGCGACGCGTAAATTAGCAAGTGAGAAACCGACCAGTGAGTGAGAAACCAGCCAGTGAGTGAGAAACCAATAAATTCTCTAATCTTTCGTGAAGTTTAGATTGCCGAGCATGACTAGTGTTTCACCGTCTTCCGAAAGAGTTCCCGTTTCAATGGTGCCATCGGAATATTCAATTGTGACGTCGTACTCGTCTACTTCCCACTCGATATTAGTTTCTGTGGTTTGATCGAAAACAGTCACCCTTACATAGCCTGTCCCATCGCGTTTCAAATTGATCATTGACCGGTAACTATGTGTTAGATCCGCATCTGTTAAGCGCCAAATTCCTACGAAGGGTTCTCTAGCAGCTTCACGCGACTCGGCGGAGTCACAACCGCCAAGCGTCAACAGCAAGGCAAAGAAAAGGGTAGCAATTCCAATTATGGATACCCCTTTGTGTGATTCTGTTTGTGGTTTCATAGCTGCTCCTGCGTGTCCTGCATTACAATTTTCGACGTAATGTGTACGCCACGATACCACCATTGACGCTGTTATCAAGGCAAATCAGGCCTTAGGAACCCCATGCGATAGCAGGTCAGTACAAGGAAAAGAGGCCATTTCGGCCTTGTTGGCATTCTCTTCTGCAGTCACTGGAAACTACCCGACCAGCCTGCCCGACCAGGCTTATATCAAGGCTTCTTTAGCTGTCCGCCGAGCAACGAGATAATATCCCATACTCTGCCCAGTACCCTAGGATATAGCAGTTAGTCTTTTTCCGACCTTGCGAACTGGTGTATGTTTTACGGCCAAGTACGACTACAGCCAGTGCATTTTGTATCCAGCACGCATGCTTAACATCTAAAACTCGGGACCACACCTGCCGTTGAGGTTGGAAGGCTTCTGGAAGTTTATGAACTCTTGGTCGCCTTTTGGGTGTGGGCAGGAAGTTGATGATGTCTGCTCGGACTTCGCCCACTATCTACTCGCGCTGCCCCGCGATGCTCGCGTTATACCCGCTATGTACCGGCAGACTCCCGACTATTATCCAGTCCGCCCCCAACTTCCCCAGCCCGCCCCCAACTTTTCCCGCCGTAAAGTCCCCTATGTCG
>JAAYWS010000060.1 GCA_012516575.1 Actinomycetaceae bacterium
CAAGAATAAAAACCGACATAGGGGACTTTGCGGGCACAGAAGCGGGCACTCACTCCGAGCAGACATCGTAAACGTCCTTCCGACATCCGAAAAGAGAGGCGATCAGAACCTCGCAACCTCAACAGCAGGCACCACCGCACCCAAACGGTGATCAGAGGCCCCCTTTGAAGCAGAAGGATCCAAAAACAACTACACGCTTATCTGCGAAGAGCCGCTTAAGCCCGATACTTATACCCACGCTTCGCGCGGCAAAAGCCGAATAATCATCCGGGCACGTTCCACATAGTTTTCAAGCTTTTCGATAATATCTAGATCCCCATATTCAGTGTCGAGCATGAAGGTGATCCGTTCACCTAAGAAGTGGAATGCCTCGACTTCAGACCAGTTTTCTAGGAAATGCCGCACGTCCTCGGTTAAATAATGCGGGAATTGACTACCCGTGGTGCGCACATCAAAAGTTTCTCCTTCACGTACCACTAAAGCTTCCGTGAACTCTGCCAGCGAACCGTCAGAGCGTTGCGGCATCTCAATAGTGAGAAGCAATTTAGAACCGAGAGTGGGCCGGTGCAAGGTCACGGCCTTCCACACTTTCGCATCCCGATTATGAGTAATCGCCTGCACCCCGGGGAGGTTCAATGGAATCGGCCAGTGTTTAAGTTCCGGATGTTTGCCGAGTAAGAAGTCCTCAATAACGTTTACTGCATCTTTTACTTTCCATTTGCGCATCCGCATCTGGCCTTTAATCCGGCTTTCATCATCCCATGCGCCTTTATGCGATGTTGAAAAGACAATAAAAAGGATGTAGCCGACAGCACCGAAAATCAGCGAATACACGAAAATCGGGATAATAATATCGCCCATTTTTGTTCCCTTTCCATATCAGCTGATTAGCCAGTCAATTATGACACAACCACGCTTAGTTACCACAGGTGACGGATCACAGTATCGGCAAGCAGCCGACCTTTTACGGTGAGTTGGATTCTTCCGCTGAACGCTGCTTGGGCATCTATCAGTTGATCAGCTATTAGCTCGCCAACCGTGCTCGGCGCGGTTCCAGCGGGAATCGATATTCCCTCACGCAAGCGCACTCCGAGCATTATTTCTTCTTCTCGGCGTTCTTCGTCCGTGAGTTCTTCGTAATCTGCCACCGGTAAGTCTCCGCTAGCAAGGCGCGCAGCATAGCTCAACGGATGTTTAAGATTCCACCAGCGAGTGCCATTGAAATGTGAATGGGCGCCCGGCCCGTACCCCCACCAGTTTTTATTCTGCCAATAGGCAAGATTATGACGGCTTGGATGGCCTGGCCGACACCAGTTAGACACCTCGTACCACTGGTATCCACTGTCGCTAAGAAGTTCTTCGGCCATCAGATACTTATCTGCGAGCTCATCAGGATCTGGCTCGGCGATCTCCCCACGTCGTAGTTGCGCGCCCATTTTGGTACCCGGTTCAATCGTTAAACCATAGGCAGAGATATGATCTGGTCCAAGTTCAATAGCCGCCGCAAGCGATGTTCTCCAGTCGGCTAAAGATTCGCCCGGAGCTCCGTAAATTAAATCTACTGAAACATCCAAACCGAGCTTGCGTGCCCATTTCACCGCGCGGGTCACCTGACCGGGAGTATGTTGACGGTCCAAGGTGTGTAATACCTGCGGCACAGCGCTTTGCATGCCGAAGGACATCCGGGTAAAACCGCCGGCTACCAGTTCACCCAGAGATTCTTCGCTCACAGTTTCCGGGTTAGCTTCAGTCGTGATTTCAGCGCCCGGTGCAATCCCGAAGGTGTCCCGCAGTTTTCCGAGCACCGCCACCAACTGGGCAGAATCGAGCATTGTGGGCGTACCACCGCCAAAAAACACGCTTGTCAGCGGGCCTGAAGTTCCAAGCCGGCGCGAAGACAAGTCGATTTCGGTGGCTAACGATTCGTGAAAATCGCTCGTGCTAGCACCCACTCCGAAATTCGTGTTCGTGTACGTGTTGAAATCACAATATCCGCAACGCACCGCGCAAAACGGGATATGAACGTATGCTGCAAAACCGGCGTCGTCCATTATTTACCGGGTAATTGCGGCTCATTGAGCATCTCTCGGCGAACCGCTTTAATATCGTGAATCTTGCGTCCAGCTTGAATGCCACGGCGTTCAAAACGGGTCATAATCCGACCCCGCCAGCGCGGAGCAAAACCGCCCTGATATTTTCCTTCATCAGCTGGATCAATATTTTTGCCTGCGTACGGATTTTCGAAATATGGGCAATCGGTGACCACATCACGCATCTGCCAAGCATAATGATCCCAGTCGGTTGCCATCCGCCACACACCGCCGACTTGGAGTACGCCAGCTACCGTCCGTGCGAAGTCGAGGTTAACGATACGCCGCTTATGATGCTTAGCCTTCGGCCAAGGATCGGGGAAGAAAGTCCATACTTCACGCGCCCGCGGGTTGGGCGTGTCGACGTCAGTACGGAAAATAATGGGTAGGGCTTGCGCTGCGTCAACTTCCATAATGCGTACATTGTCCGCACCTTCCCGAACTGCCGCGTTAACGCAGCGGGCTACTCCGGGCGCCCACGCTTCGATAGCTAGGAAATTCCATTCCGGACGGTCCAGCGCCGACGAAACAAGTTGCTCACCCGAGCCCGGGCCTATTTCAACGACCAATGGAGCTTCCCGGCCAAATTCCGCGTTCAGGTCTATAACGGCGTCATCTGCGATTGTGGTTTGTGCAAGGCCGCCCGGATAGGAAATGACGTAGTCATCGGCGTGCATTTCCATGACTTTTTCGTACCTGTCCCCCAAGCGTGAGCCCCGCCGGGAGAAGGAAATAATTCGGCCATAATTCTTATTGCGTTCTGCTTGGCTTTCGCCGCCAACTTTCACCGCTACCATACTTACTTCTTTGACTCGGGCATATCTGACGATAATGCTGCGACGAAGGCTTCTTGCGGAACGTCGACCCGTCCGATCGACTTCATCCGTTTCTTGCCTTCCTTCTGCTTTTCAAGTAGCTTGCGCTTACGCGAAATATCGCCGCCATAGCACTTAGCGAGCATATCCTTCCGCAACGCGCGGATCGTTTCGCGGGCAATCACGCGGGTACCGATAGCGGCTTGCACTGGGATTTCGAATTGCTGACGCGGGATTAGACCCTTGAGCTTGCCAGTCATTTCGACGCCGTAATGGTAGGCCGAATCGCGGTGGACGATTGCTGAGAACGCGTCCACGGTTTCGTGGTTGAGTAAAATATTGACCTTAACCAAATCGGCTTCTTGTTCGCCGTCTTCTTTATAATCCAGCGAAGCGTAACCCTTGGTTCGGGATTTAAGCTGGTCAAAGAAGTCGGTGACGATTTCGGCCAGTGGCAAGCGGTAATGTAACTCGACACGCTCGGGGGAAAGATAGTCCATGGTTCCCATAATTCCGCGACGTTGCTGGCACAGTTCCATAATGGAGCCAACGTAATCTTTCGGCGTGAGAATCGTCGCCGAAACCATCGGCTCATAAATATGGCGGACCTTGCCGTCAGGGAATTCCGACGGGTTCGACACTGTCACTTCTTCCCCTGCTTCGGTTTCTACCCGGTACACTACGGAAGGCGCGGTAGCGATTAGGTCGAGATCGAATTCGCGCTCGAGGCGTTCGCGAATAATTTCTAAGTGGAGCAGGCCGAGGAATCCACAGCGGAAACCGAATCCCAGCGCAACCGAATTTTCCGGTTCATAGCTGAGCGCGGCGTCGTTGAGGCGAAGCTTATCGAGAGCGTCGCGCAGAGCCGGATAGTCCGAGCCATCAATCGGGTAAATCCCAGAGAACACCATCGGCTGGGGATCCCGGTAGCCTTCCAAAGGTGTAGCAGCCGGGTTTTTCGCATCGGTGATGGTATCGCCTACGCGTGATTGACGAACATCTTTTGCGCCGGTGATAAGGTAGCCGACTTCGCCAGGTCCAAGTCCCTTCGCCGGAGTAGGTTCAGGGGAAATAACACCGATTTCTTGGAGTTCATGCGTCGAAGCGGTGGACATCATCGATACGCGCTGACGCGGAGTCAGGTGCCCGTCTACGACTCGCACGTAGGTGACCACACCCCGGTAGGAATCGTAAACGGAATCGAAAATCATCGCCCGGGTTTCGCCGTCGAGGCTGTCCGCTGAACCGGTTGGTGCCGGTACTTCGGCAACGATTTGGTCAAGCAGTTTATCGACGCCTTGCCCGGTTTTGCCAGATACTCGAATAATCGAATCAGGGTCGACGCCGAGCAGGGAACCGATTTCTTCAGCATATTTTTCGGGGTTGGCTGCTGGCAGGTCGATTTTGTTAAGCACTGGGATAATGACGAGGTCGTTTTCGAGTGCCATATACAGGTTGGCGAGCGTTTGAGCTTCGATGCCTTGTGCGGCGTCGATCAACAAAATCGCTCCCTCACAGGCCGCGAGCGAACGCGAAACCTCGTAGGAGAAGTCGACGTGCCCGGGGGTGTCGATCATATTAAGCGCATAAGAAGTGCCGTCGACAGTCCATGGCATGCGAACAGCTTGGGACTTAATGGTAATCCCGCGTTCACGTTCAATATCCATCCGATCGAGGTATTGAGCACGCATATCCCGGTCGGCGACGACGTCGGTAAGCTGCAACATACGATCGGCCAGGGTGGACTTACCGTGGTCGATATGCGCGATAATGCTGAAATTGCGAATTCGCTCAGGCGCGGTGGCCGCGGGTTGAATTTCCTTGCGCTCCGCAACGGTGGAAACAGGCACAGTTCTCCTTACTTTTACAGTCTCCATAACGATACCAGCGGGGTGGGCTTGGTTAGAAGATGGCGACTGTGAAGTTGCGCGGAGTTGGACCTATTGCAGTGCTCCTGAGGAGTTGAAGACGTAGCGAGTTCCATCAATGGTGTGGCTTCCGGTGAGCATTGTGCCATCCGCGCTCAGGTAATACCACGTTCCGCCAAGCCAAAGCCATCCGCGATACATTGCACCAGAACTAGCGAAGTAATACCAGTTACTGTTCACATAACGCCAGCCGGTGGCCATCGCACCGGAGTCAGCAAAGTAATACGTTACTCCGTTGATGACATGAAAGCCGGTGAGCATGTGCGCATCTAATGGGTCAAGGTAATACCACGTTGATCCGAGCTTGATCCACCCGGTCGCCAATGCACCCGAAGTATTCGCGTAATACCACTGTTCGCCCGAATAAATCCAGCCGGTGGCCATCGCACCAGAGTCACGGAAATAGTAGTTCACGCCATTGATAACGTTAAAGCCGGTAACCATGACCCCAGAGCTTTCTAGGTAATACCACGTTGATCCGAGCTTGATCCATCCGGTAGCCATCGCACCTGAACTGTAGAAGTAGTACCAGCTATTGTCGAGATACTGCCAGCCGGTGGCCATCGCACCAGAGTCCCGGAAGTAATATTTTACTCCGTTAATGTCCGTTAATCCGGTTGCCATCATTCCGGCGTCGTCAAAGAAATACCATGTATTGTCAATGTATTTCCAGCCGGTTACCATGACGCCGGAAGAATCATAATAACGTACGTCGTTTCCTTGCGTATACCACCCGGTGACCATCATTCCGTAGGGTTCTTCCAGCAGGAAATTGTTTCCGTCGAGGTTTAGTTCTCCTACCGCCTTGTACCCGCCCGGGTTCAAGTAGTACCAATTCCCGATAAAATCTTGAGTCCAGCCTGGCGCGAGTGGAACGAATGAACTGCGTTCCACAGCGTAGGAAAGACTGAATGTGCCATACAGGCCTGTGCCAGCCTCATTCGGCTCAACCACGAGATTGCGCGATGCCATACCCAAATCGACGTTATCGACCGCTGCTGCCCCATGATATTTCAGTGAAGGATTAATCAGGATATGTAGATGCCCGTTGTCATGGTTGAAGTAGCCATTGGCCGCAATCAAATCTGCTAGTTCTCCGTGCCCCCAGCCGTTGTAAACCGCGGAATACATTGAAGGGTAACCCCAAGCAATAATCTCTGAATTTGCTTGTTGCGCACCGTAAGTTGCTGAATATATATCGGCATCGACAGTACGTTCATGCGCAATACGGCCATGGGCTCGAGTTTCTACCGCACGTTGCAGAGCGATCCTTTCAATGGATTCATCCCATACGAAACCATTGACATATTGTTCTCTGGTGGTAATCCCTTCCTCTGCTGCCACTTCTCGTAAGGTTGAGCCATTATAGGGAACGTTTTGATCCCACATGTCACCGCGTAACGCACGTGTTGCAGCCATATAGTCGGTGCGCGTGGTGGCTTGATCTAGTTCGGTCGTGTACGGAAATATTTCGTACTGTTCCGGATTCGGCCCGTAAGAAACTCCGGTTACATCTGCTGTATCGCCGGTGGCTTGTGCATCCAACGGTACGAAAATCCACATTAAAACGAGGGTTAATAACACTCCCAAGCCGGACGTGCATCGTTTGGCTACACTCATGATTTTCCTCCGTTGGTAACTTATCAACAGCATAACCAGACAAAGCGCATTTATTGGCCTATTGAGGTTCTTTCTCGGCCAATGGGCTTGCAGAAATCGTGTCTTTGAAGCGAACCCAATCAATTAGACACTTAGGCGATCCATGATGGGTTCTGCAACTACGAAGAGACGTACGAAAGCTCAGCGTTTATATGAGAAAGGTGTGAAATGTCCTAATTTATTTACATGCTTAAAGCTTTATTATTTCCTGCTTTTAGGAGACATGAAATTTCTTTCTATAAGCAACGAGAATGTGGGTGTTTACGATGTTTAGCAAAGCTCCAACTCCGATAGCTCCCAGAGTACATGCCACGGCATAATAAAAGTCTGAATCGATATAAAGATAATCGCTTCGCAACCATGTTTGAAATATTCCTTGCGCTAAGTATACTTCGATCGCTATTCCTCCCAGATATCGCGCTATTTGATTTCCAACACGGAGCTTCATCATGAAGAATAACCAGCTCAGTATGAAGAACACGGTCGTCAATTGAGCCCAGGTTAAGCTTCCATACGAAATAGGAACTAGCAAATCCCCATTTTCCCGTATGCGAATTGCGGTGATTAAATACCCAGCCACTGGGAAAACCCACAAAACATTGATTGGCAGGGAACTTACTACCTTGTCTCCTACGAGTGCCCATATCATACCGATAATTAGCATGTGGGCAGTGTTATACCACCAGAGGCCATAGTCCAGTTCTGTGCACAGCCATATCCATCCTCCCCACCACATTGTCGCTCCGGTTACCATCAGCCAATAGTGATTCCTGAACAAAAGCATCAGTAGCCAGAAGATACAGTAAAACATTAGTAAAACTGTGATGAACCAAGCGTGCATAACGACCGGTTTAATGCCAATCAGTGCTAACAACACCACTTCAGGCGTGAAATAGTAGCCGAACAAAGCGTTAATTAAGAGAACAATGATGGTTGCTGTCCAGTAAGGAACATAAATACTTGGAAGACGCTTTTTGATGAAACCGCGGTGATAGGCCGTAGTTGTAGTGTGTCTTTTCATTAAGCCGTAGCCCGAATAGAAAAAGAATAGTGAAACCCCAATAATTCCGGCCTGTTCAAACACCCGAAAAATCTGGCCTGACTCTGTACGTTGAGAAAGATGATGAAACAAAACTAGTACAGTGAATATGCCACGCCACGCTTTACCGTTTGAGACAGATAAATAGTCAGAAAAAATATCGCGAAGAGGATCAACCGGCTTAATATTCCAAATAATTAGCAGAAAGAATAGAACCGCTAATACATCAATCATCTTGGTCCTTTCACCAACGCCGGTGCAACGCGTCTAGGGAAACTATGTTTGTTCGGCTCTAACTGCTCAATGGGTGCCTTATATTCTGACCAAATTGTCAATACACTAACGACAATCCGCGCAGACCTCCGCTTAGCCGACAACATACCGTATAAGCTTAACTCTACGGTAGGAAACATCGAAGGGGATGCAAGTGGATAAACAACAAACTGTTTCGCTCATTATTATCGCATTCAATGAGGAAAACTATTTGAAGCCAGTTTTAGATAATGTCTTGGAACAAGATTATCCGCTTAATAAAATTGAACTAATCCTAGTTGATAGTGCTTCTGAGGATCGGACTAAAGAGCTTATGGAGGCATTTGCTGATAAGCACACAAATACTTTTTTGGACGTAAAAGTTTTAGATAATCCACAAAGGATTCTTCCTGCAGGTTGGAATGTGGCTTTACCAGAATGTACTGGCGATATTATTACCCGCTGGGACGCTCACGCCGAGTTCGCATCTGATTTTATTTCGTCCGTTGTGGCAGTGCTCGGAGAAGGAGAAGACGTTTGCGGCGGTCCACGCCCAACCAAAGTTGCTGATGAGAGTAACCTTCAAGAACTACTGCTACTGGTTGAAGAATCCGCCTTCGGGGCTTCGTTTGCTAAGTACCGTGGCGAAGGTACCACAGATTCTTACGTGGATGCTGTGTTCCACGGTTCTTACCGTCGCGAGGTCTTCGACAAGGTTGGCTTATTTGACGAACGCTTGGTGCGAACTGAAGACAACGACATTTTCTACCGTATCCGCCAAGCAGGATACCGGATCAAGTTTGACCCGCGCATTAATTCCACGCAGATCATCCGTCCAACTGTTAAAGGCATGATCAAGCAGAAATTTGCTAATGGTTTTTGGATCGGCAAAACTTTGTTCATTCAACCCGGCGCAGTTGGCAAGCACCATCTTGTACCACTGGTCTTTGTTTCTGCTCTTGGCGCCACTTCCCTACTTGCGTTACGCGGAATACGCACACCGCTAAAGTTGCTAAGTGGTTCTTACGTCGTAGCCGATCTGGCAATGACACTCGCTGCACTCGGATCGCGTGATAAGAAGGAGA
>JAAYWS010000061.1 GCA_012516575.1 Actinomycetaceae bacterium
GCTCCCCAAATTAGGGAAAATCGAACTATCCGCAGATAGTCTTCGGATAGTTCGATTTTCCCTAATTTCAAATTGCTCTCAGCCTGAAACAGCCCTAAAAACGGCAGATCAGGTACCCTCAGCCCCGATGGAGACACTACGCCAGGCACTAAATAGCACTGTCGACTCTTAAAGCCGTACCGATTCTTAAAAACAGAGCAATCCACTTCTTACAACTGGAGTAATCCACGATATTTTGTCTACTGAAACCAACGAACCGTCGTTTGCCATTGAGTTGTGGACTTCAGCTGTTGATTTGTGAGTTTCAGGTGCTTGTTTTTGTCAACTGCCAGTCAGGCAAGCCTATTTGGTGGTGGTTTCGGTGTGGATTGCCTTGATAACAGCCCTACCTGAACCTAAGTATCAACTTTTACCACATCCAGCGCTATATACGGCTTGGATGTGGTAAAAGTTGATACTTACGTTCAGAATCCGTCTTATGCTTCAGAAAACCGAAGAGCAAAGCCAACATAGGGGACTTTACGGGCGGAAAAGTTGGGTACGGACCGAAAAAGTTGGGTACGGACTAGAAAAGTTGAGTGCGGACTGGATAATAGTCAGGAATCTGCCGGCACATAGCGGGCATAACGCGAGCATCGCGGGGCAACGTGAGCAGATAGTGGGCGTGAGCAGATAGTGAACGTGAGCGGATAGTGGGCGAAGTCCGAGCAGACATCATCAACTTCCCACCCACACCCAAAGGCGACCAAGAGTTCACAAACTCCCCGAAGCTCACAACCTCAACGAAGCTCCCAACCTCAACGGCAGGTATGGAACCGCTAAAATCCCGGTATCAGAACCCTCCCCGAAGCGGGAAGATTCTAAAATGAACAAGATCCAAAAATGCAAGAAGATCCAAAAGCAACTACACGCTTATCTGTGAAGAGCCGCATTAGGTGCCCGGAGACTTCTAAATACCCGAGACTTCTAAATACCCGAGTCTTCTAAATACCCAAGGACTTCTAAATTCCCGGGGACTCCTAAATACCCGAAGATTTCAGGCCAAGATCATTATCTGGAACTTGGCCAAGCGCGACCGACTTTTCCACAATCTTGTTCTGGCCATCCACAAAAACAACGGCCGGTTCAAAACCGCGAGCGCTGGCGTCGTCAATCTGTGCGTAGGCAATAATAATAATCAGATCGCCTGCACTGACCAGCCGGGCTGCCGCCCCGTTCATATTAATAACGCCGGAGCCACGTTCCCCGGCAATCGTGTAAGTGGACAGCCGAGCGCCATTATTAACGTCCACAATATCGACGCGTTCGCCTGGCAGAATATCTGCAGCGTCAAGCAAATCTTCGTCAATCGTAATGGAGCCGACATAGTTGAGGTCTGCCCCAGTAATTGTGGCGCGGTGAATCTTGCCTGATACCATCGTGCGCAGTCGCATCACAGGGTCACCTCCATATTGTCGATCAGCCGGGTGCTACCCACCCAAGCGGCGATAGCGAGTAATCCCTCGCCGTGCGTATTTAAGGATACAAAGGTTTCGCGGTCTACTAACACTAAGTAGTCGAGTTTCACACCCGGAGTATTATCGACAACGCCGTGAGCGGCCGCGAGCACTTCTTCTGGGGTTGCACCGGATTCAGCTTTTTCGCGGCCTGCGTTGAGGGCACGAGAAAGTGCGAGTGCGGTTTCGCGCTCCTGCGGAGTTAAGTATTCGTTGCGCGAAGACATAGCCAGCCCGGAAGGCTCGCGTTTAATCGGCACGGCCCGAATTTCCAGTGGCATGTTGAGATCTGCCACCATAGTGCGAATCAGGGCGAGCTGTTGAGCGTCTTTTTGACCGAACCACGCGTAATCGGGACGGACAAGGTTGAATACTTTGTGAACGATTTGCAGGACACCGGCGAAATGGGTGGGCCTAGTTTTTCCTTCGAGGACCGTGGCAACCGGACCCGGATTGATACGCACGAGTGGATCACGCGGATACATTTCTTCATCCGTCGGAGCAAAAACTACCGCTACCCCGTCTAGTAGCGCTATATCAGCCTCGAGATCGCGCGGGTAAGTATCGTAATCTTCACCGGGCGCGAATTGTAGCGGGTTAACGTAAATGGAAACGACGACGTTATCAGCTTCCGCGCGCGCGGCTTCCACCAGGGACAGATGGCCCTCGTGTAAAGCCCCCATGGTCATAACTAGACCAATAGTGCCCTCTAGCTGTGCAAGTGCGGCGGCTAGTTCTGCGCGGGTGTGCGCAATAATCATCGATTCCTCCAGCTCTCATTCGATTCCTCTTTTAAGGTTAACGCACTACCTACGCCACCGTAACCCACCGCGGCTGTGGTTTTAGCGATAGTTCTCTGTTGCGTCTGGTTTAAGAGTATCGAGTAGCTCGGACAGTTTTTCTGCTGATATGACGCCGCGTTTTTCCGCGCGTTTCGCGGTAGCTATCGCGAGCGCCCGGTAGGTATCTGGAATATCAGC
>JAAYWS010000062.1 GCA_012516575.1 Actinomycetaceae bacterium
CCACCCGGGCTGGGAAAGCACGGAAAATATTTCCCGGTCCCAAATGTAGCCATCGTGGATTCTTCTTGCCATCTTCTTGCATCTTCGCCACGTCAAAGCTTGGTAACGTGACGCCAGCCTTTTCGTATGAGGCCGTATCTTGGATACCGGTGAGGTTTAGTTCCATGTAATAGCTCTCCATTGACCTATTTCGCGTTTATCTCTATGAAACGCATGTTTAACAATCATAAAAGATTCGCCGCCCACCCGCAACCGATATGGACGTTTGACCAAAAGGCGATACACAAGTTTGTACAACGTAGTTAAACGAACGTTCCACATGGATAACCACTCTACGGTATTATGTTGCCATGGCCACACCAAAACCGCTACAGAGTGTCTCGCGCGCAATCGGAATCATCGAGTATTTAGCAGCTCAAGATCATTCCGGGGTTGCGCTGGGCACAATTGCTAAAGACCTCAATATCAACAAAGCAACGGTCTATAACACGCTGGCCACATTACGCGAACACACTTGGGTTGAGCAGGACGCCGAAACAGGATTTTACGCCTTGGGTGACGGCATTATTCCGATAGCCAATTACCAAACATCTACCCAGCAAACAGTGGATTTACTCCGCCCCTATTTGGCTAGGATCGGCAATCGTTTTAACGAGCTCGTTCACTTGGGCGAGCTGATCGACACCGACGTTATTTATCTCGACAAAGTCGAACCGGACCGCCCGGTCCGGGTGGTGTCGGAAGTTGGCCGCCGAGCCACCGCAGTAACCACATCATTGGGCAGAGCGCTTATTGGTTGCCTCGATAACCGCGATCAGCAACTAGAACGATACCTCGCTGCACCAGCATTACTCGCGATGGAGCAGTCCTACCAAGACACGATCTATGCCTCAGTTCTGGATAATTTTGAACGGCTCGATCGTGAAGGCTGGACCGAAGATGTCGAAGAAAATGAACCAGGCATTACCTGCGTAGCAGTGCCGCTTATTACTGGAACAGGAAATAATATTGCGGTTTCTATTTCTGCTCCTGCCGAACGGATGGACGCCAGCTATCGCAGTGAAATAGCGAAAGGAATTCGCGACGAACTCGCGGCTATCCCCCGCTCGGATAAAATTCGCTTACGCCCACTCACCTCTGCATAAACAAATGGCTTATGCCCGCACCAACGCTGAAACAACCGTAGCACTCGGCTCATTATCCGCGCATAATGCCCGGCTCGCCCATATGGCCGTAACCGCCATAACAATAGCCATCGATAAAAAGACGACCTGATAACCAAGTCGGTCCCGCATCGCACCTAAAACCGGCGAAATCATTGCAGCGCCAATATGGTTCGTTACGTAGAATCCGGCAAGGAAAACCGTCGCTGATAGTTCGGCGGCAAAGTGAAGCGCTATATATTTCAGCACAGCTACCATCATCAATGGAACGAGCACAGCATGCACTAGTTTCGCCACCGACACCGCAACAATATGCTCCGAAAGCCCGGCGCCGACCACCACAATAAACATGGCAAGGCTCGAAGCAATCATTGAATTCTTCACGCCAACCCGGTAAATAACAAACGGCAAACTTGCCATCAGCCCAGATTCAAGCGCGGCTTGCATGAAAATCAACGCACCATATAAGCGTTGCCCGGTAACGTCGTCGTCAAAAAGCCCGGTGTAATAAGAAGGGAAGAGCTGGGTTTCAAATATTTGATACAGCGCCCAAGTGAGCAAAACGAAAGCCACAAATACCCAGAATTTTCGTTCGCGAGTTATTCGGACAATATCTCTCAGGGAGGGTGTTGTTGCGTGGACGACGCCGTGCGTAACCGGTACTTTCCAAATCAGTAAAAGTCCTAGCATCATCGCGCCGCCTAGCGAAGCCGCCCAGAAAATGGCAACCGGATTAGCGGTGAAAATAAATCCGGCTCCCAGCATGGCACATGCAAAACCAAGCGATCCCCACATACGGGCTTGGCCAAACTCGAACCCGGTACGTCGTGATAGCCGGTCAACGTATGCCTCAACTAGCCCAACCATCCCAGTAAAAGCAGAGGCAAGAAAAACACCGCCTAAAATCGCGCCAAGAATAATATTGCTTTCTAAAGCGGGACGATACACCCAGCTGACAAAAGGGCCGGTGAGCGTCATTAACAAAGCAACGCAAATCATCAGGTGGCGTTTTAAATCGAGTTTGTCTTGTACGACGCCGTAAACAATCATTGCCGCCGCAGAACACAGCCCGTGAATCGCGTACACCAAACCCACCTCAGCGCCGCCCAGAGCAAGACCGCTAGCGTCCGAGGTGAGCCAAAGCTGGTAAAACCCCCACCACAGGGCCCAAGATATAAAACCGAGGGCAATAATTGAAGATCCAAAGCGATACGCCGGATTAGCCAAGGAATGACGCATTCTTACGATGGTCTTTCTGTGTTGTAATTGCGTGCCTGTTGAAGCGCACGATGCAAGTAGAAACTGCTGAAATTCTACGCTTAAAGCCGAAAGATCGGTTCACTGTCTTTCTACGCGAAACCAAACATGGGTGTTAATTGAAGGTAAAAGCTTTAGACTGGCCAAAGGGGAGTCATTCAAGGAGGAATATGTCGCGTGAAAAGAATGTAACAATTTATGATGTTGCCGAACGAGCTGGTGTTTCAGCTTCAACGGTATCTAGGGTTTTTTCTTCACCTGCTCGGGTGAGCGCAAAAACCACAGCGAAGGTTTATCAAGCGGCTCGCGAGTTGGGTTTTCAGCGGGAAGGATCATCGTATTGGGAGCATGATAAGCGGACTAAAAAGCTCGCAATCGTTGTTTCTAATATGTCCAACCCGGTGTATTCAGATATTCTGAGCGGGTTTCGTCAAACTGCGGTAGAACACGATTATTCAGTGATTGTTATTAACTCTGAAAAAGATCCCGATGACGAGCATCAAGCTGTAGAAGAAATAATCCCACTAGTTGATGGCATTGCGTTCCCCGGTTCGCGACTTACCCCGCAATCCATTAAACAGTTTGAAAAACAACTTCCCCTTGTTCTGCTTAACCGATTTGTCACCGGCCACACCTGTATTATTTCGGACATCGTTAAAGGTATGGAGATTGCCTGCGATTATCTCCAAGAGCTCGGGCACAATGAGGTGCTGTATCTGGCTGGGCAGGAAGATTCGTGGGCGAATGTCACTCGTTGGCGGGCTTTACAAAAAGCGACTAGAGAACGCGGAATGAAATTGCGACAATTCCAAGATCTCGCATCGGGAATCCAGGGCGGGATTGATGCGGCTAATAGGTGGAAGCCCGACATTGCAACTGCTGTTATTGCTTTTAATGACCTCATGGGTATCGGCTTTATGCGTTGGGTGCAACGGTTAGGCTATCGAGTGCCCGATGACGTGTCTGTGATTGGCATTGATAACTCGGTTGCCTGTGAAGTGTCAGCTCCAGAGTTAACATCCTTGGATTCGGGTGGCTCAGTTATTGGATCCAAAGCCGCACGATCACTGATCTGGCAGGCGGAAAATCGCTCAGTGCGAGAACGTAAATCCTTCGTGATTCCGGTGGAATTCACGGTTCGCCGTAGTACTGGACCAGCTCCAACGCAATAAACCTTCGCATTCTAACGAATCCCAATACGCCAAATCAATACCATGAAGGGCCGCCTGCTTTGCGCAGACGGCCCTTCATGGTTATTCAGATAACCGGATGATGATTACTTCTTCATCGGGTCAGCCGGATGTACACGACCTTCACGACGAGCAACCAGAATCTCGGTGTTGGTGTCAACGACCTTCTTCTTCAACGGGTAGAGGAAGATGAGGACGAAGGCAACAATCAGCGAGAATACGCCCGGAATAACGTTGGCCAGCATGTAAATGCCGTCAACAGCTTCGGCGCTCTGTGCAATACCTGCCTTAGCATCGTCTGCACTGAAGCCAATCCAACCCAGAGCAACACCGGTAAGACCGCCAGCGAATGCCTGGCCGAGCTTACGCGACCACGAGTAGATGGCGTAAACCGTAGCGTCATCACGAGCACCGGTACGGATCTCCTGGTAGTCAATAACGTCGGTAATAAATGCCCAGACGAGGTAGTTGAAAACCGAGATACAGAACATAGCAACTGCGTAAGCAGCAATCCACAGCCATGGCTGATCCTGATCGATCTTCATGAAGTAAGCGCCAAGCAGTACTACACCGCCGATGAGCATAGCGACGCCACCGGTCTCAGCCTTACCAAACTTCTTGTTCATAATCGGAGCGAGAACAATCAACGACAGTGCCGGAACCAGTGCCAGCAACGACGCCGGCGACTGCAGTGCGCCGTTATTGAAGTAGGACAGGAAGACGTAGCCGACCATACCGCCGAGGAACATCTGGCCAAGCAGCAACGACAGCGCAGCAAGAATCAGCATAAGCAGTGCCTTGTTGGTGACCACCGAAGCGAGCATCTTACCGATGCCAGCGCCTTCGCCCTTCGGAGCAACCTGGGACGGAACGCGCTGCTCGATACCCCAGTAGCAGATAGCGTAGAAGACCACTGCCAGCACCGCACAGACGATAGCTGAAAGCTGCATGCGGGTGCCATCGAGAACCGCAACGCCCGCTTCGTTCTTGGTGTAAACAATTAGCGGAAGAACCGAAGCAATAACCAAGTTGGCAAGGGTTGCACCGGTGGAACGGAATACCGACAGCTGAGCACGCTCATCCGGATCGGAGGACATAACCGAGGAGATCGAGCCGTATGGAATGTTAATGAGGGTGTAGGTAATCGAACCCCAGAGGAAGTATGTTGCCCACATCCAAACTAGGCGGGCAGTGTAGGACTCCCAGTCAGCAATGAATGCCGAATACATCAGAGCCGAGGCAACCGCAACCGGGATAGCCATTGCGCGAATCCAGCGCTTGAACTTCATATCCCAGCGCTTAGACGGCAGGCGGTCGACAAGAATACCTGCGCCCACGTCCGTGAAGCCGTCAATAATACGGGCTACAAGGAAGAGCAGACCAACGTGTTCTGGTTTGATACCAACAACGTTGGTGTAGAAAAGCATAAAGAACGCCATCTGCAAGATGAAGGTAAAGTCATTACCAAAGTCACCAAACATATAGCCGATCTTGTCACGCATCCCGAAGGGACGCTTAGTGGCCGGATCCGGATCCAGTACCACTTCTTTCGAAGAGTCAGTTGACATAGTGCACTCCATAACTTTGTCGAACTAACACCAGTGTTAGCTCGAGACTAGAAACGACGTTCACCGCGAGAATCCAGCTCCCTGGACGGCTCGCTTTCGCGTCGAATCCAATTTTTGTTGTTGTGAACCCATGCGGATGAGGTTCAACTGGACATTGAAACCAAGCCACGAACCTTCTGACAGAGCCAACAAAACTATTAACTCTTAATCCCTCCGGCAGCGCCGCTCGGTTTGTCTAGTTCCTAAAGTATAGGTTGGAGTTTTTAAATATGCAGAGAAAACCACACTGTTGCCAAATGTTGCAGTCACAATATGAGATTCGTGGACAAATCTGACTTTTAGCCCAAATTTGACGACCTTACAACCCACCAAACACGTTTTGCCCGATATATTAATAGTGACCACTATTACATTAAGGAGTAATTAATATGGTTGATTTAAAAGCACAACCCTATAACCTCAACGATGAGGATATTAAATGGGTGCGTGACACTATTGCGAATATGACCCTCGATGAGAAGATCGGGCAACTATTCGTCAATATGGGGTCGCAACGTACCGAAGAGTACCTCACCGACGTGCTCAACAGCTACCATATCGGTGCGGTCCGCTACAACCCAGGCAAAGCTGACGAGGTCTGGGAACAAAATTACATTCTCCAAACCAAATCCAAGATTCCGTTGCTTATCGCAGCTAATACTGAATCCGGCGGTAATGGTGCCTGTACGGATGGCACTTACGTCGGCCATGAAGTAAAAGTTGCTGCCGCCCGCGATCCAAAGTGGGCTTACGAACTCGGCCGGGTGTCCGGCGTCGAAGCTGCGGCGATTGGCTGTAACTGGTCTTTCGCCCCGATCGTGGACATTATGCGCAACTGGCGCAACCCAATTATTTCCAACCGTGCCTTCTCCTCCGATCCGGATCAAGTCCTCGAACTGTCCCGCGCTTATATGAAGGGCATTATGGAGTCTGGTATCCTCCCGGCTGCTAAGCACTTCCCTGGCGACGGTATCGACGAACGCGATCAGCATCTGTCCGCGTCGGTCAACTCCTACTCATGCGAAGAATGGGACGCAACTTTCGGTAAGGTCTATCAGGGCCTGATTGATGATGGCCTGCCCTCCCTGATGGTCGGCCACATCATGCTTCCGTCCTACCAGAAGCATTTCAACCCGGATATGGAAACCAAGGACCTGCTCCCGGCAACCCTGTCCAAGGAAATCCTCACCGACCTGCTCCGCGGCAAGATGGGCTTCAACGGCCTTGTTGTGACCGATGCTTCGCATATGGTTGGTCTGACCGCAGCCATGGCACGTAAAGATCTACTCCCGCAGGCGATTGCTGCTGGGTCGGATCTTTTCCTCTTCTTCAACGACCCCGAAGAGGACCTGCAGTGGATGAAGGAAGGCTATGAAAACGGCGTCATCACCGAAGAGCGTCTGCAAGAAGCCCTTGAGCGCATCCTTGGCCTGAAGGCGCGCCTGAAGCTCCACAGCACCCCGCGCGAAGAAATTCTTCCACCTAAGGAAGAAGCCATGAAGCGCGTCGGCCTGCCGGAGAACCTGGCAATCGCACCGCAGGTTGCTGATGAAGCAATCACTTTGGTGAAGAATAACCAGCCCGAAAACCTGCCGATGAGCCCGGAAAAGACTCCGCGCGTCCTCGTCGTTCCGGTTTCTGGTCCGCCGAACCCGATTTCGCGGGCTTTCGGTGGCGGCGGCGAAGCTTCGCATCCCGCCGACGTCTTCGCAGCTAAACTCCGGGAGCGTGGATACGAGGTCACCCGTCACGAATCTATGCTTGACAAACTGGCGAAAATGACGCCGGAAGAGCAGGCAACCATGGTGAAGAATGTTTACGCGGGCAAGGCTCCGATTTCTGCGCTGACCGATAACTACGACCTAGTTCTCATGGTGTCCAAGATTGAGGGCCTCATGCAGGCGGTTGAGCGCGTGCAGTGGCCGGCAACCAAGGGAACCTTGGATATTCCGTGGTATGTCTACGAGATCCCAACGATTTACGTCTCCACTGCTACCCCGTATGCATTGGCAGACGTGCCGCAGATCAAGACCTACGTCAACGCCTACGATGACAAGGACTTCACCATCGACGCCGTGCTCGACAAGCTTGAAGGCAAGTCTGAGTTTAAGGGTGTTTCCCCGGTTGATGCTTTCTGCGGTCTGATTGATACGAGGATGTGATCCCATGAGTGCTCCTGCAGCAGCTGCGCCGCTGGTGAATTTTAAGCCGACCAAAGACTACTTTGTTGGCATTGATTCAGACGGTTGCGCTATTGATGCCATGGATATTAAGCACTACGAGTGCTTCACTCCGGCATACATCAAGTATTTTGATCTGCAACCGATTTCCACGATGGTGCGCGAAACTGCAGTGTTTGTTAACCTGCATTCCACCACGCGTGGAAAGAATCGCTGGGTAACCCTTGACATTATCTTCGATATGCTCAAGGACCGCCCAGAGGTTGTTGAACGCGCTGTCAAGCTTCCTGATGGTGGCGAACTGAAGGCGTTTTTGAACTCTGGTTTGCCGCTCTCGGCAGACGGGATTGAAACGTTTGCAAAGCAGCGTCCTTCGGAAGAAATCGACAAGTGCATCGCGTGGGGCGAAGGCGTGAATGAACTCGTGGAGTGGATGGTGCATGGCTGTGCCCCATTCCCGGGCGTGCGGGATGCTTTCGACTACATGGTTGACAAGGCAGATCTCATGACCGTATCGGCTGCCTCGGCTCGGTTTATCGAGCGCGAATGGGCTGAGCATGGCCTGGATAAGTACATGCAGGTAATGGCAGGTCAAGAAATGGGCACCAAGGCGCAACACCTTGAGTACGGCGCTAAGGGCAAGTACGACGACGATAAGATTCTGTTGATCGGTGACGCTCCGGGAGACCGGGACGCCGCTATGTCGCAGGGCGTGCTGTGGTACCCGATTAATCCGGGCGGCGAGCGCGAATCATGGCGTCGTTTGAAGGATGAGGCTTTTGATCGCTTCTTGGCAGGCACCTACCGAGGTGAATATCAGGATGCGTTGATCGCTGAATATGAAAAGCTCCTTCCAGACACCCCACCATGGGAGACCATTTCAGGAAAAAATAGCAAATAATAACCGCTAACTAAACAGAAGAACGGCGTTACCACGTCACAGCATGCGCTATACAGCGTTACGTGGTAGCGCCGTTCTCATATGTTTGAGCAGACAGCGTTTTCGAGTACAACGGGACACGTTGTGCACATCACGGGAAAGGCCGTACAACCTCCGGCATCGGCGTGTAGGCATAAACGCTGTCATAGCGAGCAGGCCGTCCCATCCAATCGGTGTGAATTATCTGGTCGTTACCAATATAGATTCCAACATGGAAGACGACGCCGTTGTTCCCGTAAAACACAATGTCACCGCGTTGCCGCTCAGAGAATGGGACGTGCATTAGACCCGGATGTTTGTATAACTCTTGCGAGGTACGGTAGGTTGGCTCAGCGTGCTTGAGCACAGTAATCGGGTAGGGATCAATGCCAGCACTGTAAAGCGCTTGGAGCACTAGCCCAGAACAATCAAAACCGAGAGAGAACCATCCTGCCCCGCCCCACGTATAGCTGGAACCGATCTGATTTTGCGCATAGGTGATGAGCTGTTCGATTCTTTGACTACGGGTAGCTGATAATGGCATCGGCGTAGCTTGATATGCGTCGACGTCCCACGCATATCCGGTGTCGAGCATGTCCCAGGTAGCTTTATCGACGACGCCGGTCACCGGCAATCCCCAACGCTCTTGGAAGCTTTTCACCGCATTAATGGTTTGGGTGTCCATTGTAGCGAGCTTGGTTGTATACCAAATTCCAAGTGCCTGTTGGACAAGTCGGACTTTAACACCGTTAAACCCCGAAGTCAGCGTATTTGTTGCTCCCCCGAGAGGCGTAATCCTGTCCGTAACTTGCAGGTATCCATTCGGAGCCGTGTATCCGGCGTATCCTAGCCAAGCACCGTTGGCGGCAAAACCACTCGCCCGACCATTAATAACCGTGGTATTCGTAGCCATGGCTCCAGAAGCGGTCAGGTAATACCAAATATCACCTTCCTGCAACCACCCGGTGTGCATCCGCCCGTCCGCAGTCGGATCAAGGTAATACCAATAACCACCTATCCACTGCCAGCCGGTAGCTACTCCACCCCAGCTATGCAGGTAATACCAGTCATTTCCACTAGCAGTCCACCCGGTAAGCATCGCCCCGGAGTTACTCAACCGGTACCACGTACCATCGATCAGGTTCCATCCCCGAACCATCCGCCCATCCGCGGCCGGATCAAGGTAATACCAATAGCCTTTAATGCGTTGCCAGCCAGTGGCCAGATCGCCGCCTGGGTTAGCGTAATACCAACCTTCGGTACGTTCGAACCATCCGCCTTGATAAATAGCTCCGGATTCCGCCGCATAGTACAGATTTCCTGCGCTATCAGTAAAGAGCCCGACCGCCATCTTTCCATCAGCACCAAGCCAATACCAGTAATCGCCAAACTTAAGCCACGAATTAATGACTGGCGTTGTTGAATCAGCAAACCAGTACCAATATCCATCATGTGCTAGCCACCCGCTATGTGGAGCATCAAGCTCTAGGATCTGTGGCTCAGCTGGCGCGTCCGGCAATTCCTGGTTTGTTGGTTCTTCAGGGTTTACCGGCGGTGCAGGCTGTTCAGTTTCATCTTGTACTGTTCGCCCTGCAGTTGCGATATTCCCTTGCGAATCGGAAGTGAAGTTAATGCCGCTATTCAAAGACACTGCTAAATCTGAACGGTAAGGCACGGCCTGTGCTTCATCGGCTAAAGGCCCAACAACCCCAGCTGATAACAGTAAAGACAAACCTGCGATCCCGCTAGTAAAGCGCCGAATTATCATAACATTAGCTACCTATCAAAAACGCACTATTCGACCGGAGAATATCCACCCACAGTAACAGGTTCCGTACTGCAGGCAAGGATTATAACCTTATGGGAAAGGTCATACAATAGTTACCGTCGGTGGGTAAGTTGACGCAGTATCAGCACACGTCGACTTATCTATCCAGTCTGTATTCATGATCTAGCCATCGCCTGAATAGAGCCCTAGAAGGGTAAGGACTTTGACCGCGTCTTGGCAGGAATTATCTACTAAAAATAGGGTTAAACCTGTGGCGTGGCCCCTAAGTAGACAAATTCTCGTATTGGATAGCCGTTTAAACACTATGGTGTAACTTATATTTAAACAAGTGCGGCACTTTCGGCCATTCGAACGCAAGGCGCAGGTGCACCTTAGCATGGACAAAAGCTGAGTGGCCGCTTGCTTATCCGCATTGAAAGGAAACTACTATGAAAGATGCGCTCAAGCGCGCAGGAATCCTTCCTTGGGTTCTGCTAGCAATCGCGCTGGGTATTGTCTGTGGACTGTTCTTCCCCGATTGGCTCATTCGTGTTTTTGTCACGTTTAATGAGCTGTTCTCCCAGTTCTTGTCCTTCGCAATTCCGCTCATTATTGTTGGTCTGATTGTCCCAGCAATTGCAGATTTGGGACGCGGAGCAGGAAAATGGTTGGGCGTAACCGCCGCGATTGCTTACGGCTCTACCCTCTTCGCCGGCTTCTTGACCTTCTTCGTTGCCAAGGCGACCTATCCGACGATTATTTCGAGTGCTGATTCTGCAGTTTCCCTCGATGATCCTACTGCTAATTCGTTGTCTGGCTATATCTCCGCACTAGAGATCCCGCCAGTATTCGGCGTGATGACCGCCTTGGTACTGGCTTTTGTTCTAGGTATTGGGCTCTCGCTTGCTCCGCGTGGAGTGATCCGAAAGGCTTTTATTGAGTTCCGTGAAATTATTACTGAGCTCATTGCGAAGATTATTATTCCGCTATTGCCGCTACATATTTTTGGAATCTTCTTGAATCTCACCGCTGCCGGTTCGATTCTCGACATCCTCTCGGTGTTGGGCAAGGTTGTTGTAGTAGTCCTTCTGCTTGAGGTTGTTATCCTCGGCACCCAGTACGGGATCGCGGGAGCAATTGCAAAGAAGAATCCGTTTAAAGCGTTGGGCAATATGCTCCCTGCCTACTTCACTGCGCTTGGTACTTCTTCATCGGCTGCCACGATTCCGGTTACGCTACGTTCTACCTTAAACAATGGCGTATCCAAGCCAGTAGCATCTTTTGTCGTTCCGCTGTGCGCCACTATTCATTTAGCTGGATCAACATCAAAGATTACGGCTTTTGCTATGGCAGTTATCGTTATGCAAGGCTTGCCAGTTACTACGATGCAGCTCATTGGCTTCATTATGATGCTCGGCGTTATTATGATCGCTGCTCCAGGCGTTCCGGGCGGTGCGATTATGGCATCGGTCGGTATTTTAAGCTCAATGCTCGGATTTGATGATGCGGCTATTGGCTTGATGATCGCTACCTATATTGCGCTTGATTCCTTCGGCACCGCCACAAATGTTACTGGTGACGGCGCAATCGCAATGGTTGTTGACAAACTCGCCAAGGGCAATATTGGTGAGGTCACCGAAAGCGCTGAAAGCTTTGTACATCGAGCCGAATTCGATGCCGAGACCTATATGGAAACAGTTAACTAGCTTTAGTCGACCATAAATTTAATCGACTAAAAATAATTGCGGGAGCCCGTGGGGCTCCCGCAATTATTTTTCCGCATTAATGAAGTGCTTTGAAACGACTAGGCCGTTGCTTCCACCTTCTCGCGTTCCGTGTTAACTAGCACAGTCTCTACCGAAACTTCAGCCTGCTCAACCGCGTCGTCGTTTCCGCGGAAGATCTGGTTCTTCAGCAAGATAACGATCAGCGCAATCGTAGCAATCTGGATCGTCCAGATAATTGCCATAAGCACGAAGTACACGGTGGAGAACATTGCCACGATGCCATTAGCGACTAGGCCGGCATGCAGGCCGAAGAAGCCTAGGACGCCGAGGGCAACACCCGGGCAGACCATCGTGAAGGCCACCGGGGACTGGTGCTTCTTCGTCATGACGTAGTCATTGTAGAAACCGTTGTCTTTCATGAGTGTGTGGCCGATAAGGAAGAAGATCACCTGGAGGGAAAGCGCGATCGTGAAAACGACAGCAGTCATAATCGAAAGGTCCGAGGACACACCGGTGCGAGTTGCTTCGAAGAAACCAGCCCCATGCGAATTGCGGATAAAGGTAACCGCAAGCAACGTAATAATTGGAACCGGCAACCACAGGGTTGCACTGTTGGCCGGGTTCAAACCGTAACGCATAATGGACTTAAATCCGAGCGGCAACATGACGGCGATGATCATAACAGAGATAGTTGCGAAGAACATTGAGCCAGCAAAAGCTAGTGCAGCAGTTGCCATATTCTTGCTCATTGCAGCGCCTGCTGCCATGCCGACACCGGACATTGCGAAGGAGAAAGCAGCCAGCAGCTGATTCAGGCCGTTATTAGCTTCGAAGGAGAACTTGCCGTTGAGGACGTTCCGCAGGAAGTGCCCGTAAATTGACATTGCGTACAGGCCGATAGCTGCGAATACGACAACAGCTGGTGGAAGCAGGTATTCAATAACACCCCACAGGCCCGGAACCATAGTGGCACCGGTGACAAACATGCCGTTTACTGCCATTGCGAGCGTCAGAGGAACTGCCATCAGCGTTACCGCAGCATTCGAATTACGTAGCTTGTTATAGGCCTCGGTTTGTTTGAAAGCGGAGAATTCCCGCAAGTTCCATACGAGCAAAGAAATATGTGCAATAACAAAAAGTGCTTGGCCGATATAGGCAATAACAATAAGTGCCTTCATACCTGCGCCGCTAACCGCCCACGTATCCACAATGGATTCAAAAACCGGAATCGGAGTTTCCGGGTGCGGCGTAATGAACATAAAAATCATGAAGAAAAAGGTTGCCATACCGCCGAGGCCCAAGGAGCCAAGGAAGTATAACGGCGAGTACTTTTCGCCTAGGTTGCGCAACATGCGTAGCCCTTTCTTGTTCGGTCTGGGGCGTGGCCCAGATAAAGCTTTCCCCCGGAGTCAGCATCACTGCATACCCCCGGGGGTATCAATAAATACCCTAGGGGGTATTTTGAGTTTTTGCAACATCCAGCACAGTTATTGACACCACACTAGTTATATGGTTAATTAGTTATGTAACTAACCAGCACGGTCGAAAGTAAGGAGGATTTGATGAGTGACCTTAATTTTGATTCGACAACCCCGATCTATCAACAGATCGCGGATGACATTCGCCGTCGCATTATTAAGGGAGAACTAAAAGCTGACGATCAGCTCATGTCCACCACCCAATACGCGACCACCTACCGTATTAATCCAGCTACTGCCAACAAGGCTTTCAACCAGCTTGCCGCAGAAGGTTTGATCTACAAGCAGCGCGGAATTGGAATGTTTGTCTCTGATCAAGCCGCTGACCTACTACGCACCGAGGGCCGAACCACATACCGTGCCAATACTCTCCAACCGGCCATCCGTGAAGGGCTCGCCCTCGGTTACACCACCGAAGAACTTAAAAATCTAATTAATAATATTTTGGAGGAGCAATGAACCCCTACGGCGTTGAACTAATAAACGCAGGTTATAGCTACCGCAAAACCCGCGCCGTCGTCGATGTGACGACGACGATCGCTCCCGGTTCAATTACCGGTTTGCTCGGGCGTAACGGCTCAGGTAAATCAACCTTGGCCATGATGATCGCCGGACAGCTCAAAGCACGCGGGCAAATACTGGCCAATGGTGAAAGCATCTGGGAAAACCCGAACGTCATGCCGAATATCGCATTAGTATCGGACTCTCCGGCCGTTTTCGTCGACCAGCGTCTGACGGACACGATAGCCCTGTGGACTGATTCGCGCCCCACCTTCGCACCTGAGGTAGCGCTCAAGCTACTGGACGTGTGGGAAATCAACACCAAGAAACACCCCGAAAAACTCTCGCGTGGTCAGCAGTCCGCTTTCTATGCGGCTCTCGGGATCGCCTCGCGTTCACCACTAACAATCTTTGACGAAGTTCATCTAGGCATGGACGCGGTGATCCGTCGCGAATTTTACGATGCACTTTTGCAAGACTACGTCGCCCACCCGCGCACCATCGTTATGTCCTCACACAACGTCGAAGAAATCGAAGATCTGTTGGAAAACGTTCTTATTCTAGACGCTGGGCGTCTGGTGGTTTCGGGAAGTGCCGACGACGTACGTGCTGCTCATTCCACACCCGGTCGAGTCGCTTCCTTGGTCGATGTGCTGGCAGCCACCCGCAACCGTACAACTGCAGCCGATGCGTTGCAGAACCTCTAAGGTGAACACAATGAAATTCTTCCTCGCAGATCTACGCAATAACCGGCGCAATTTCGTCACCGCGGCCGCTGTTATCGTCGCTCTCCTCGCAGTATCTAGCGCGATTGCCACGATTATCACTGCGAAAATGGGAGCCCAAAACATAGAATCCTCGACCTATATCGGAACTATTGGAGCGACCAACCTTACCCCCGTGTATCACGCTGCTGTACAAGCCATCAACGGGTTACTCGTAGGCTCATTTGTAATCGGTATTGTGTTTACCGCACACGTGCGTACCTACCTTGGAGCCGGACGTACCCGCAAGCAAATCATGACTAATCTGTTTCTTTCCGGGCTCGCAAACGCGCTTATAATGTTACTTTTCACTGCGATCATGTGGGTGCTCGGTTTTTCTCAAGGCAATCCGGAACTCGTCGGCGCCAGCTGGAAGACACCGTTTGCCTTGATGGTTAGTCATCTTGACTCGTACATAATGGGTATGGCGATTTGTTCGCTTTATGTTCGCTTCCGCGGTTGGTTTACCACTGCAGTGCTCCTAGGTGGTGCGACCATTATCGGAGTTCTTGACGAGGTAGGCTTCAGGAATTCCACGTCTGTGGTCGACGGATCTGGAGCTACAGCAACCAGCACACTCTGCGCCACGATTTCCGACTTTATCCTGAACTCTCAGTTCATCATACCGGCCCTAGCAATTGCGCTCGGCTCGCTCATCACGTGGTTAGCCCTACGAAACCTGCCCATGCGCCGTAGCTAGCGAAAGGAGTTATCATGAAATTCTTACTTGCAGATATGCGTCGCGAGCGCCGCAAAATCCTTCTTTTTACCATAATCTTGTTACTCATTGTCAGTATTACCGGAGGGCTCACTTTTTGGTCGCTCACTAGAAATCACATCGAAAATGACGTGATATCGACTTTGGGAGGAATTACAGCTCAGAATTGGACCCCGGCATGGTCGGTAGCAGCACAAGGCATCTCCGGCATCGTTACCGGTTCTTTCGTCGCGGGCATCGTTTTCACAGCTTATGGGCGTACGTACCTGGGAGCGGGGCGTACCCGTAAACAGTTCATCAATCTTCTTGCATGGTATGGCCTAGCGATGTTGGTTTACATGATGGTCTTAACCGCGCTAACGTGGGGATTTGGTTTTATTCAAGGTGATCCGCAACTGGAAGGTGTAAGCCTCCTTGCGTTCGTGAATATCGCACTCAACCATCTTGCAGCGTATGCAATCGGAGCTGGAATCTGTGCACTATATCTGCGCTTTAGAGCACTACCAGTAACCGTGGGACTTATAGCGTCCATCCTGACCATTATCGCTGCCGGATTGCATGGCTTACGCGCGCAAACTGAGGTTGGCCCATTCGTTGTCGAAACCTACAATACTGCGGACGAGGTCGGAATTAATATTAATGCGCTACCAGCATCTGACTTGCTGACTGTGTGGAATTTCCTCACCCCTGCAATCGCCTTGCTAATCGGCGTGATCCTCACGGTGCTTGCACTACGTAGCCTGCCAATGCGGCGTAGCTAATGCCGAAATATTTGGTGGCAGATGGTGTCTGACTACTAACTGCATGTTTTTCGAGGCGGTTCCGAGCTTTTAGCCTCCTAAACCCTCGGAAGCCGTCGCGAAATTAGGGAATATCGAACTATCCGCAGATAGTCTTCG
>JAAYWS010000063.1 GCA_012516575.1 Actinomycetaceae bacterium
GCTCCCCAAATTAGGGAAAATCGAACTATCCGCAGATAGTCTTCGGATAGTTCGATTTTCCCTAATTTCAAATAGCTCTAGCCCTGAAACAACCATAAAAACAGCAGATTAGACGCCAACAGCCGCGATGGAGGCACTGCGCTAAGCCTCCTCAAAGTAGGAGTAGCCAAAACACCTACGCGCTTACCTGTGAAAAGCCGGTCATGGGCGCGGATTAGTCGAGCTGAACCCAGTGTCGTCTGCGTCGGTCGAGCTGAACCTTGCGTCATCCGGATTGGTCGAGCTGAACCCAGTATCGTCTGCGTCGGTCGAGCTGAACCCGGCATCGTCCGCGTTCGTAATTTCAAGGTCCGTATTCACCTGGTCTACGTTCCAGGTAGGACCGGGAACCAGATCCGGGTCAGCTTCGATTTCTGCTGCGATTTCGGCGAGCATGGCTTCTGCCTCGGCAATAATGGAGCTATCTGCGGTGCGAATACCGAACATGAGCCAGCGTGCCACTGCAAGCTCGCTCAACAAAATTGTGCGGGTAAAGAAATGCTCATCAATATCGTCTGCCAGCGCATTTCGATACGAAGTGAGTACCGCGTTGAACAAAGATTCTTCCACTCCTGCAACAAGGGAAGTGAAATCTTCGGCAGGGTCTCCCACGTGCGCTTGCCCGAATCCCAGCACGCAACTCACCGTGCCCTCAGACCATAAAAACTGTTCGGCAGCAACATCGCCATGAACTACCCGTGTCGGAAAATTCCATAACTCAGGGTTCTCTAGAGCATTAAGCCAACGACGTCGTAATATTCCCGGAATGCTACCAGTGCTCACTGCCTCATTCACTTCAGCGAGTAAACGTTCCTGCACTGCAGGAGCATCATAGACGGGCATTCCCGAGTTACTAATAGTTTCTACTGGTAGCTGATGAATCGCCGCCAAAGTACGTCCCAGCTCATTGGCACCAGTTGCATCCAACTTAGTAAAATCACGGGCTTTACCAACCGGTGCGAGGTACACCATGGCACGGCCTTCTGCTACCCGCGCAAAACCAGCTGGACGCATCACGTCAAAAGGTAGGTACCCGGCCCGTAACTGTTCAAGCAAAGCCGGAGCAAGGCTAGCCTCCGCTTCGATCACCGTCGCCGCATGCGTGTGCAACGGATATTTCACAATCCAGTGCTTGCCTCGAGAATCGAGCACACCAGAATATTGAAAATCCGGCGTCACCACATGCGGACCACGAACTCCCACTACTTGCATGCCATTAATGGCCACAACGGCAAGCGCGGCGAGATGAAAAGGAGATTTCTGCATGCTTCCACGCTATCGACTTTTGCGATAATTCGGCACATACACTCCGGGCACCGGCACAAACCACTGAGAAAACACGTGGTAGCACATTGTGCGCAACAGGCCCAAAAACTTTCCACAGCTGTGGAAGATTCGAATCCGCCGCGTCCGGTTCCCGCTATTTTTGACATAGAAAGACGCGGGAGAGGAGAGCGGCGTGAATGATAAACAAACCGACGCCGCTCACGAGTGGCTAGATCGACGCGTGCGCGAACTGGTACGTATCGCCTCGATTGATCCGCAAGTCGAACTCGCCACTCTTGATTCCCTGATCGACCAAGCCATCACGGAATACGAAGAACTCACGGTAATTGGGAAAGTCTCGGCAATCAGTGACGCTACCGCGATTCGTACCCGGCTGCGTGACGATATTGGAGGTTTCGGCCCACTCCAACGTCTGATCGACGATCCTTCTGTCGAAGAAATCTGGCTTAACGCCCCAGACAAAGTATTCTGCTCGCGCGGCGGACGCAGCGAACTCACCACGGTTATCCTCAACGACCAGCAAGTGCGTGATCTCGTAGAGCGGATGCTACGCGCTTCTGGACGGAGGCTAGACCTATCCACACCTTTTGTTGATGCGGCCTTGCATTCAGGGGAGCGTCTTCACGTGGCAATTCCTGATGTCACTCGCGCCCACTGGTCGGTTAATATTCGCAAATATATTGTGCGCGCCCGCCGGCTCAGTCAGCTCGTTGACCACGATATGCTCACCGCTTCTGCTGCCGCGTTTTTAGACGCGGCCACCGACGTCGGCCTCAATATTATTGTTTCCGGTGCCACCCAAGCGGGTAAAACCACCTTCCTTTCCGCGCTACTGGGCGCGGTTCCAGCCTCTCAACGCATTATTAGCGCAGAAGAGGTTTTTGAACTCAACCTCGCCCATCGTGACGTGGTTGCTATGCAGACCCGGCCCCCGAATATTGAAGACCGCGGTGAGATCACGCTCCGTCGTCTTGTCAAAGAAAGTCTGCGGATGCGTCCTGAACGCATCGTTATCGGCGAGGTGCGCCAAGCCGAAGCTTTCGATCTGCTCATCGCACTCAACTCCGGTATCCCCGGCGCATGCACAATCCACGCCAATTCGGCGCGCGAAGCAATCGCCAAACTCTGCGTGCTCCCGCTTCTCGCCGGAGAAAACGTGACCTCCTCGTTTGTTATCCCAACGGTTGCTCGCTCAGTTGATCTGATTGTTCATATTGAACGCGCACGGGATGGACGACGCCGGGTTAAAGAAATCCTTGGATTGACCGGTCGCGTCGACGGCGAAGTTATTGAAACCGCTGAGATTTTCGTCGAACGTGCCGGACAGTTAGTGCGCGGTTCGGGCATGCCACCGCACGGGGACCTTTTCGCTACGGCCGGATATGATCTCGCGGAATTATTAGGAGGCGACCGGTGGGCTTCCTGGTTGGACTGATTATCGGATCGGGACTTTTCCTCATTTTTCGGGTGTACTTACATCCGCATCCGGTCCATATTACGCATGCGATTCGAACCCGTATAAAAACGCGTGTTCTGCCAGCGGTGGCGGCCGCAATTACCGGCGGATTTATGGCGTGGCTAATTACCTCTTCCACTCCGATTTCCGCTTGTATTGCAGCCTTAAGCGCAGTACTTCCCGGAGCGTGGACGGGCGCTCGCGAACGACGTCGTTCCCGGGAAATCCGAGAAGCATGGCCGGAAGCCTTAGATGACGTGGTCAATTCGCTTCGTGCGGGAGTGTCGATGAGCGAAGCCTTGTCGTTACTTGCTATCCGCGGGCCGGAGATAATGCGTCCGGCTTTCACCCAGTATGCCGCGCATGCCCGAGCTACTGGTCGGCTGATTCCGGCGCTTGAAGAACTCCAAGATGAGTTGGCAGATCCGATGGCAGACCGGATTTTGGAGGCCATGAACCGTCCCTATCGAACGGAGGGCTTTGGCAAGGCCGTTGGTCTTTTGCGTGACAGCTTTGAAGATCCGGCCCTGACAACGGATGTCATTGTGGGTTTCCCCGGTGAAACAGAAGACGATTTTGAACAAAGTCTGGCCTTTTGCCAAGACATGGCTTTTTCCCGCATCCATGTCTTTCGCTACTCTGAGCGAAAAAACACCCGGGCGGCCCGTTTGCCGGACAAGGTGTCCGGACCGGTTGCTTCTGGCCGCAGCCAGCAGCTCATCCAGCTGGCAGGTCAGCTGAGCATAAGCTATCAGC
>JAAYWS010000007.1 GCA_012516575.1 Actinomycetaceae bacterium
ATTCGGTGTAGGACAAACGTCCATCCGTTTACCCGCACTACCCCAGGATGTGTGCCCATGACTGGATATGCTGAAAAACTTGCCGCTGTCGGCGTCAACGTCCCAACCCTTTTGGTCCCGAAAAAGGGCGTCGACCTCAACAAATGGTCCGTCGTCGCCTGCGACCAGTTCACCTCACAGCCGGAATATTGGGAAGCCGCGGACGAATTCGTGGGCGACGCCCCTTCGGCCCTGCGTCTGGTCTACCCCGAGGCCTACCTGGGCGAAGCCGATCCGCAGGCGCGCATTGACTCGATTAATGCTACGATGCAGCAGTATGTCGACAACGACCTGTTCGACATTCACGAAAATACCATGTTCCTTGTGCGTCGCACGATGGCGAAAGGCCACGGGCGTTGGGGCCTGATCTTGGCGCTCGACCTTGAGCATTACAGTTGGGAACCGGACTCGACCACCCTGATCCGCGCCACCGAGGGCACGATTCTGGACCGCATCCCGCCGCGCAAGGTCATCCGCCAAAACGCGGCGCTCGAACTTCCCCACATCATGGTGCTCATTGACGACCCAGACGCCACGGTGATCGAGCCGCTCGCCGCCAAACGCGATTCACTCCCCGAAGTGTACGACACCGATTTGATGCTCGACGGCGGTCACGTGCAGGCTTGGGCCATCACGGACGACGCCGATCTGGACCAGATTGCCGATGCGCTCACCGGGCTTTACAAGAAGTTGGATCCGGCCAATCCGCTGCTATTCGCCATGGGCGATGGTAACCATTCGCTGGCCACCGCGAAAAGCATTTGGATGGACGTGCGCGAGACGATTGACGAATCCGAATGGGAGGGCCATCCGGCACGTTACTGCCTGGTTGAGTTGGAAAACATTTTCGACGACGGTTTGACGTTCGAGGCGATTCACCGCGTTATGTTTAATACCAAGCGCGCGGATTTCGAGGCCGAGCTGGCGAAGCATTGTGCCAGTTTTGATGTGACTGAGGTTGCCGATCTGGATGCGATGCTGGAGGCGTTGGAGACGATGCCGGGCCAAACCTTTGGTTATGGCGATGCTGATGGCCTTGCGGTGTACACAGTGAACGCGCCGGAAGTCGTGCTGGCGGCGGCTACCTTGCAACGCGTGATTGATGCAATGCTGGCCGATGGCACCTGCCCGGAAGTGGACTACATCCACGGCGACGAGGTCACCCTAGAGTTAGGCCAACGTCCGGGCAACCTCGGGTTCTTGCTCTCCCCGATCTCGAAAGACACCTTCTTCGCGTCGATGATCGCCGACGGTGTTCTCCCGCGTAAAACCTTCTCCATGGGCGATGCCGAAGAGAAGCGCTACTACATGGAAGCTCGGCGTATTAAATAACCATCTAGCTAAGATGATGCGGCCCCTGCCACGCGCGGCAGGGGCCGCACTATTGTACGTAGCACCGCGCATATCGCATGCACCCGTCCCAACATGCATGGCTACAATGATCCCACCAGCGCTTACGCTTGAAATTCCGCCTCAATAGTTTCACAATAGAAGAACGTGCCATAATGCCAATAACTAAGGACAATCCACATGCCCCAAATGAACGTTGAGTCTTTTAACCTTGATCACCGGCTGGTCAAGGCTCCCTATGTGCGTGTAGCAGACATTAAGCGGCTCCCGGCAGGGGACGTTATCACGAAATACGATGTCCGCTTCACCCAGCCAAATATCGAACATCTCGACATGCCTGCGATCCATTCGATTGAGCATTCTTTCGCTGAATACTCCCGCAACCGGGCAGACAATATTGTCGATTTCTCCCCCATGGGCTGCCAAACCGGCTTTTATCTGATCCGCGTCGGGGAACCAGATATCGAGGGCACCATCGAACTTATCGCCCAAACTTTTGAAGACATCCTTGCCGCCACCGACGTGCCCGCTGCTAACGAGATCCAATGCGGCTGGGGTGCCAACCACTCCCTTGACGGTGCAAAAAAGGCGGTTCGAGCCATGCTTGATCAGCGCGACACTTGGACGGAAGTGGGCGTGTGAAAGCCGTCAACGCCGTCGTCATCTCCGCTATGAAAGAGGAGATGGCCCCTTTTATTAAACTCCTCGACGGCTACCAGGTCACCGAAATCAAATCGCCTTTCGCCACCGCCTACCACGTGAACAAAGGCCGCTCCAACCTGATCCTCATGGTCACGAAAATCGGCATGACCGCGTGCGCATCCGCGCTCGGCTGGGCGCTCAGCAAATATGACCCGCGCGCCGTAATTTCCATCGGCTCAGCCGGCGGACTCGCCGCTGATTCCCGCGTCAACCAGGTGATTGTCGGCTCGGAATATTTAAATTCCGGGGCGGACGGAACCGTTTTTGGCTACGAGCGCGGCCAAGTTCCCGGCCAACCCGCGAAGTTTTATAGCGATACCCAATTGCTTGACGCTGCGCGCACGATTGGCGCAGAAAAATACGGACCGTTTTCGGATCTGACAATTCGGATTGGGCAAATGCTCTCCTCGGATGCTTTCGTTACGGATGCGAATGTTGGCGATACTCGGCAGGCCTTTCCGCAGGCGCTGTCTACCGACATGGAAACGCATGCTGCCGCGCAGGTGTGCGCAGCGTTGAATATTCCGTTTGTTTCTATTCGCGCGATTTCAGATTTGTGTGGGAAACCCGATGATCAATCAGTGTCCTTCCATGCGGAGCTTGACGTGGTCGCTCATTCGGCCGCGCGCATCGCTTTAGAAGTGCTCTACCGGGCTACCGTGCTCGATATTGTGCGCTCGGCTCACGGTCCAACCCAGCATTTTAATAAAACGACACTCAAATCAGCCTTGTATTTAATGCTTGCCCGACGGCATCGTTTGGAACCGGTTGATTTTTCGCGGGTTCCAGAGCGAGTGGTCAACGACCTATCTACCCACCTTCACTACTTGCCGCAAGCTTCTTTCGAGCGCGTGCTTGGCGAGGTGACAGCCGGGTATCTGCTAGCCAAAGAAGATGCCAATGCGGCACTGACCGCGAAAGATTACGATACCCAGCGCACTAAAATCGTTGCTGAGCTGACAGAAATGCCACCCACCCAGTTCGTGTGGCCGCCCACCTCGCAGACGATTATTAAACGGTTTAACGGCTATTGGAATGACGCGCTGAATGCGATTGGATTGACTCCACGACGTGGTCGTGCCCGTGGCGGGTTGAAATACAACGATAAAGACTACCTTTTTGCTGTGCGTTCTTATATTGTTGACGCCCAGCACGCGGGTGCACAACCGTCGTTCAACGGCTACACGAAATGGCTGAAAGACACCGGAAAATCAGGGCAGTTGCCGTCCGGCGCAGCGATCCGGCAGCGATTTGGCTCGTGGAAGGAAGCTTTGGCCGCCGCAGGGTTGCGGCCAGACTAGAAACGGCTAGTCCACCCCGATCTGATCCAGGACAACCGCAAGTCGATGAGTGTGGAGAAGAGGCTTTTCGTATTTGAGTGCGTAGTTGTTTTCTGAGTCCTCCTGTTTCTAAAGCTCAGAATCGCGCTCACAGCTCTCCAAAGCTCACTTTCAGCTCCCAAACCCCGCTTTCGGCTCCCCAACCCCGCTTTCAGCTCCTCAAAGTCCGTTTTCTGCTCCCCAACCCCGCTTTCGGCTCCTCAAAGTCCGTTTTCTGCTCCCCAAATTAGGGAAAATCGAACTATCCGCAGATAGTCTTCGGATAGTTCGATTTTCCCTAATTTCAAATTGCTCTCAGCCTGAAACAGCCCTAAAAACAGCAATCAGGTACCTTCAGCCACGCTGGAGGCACAACGCCAGGCACTAAATAGCCTCCTGTTGGTCCTTAAAACTGTACCGACTCTTAAAACCGGAGCAATCCCCGATATTTTTCTACTGAAACCAACGAACCGTCGTTTGCCGTTGAGTTGTGGACTTCAGCTGTTGAGTTGTGGACTTCAGCTGTTGATTTGTGAGTTTCAGGTGGTTGTTTTTGTCAACCGCCAGTCAGGCAAGCCTGTTTGGTGGTGGTGTCAGTGTTAATGGGTGCGATACCAGCTTCACCTGTGCATAAGTATCAACTTTTCGTACCCTCCAAGTCGTATATAGCGCTGGAGGTAGGTAAAAGTTGATACTTATGCACGCAGTTCGTCTTACGCTTCAGAAAACTCAAGAATAAAACCCGACATAGGGGACTTTACGGGCTTTTCATAGTTGTGCGTGTAGTGGTCTGGGAAAGGGGTGAGGGTTTTGGATGAGAATAGGAGTGTTCTGATCATCTGTTTGTCATCAGAAAACCCTCATGAAGAGTCTTACGTTTATTGACGTG
>JAAYWS010000064.1 GCA_012516575.1 Actinomycetaceae bacterium
ATCTGCGGATAGTTCGATTTTCCCTAATTTGGGGAGCAGAAAACGGACATTGGGGAGTTGGAAGTGGGTTTCAAGGAGCTGAAAGCGGACTTTGGGGAGCCAAAAGTGAGGTTTAAGGAGCCGCAAGTAGGACTCTAGGCCCATCTCCACTCGCAAAACCCGCATTTAAGGTGTGAAGCCACGCTCAAATGCAAAAAGCCAGAAAGGTTCATTGCTTCCCGTAAAACCGGCCGAGAGTTTCTTCCTTAAACTCCCAGTACGTACCGTCATTAATCGCCGCACGAATATCGGCCACCAACTTAATGGTGTAATGCTCGTTGTGGATTGTGCACAGCGTGCTGGCCAGCATCTCCTTAGCCTTAAACAGGTGGTGAATATAAGCCCGCGTGTAATTCTGACAGGTATAACATTCACACCCGTCAACGAGCGGAATGAACTCTCGCCGATGCTGCGCCCGATTAATATTGAACCGGCCATCGGGAGAATAAATCGCGGCATTGCGCGCCACCCGCGAGGGATTCACACAATCAAACGTGTCCACCCCGTTTTCCACTCCCACAAACAAATCATCCGGTTCAGAAATCCCCAGCAAATGCCGGGCCCGGTCTTCTGGTAGCTCTTCGCTCACCCAGCCCACAATTGCGCCGAGATTCTCTTTTTCAAGCGCTCCGCCAATTCCGAAACCATCAAAACGCTGCCCGTCAACTTCCATTGACCCCAAATCACGCGCAGCCTTCCGACGCAAATCCTCATACTGTGCACCTTGAATAACGCCAAACAACTGTTGATAGGGCTTACCCGCGCGCTGCTCAGTCAATTCCTTATGCGCAACCAAGCACCGCTCCGCCCACAACCGGGTACGTTCCAACGACTTTTCTTGATATTCCCGGGTGTTCAACAAAGTGGTCAGCTCATCGAAAGCGAAAATAATATCGGCCCCCAACTCATGTTGGATCCGCATGGACACTTCGGGCGTAAACCGGTGCTTGGACCCGTCCAGATGCGAACGAAACCAGACCCCGTCGTCGTCGACCTTGGCAAGCCGTTCCTTATTCGGCGCGGTAGCATCATCGGCCACAGTCTTGCCCGAAAATTCTTGGCTCAAAACCTTCTTAAACCCGGACCCCAAGCTCATCACTTGGAAACCACCCGAGTCAGTAAACGTCGGCCCTGGCCAGTTCATAAACGCACCCAGCCCACCGGCCTCGTCCACAATATCCGGACCAGGTTGCAGGTACAGATGATAGGCATTCGCCAGCAAAGCCTGCGCACCCACCGCGGCCATCGCCTCGGGGAGCACTGCTTTGACGGTTGCCTTCGTGCCCACCGGAATAAACGCCGGGGTTTGAATATCGCCGTGCGGGGTGTGTATGACGCCGGTGCGGCCAAGTTCGCCGTCCAGCCAAGTTTCGATTTCAAAAGACATTTTTCTTCACTTAAGTTTGCAATGCCGAATTCTTGGTCGCGATGCCGAATTCCTCGTTACGATGCGGACTCGTGTTTTTTCACGACGCCGATCACCGCGTAGGTAACCGGCAGTAGCACGATCTCTACCGCTACTTTCCACAGGAAACCGACCACCGTCAAATTCACGATAGTTCCCCACGACACTACCCCAACCCATGCGGTCACACAGAAAATTGTGGTGTCGGCGGCTTCGCCTACAATACTCGATCCGATAAGCCGCGCCCACAGATGCCGGTCTCCCCAACGGTCCTTAATCCGCGTCAGCACCCACGCGTTGAGCAGCTGGCCCACAATATACCCGGCCAACGAAGCAATAAAGAAACGTGGGACGACGCCGAGCACCGCCTCGAACGCGGCTTGGTTGGTATATTCGGCGGCGGGCGGGAGCGCAGCGACCGCCCAGAACACAAGCGAGGCGAGCGCGGAAATGATGAAGCCCATGAAAATCGCACGGCGAGCGGATGTGAATCCGTACACTTCAGCAAGCACATCGCCGAGGATATAGGTCAGCGGAAAAAGAATCGCTCCACCATCGACGATCAGGTCACCCAGCCCCACCAGTTTCGTCGCCCCGATATTCGATAGCAGCAGGAAAGATACGAAGAGCACCATGACGACGTCGAAGTAGCCGCGTCGAGGTGAGGTCTGGTGAGTGGGAGTGTCACCGCGCGCCGGGCTAGCATCACCGCGCGTCTTATCCTTGCCTCCGGAAACCTCCGCAATATTCATTGTCACCATTAAAAGTCGATCCGGATTACGCTAGCCCCATCCGAAAGTGAGACATCTTGGGAGATTTCCAGCGTGTCGGTAGGAGTAAAGCCCACGGTTTGCCCGGGGAGCAGGTAGGCATCACCGGTCACAATATAATTCGACACCGCATTCAAGGTTTCAAACAGTTCTTTGAGCGAACGCGTCGATTCAACAATCTCTAGGTCGAGGTGACCGAAAATCGGCAGGCCCAATGTGCGCCCCCGGTTGGTTTCGCCGTCGCCGATTCGCACATTAACCCACAGTGGGAGTGGAATTTGCCCGCGCGTTAACGCTTCGCCGACTTTGGCAACCATATGCGGCGGATGGAGCACACCGAGCTCATCTCGGTACACACCGATGGCGGCTTCCTCCCGCAACAGTGCATCAACAACCTGCGTGTAAACAATACTGGCCGATACCATCCGATGCCGTCGCATCAACTCCGTCGAATTCGGCCCTTCTAACGGCTTTTCTTCCGCTAAAGTGCCCTCGGCCAATCCGTCGAGCGGAGCATAGAAACTGAGCGCTAAATGGAATTCGTGAGCAGGCAACTGCCCGCGCTGCAAGACCACCGGACGGTTCACCGCACTGATCAATACCTGCACACCTTGCAGACGGAAGGTGTAAATCTGGTTATCATTTACCCATTCCGGCGCAATATCAACCGCCCAAATCTGAGATATCCGGGCAACCGCCGCTTCCAGATCAATCGGCGCACGGTAAATTGCCACGGCAGTGAGCATTTCCGGCGCGGTCGGGTGTACTGCAGAAATTCCTAGCTGTTCCATAGGCCTATCTTAACTACGATCTGCTAACTAACTGGAAATGCAAGAGATGAACTCTGTATTAACTCACTCTGTGTTTCCAAGCGGATCAGCCTGTCCATCCGAAGACACCGGTTCGAGATGATCTGCAGCGATTGGAAGCTCCTCACGTACGTCATCCCATTGTGGCGAATCCAAGGGCAATCCATGCGCGGTAGGCACATACTGCTCAATAAACTCTCGCGTAATCACGATTTCGTACGAAGCATCGACATACGTCACCGCCTGCACGTCGTCAATAGTTGCCATTACGATTGCCGCCGAATACAACATTTCGTATTGGGTTTCGTCAGCGAGCAAGTCAATACCGGATACCGTCACCCGCACTCCCTGATCAACAATCGCCAAATATGTGGTGTGCTGAGTTAGCGGCAAAGTTTGCATCAACCCGAAAGTATTAGCTTGGTCGCCCACGAACGGCGCAACATAAGGCTGTGCGCTGGCTGGATCGTGAGTGATGTACGACGCCGCTGGGTCCGATGATTCTGACGATCCGCTATTTTCGTTAATCCACGCTCCAACTAGGAATCCGGCAATTAAGAAGAGAGTAAGCATCGTCATTATCAAAATGATTCGATTATTCGAAGCGGTCCGTGCGCGTTTCTGTGCAGGCGTTCGTGCCATGTCTCCTCCTTTCCGTGCGTCGGTATTCTTTTAGGCTCTCAGGTTTTGCCGCTACGCCGGTTCTTTTGCCGCTACGCCGGCTCTTCTGGGCTACGCAAGTCAAGAAAGAACGGCCCGCGCAAGGCGAGTTCTTGGCGGTACATGGTATCCCACTGTGTCCATGGTTCTTTTGAAAGCGCATCATTCGTAAAACGCGGATCAGCCGTTACTTCGGTAATGCAAAAATCTGGGATTTTAAGGTCAACTACAGGGGTAATTCGCTCTATTTCCGCAATAATAAGCCCCCGGTTTTGCCCGGCAAAAACGTCGAATTCCCACCCGTCCTCGTGATACCACAACGAATAGCGGGTTTTAAGTACAAGACGACCCGACCTCATCAAAATCTGGGTGGCTACGGCCGCATCAAGCTCCGATTCCATTTCATAACGTTCACCGTTAATACTCGGAGATTTCACCGCAATCGTGGCAATAATAGAGCTTTCTTCTAACTTGAGCGCTAGCAGCTGTTGGAGCGCCCGACGCTCATAAGCACCCACATGATCGACTGCTTCATCAAACGGCGGCAGAGTAATTTCCGCATCCCGGAACGTCATCCGCACCCGAACCGCATACCCGCCTTGCGCAAAAACATAACTTTGAACAATGACTTGGCGTGATCCGTGTTCCATAACTTCCGCCGGAACAGCGTCAATAAAAAACTTCCGTTCAAATTCGAAAGGAAATTCGCGGTCAATATCTTCGATCATTATTCTTCCGTTCTATTTCCCGGTAATCAGCCCTGTGGACGCAAGTAGGTCAGATAGGCTCCATCCCACTCAAAAAACATGTTGTCAGCGTTGCCTGAACCGATTATGCCCAAGGTTCCTTCCTCATTGACCTGTTCGCCGGTTAACACATTAATAATCACCGGAATACTGTCGGTGGACAAGGCAAAAGGAGCACCGCGCTTATCAAGCAATACATCCGAACCGGTTGCCCAGGTATCAACGGCGTACCATTGCCCGTCATGCACAATTGCCGGGATACGTTCCGCTAGGTTAATGCGATCGACGACGCCGGTGTGCGGCACGTCCTTAACGCCTGCTTGGGCATCCGGATCGGTGTTTGCGAGGTCTTCACCCTGCTCATCGGCGTCATCGGCCGCCTGAGAATCGCCGACTGTTTCTTGTAACGCCCGCGAATACTCGCGCACCGTCGTATCGTCGTTAAAAGCAATCGTTTGATAGGTCAGGGCCGCGCTGTGCTCATCGACTTCCGTGTTACGCACCGGGAAACCATTGCGATCGTATTCGACTATCACCGTCTCATCGCGCTCAATTTCGAGGCAGACCAAGCCGTCCACGAGCGAAGCGCATTCGTTGCCGGTGACTTCTTTCAACTCCGGGAAGAAAACGTAACGGGTTTGGCCGCCCTCGTCGTCAAGAGCAACCAAACCGTCTTGCGGAGCAAAATCAGATAGCGCATCAGCACCAAAGAAAATCCGCTCCGAATCCTCCACTTGCCCGTCGTCGTCCAAAATCGCAGCGACCACCGAATCCCGGTCCAGCTTGAGTACGCCCACGCCGTCGTCGTAAATCCCCACCACATCCGGGGCGTTCCGGTCTAGCGGATTCGACCGCGACCACACGAGTTCTTCTGCGCCGCTCACCGCATGAAAAATAAGCAGGTCAACCGGCTCATCCGTACCCACAGATACGTAGATTTTGCCCAGCGCCGCATCAATATGGCGCACTTGCTCCCCATCAGGAATCCGGTACGTCCAGCGTTCAAAAGTACGCCCCGAATTCGTAACTTCGAAAGCGTACAGCGTTGCATCGCCGGCGTCATCAGCCACGATCACCGCCGTGCCGGACTGGCGGTCGTAGGCGATTGCCAACGGCTTATTACTGAATTCAATCGACCAGTCCGGGCTGGCTCCGGCCTCATAGGGATGCCGGGCGGAAATAGGCTGCGCAGTTTCGTCGTCCTGCGAGTCTTCGGTAGTTTCGTCGGCCGTGGGGGAAGGCGAGGCCGGTTCTTGGGCGAGCGGGCCGCTGCAACCCGCGAGCGCTCCGACGCCGACAAGCGCGCCAACGCAACCGAGCGCAACAGCAGCTCGGTGCCCGGTGAAGCGTATCCGACGCATAACAATCCTCGCGGTTGAAAACGGCAATATACCAAGAATAACTGAATCTGTGTGCCACAGTCTGGATCCAGTTTGCCCCACTCTTATAAAAAGCGCGAAGATAAGCTTATGACTGAACCTTTGTTGCGCCCGACCGGCGCCGATGTTGACGCGGCTACTGCGAATCTTGCCAATACCGCGATTCGGCGCACCCCACTCGATGTTTCCCAGCGGCTTTCTGAGCGTTGTGGACGGACCGTGTATTTGAAACGTGAAGACATTCAGGTGGGCCGTTCGTACAAGGTGCGCGGGGCGTACAACCTGATCTCGTTGCTTTCTGATGAGGAGGCCGGGCGCGGGGTAGTGTGCGCCTCGGCTGGTAATCATGCGCAGGGTGTGGCTTTTGCGTGTGCGCAACGTCAGATTAAGGGCACGATTTTTGTTCCGACGACGACGCCGCGCCAGAAACGTTCACGCATCACCAAGATTGGTGGCGAGTGGGTGGAGTTGCGGCTACTGGGGACGACTTATGATGAGTCGTCGACTGCCGCGATCCGTTATGCCGAAGAAACCGGTGCGATTTATGTGCATCCTTTCGACGATCCGCGCACGATTGCCGGGCAGGGCACGGTGGCTCATGAAATCTTCGAGGATGCTGAGGAGAAGCCGGCGACGATTATTGTGCCGATTGGTGGCGGCGGACTGGTATCCGGTATTGCTACTTGGGTTAAGGAATATCATCCGGAAGTGCGGGTGATTGGCGTGGAGTCGGCCGGTGCGGCGTCGATGATTGCGGCTTTGGAAGCTGGGCAGCCGCAGACGTTGCCGAAGATCGATTCTTTTGCTGAAGGTACTGCGGTGGCAAGGGCCGGTGAGCTGACTTTCCAGATCACTCGGGACTTGGTTGACGACGTGGTGTCCGTACCGGAAGGTGCGATCTGTTCCGAAATGCTTGACCTGTATCAGGTGGAAGGCATTATCACGGAGCCTTCGGGGGCGCTCGCGGCGGCTGCTTTGCGCGGATATGTGAAGGATCTGCCCGAAGGCCCGGTGGCATGTATTGTGTCCGGCGGTAATAACGACGTCTCCCGCTATGACGATATTGTGGAACGGTCTATGATTCACGAGGGTTTGCGGCACTATTTCTTGGTGACCTTCCCGCAGCGTCCGGGTGCTTTGCGTGGCTTCTTGGACGAGGTGCTTTCCGACGGGGAAGACATTGTGGTATTCGAGTACACCAAGAAGAACAACCGGGAGACTGGGCCGGCCTTGGTCGGTTTGGAAATCGAATCGCCGGATAATTTGGATGCCTTGTTGGAGCGGATGGCGCAATCTGATCTGGATATTGAACGTTTGGAGCCGGATTCGCCGGCCTTCCGATTCTTCTTGTAGGAACAGGTGGTTGATTGGGACTTTCGGCTGATAGCGTTCTGATCGGGGTTTTATTTGTCCACCCGCTAGGATAGATCCCGCATATAAGGCATATAGAGAGGTTTGCTATGTCTAACTCTGAATCGAAGTCACAAGGCTCATCATCAAAAATCGTTATTTTTGCGGCCCTCATTGTGGGCGCTGTGGCCATGGTAGTGGTTGGCATGTTTTTAGGACTGTTCGATTCGGAGGATAAGGCCGATCCGGCTGAGCCGGTTCCGGCGCCGACTGCTGCTGAACCGGCACCACCCACGCAAGAGCCGACGATGAGCCCCGAAGAAATCGCGGAAATGGAACGGCAAACCATGGAGCTTATCGATGCGCAACACCGGCTCATTGATGGCGATCCACGGGCGCTGGGTGCACTCGATGCCCCGGTCGTTATTGAAACGTATAAGGATTACAACTGCGGATATTGCCAAGCTTTCCACATTGATGTTTTCGGTGAACTACAACCGCTTATTGACGATGGCACCATCCGGATTGAACAAAACTTCATGCCGGTACTTGGCGAAGCCTCGTTTTTAGCTGCCAAGGCGGCGTTGGCAGCGGCGAACCAGAATGGATTCTGGGAATACGATCACGCCCTGTACACCACCACTTTGGAAAAGACGCCGGAAAACCTGCTCGCTATTGCTGAAGAACTTGGAATTTTCGATATGGCCCAGTTTGAGGCCGATATGAACTCGGAAGAAACTGCAGCAATTATTCAAAGCGAATATGAAAATGCTATGAGTCTAGGAATTACGGGTACGCCGGCCTTCCTCATCGGATATTCTTATGTGCCAGGCTATATTGAAGCCGACCAGTTCATTAGTGTTATCGAATCCGAGCTCAATAGAAAATAGCGAGTAGACGTGTCCCTTAAGAAAATTGTTTCCCGGACTTTTCAGAGGTTTTCCCGTTGGAAGGTGGTATTTGGTGAGCCATTGCCAGATAAAGCAGTAATCATTGGAGCACCACATACTTCGAATTGGGATGGCATTTTCATGCTGATCGCACTATGGGACGCCGGATGCGATATGAAGTTCCTGCTCAAGAACTCGGTGATTAACGGGCCGCTAGGTCCGATTGCCCGCGCAGTGGGTGGCGTTGGTGTTGATCGGAACTCGTCGAATGGGCTTGTTGCCGATATTGTGGAATACGCAAAGAAGGCTGACAAGTTCCATTTGGTGATTGCACCGAAGGGCACCCGGTCCCGGCGTGAGTACTGGAAGTCAGGTTTTTACCATATTGCACGCGAAGCTGGACTTCCGGTAGTGCTCGGCTATATCGACCGAGACAAAATGATCTACGGTTGGGCGCATTCAATTGAACTCACTGGGGACGTGCGCGCCGACATGGACGTGATCCGCAAGTTTTACGCCGGGAAAAAGGGTATGCGCCCCGAGTTATCCTGTGAACCGCGCCTTCGGATGGAAGACGACGTCAACTAGTCTGCTCGTTACCTGCTGCCTGCTCTTATACGAAAATTACGTTCACACGTGGTCCTCGTTTTTATCAATTAAGCGCTGTCCACGCGTAGGAAACACAGACCCACACCAACCTACATGCTTAAACGCGAACAGCCCCATCAATTCTTTTAGCGCGCTTCAAATCGGAGCAATGCTGCCTTAAATTCGGTCCCGTCCGCGCCAGCGCCGGCACCACCCGCCCCGCGG
>JAAYWS010000065.1 GCA_012516575.1 Actinomycetaceae bacterium
AAAAGTTGATACTTATGCACGCAGTCCGTCTTATACTTCAGAAAACTCAAAAATAAACACCGACATAGGAGACTTTACGGGCGGAAAAGCGGGCGCAATCCGCACAGGCATCATCAACGTCCCTCCCACGCCCGAAAAGAGAGGCGACCAGAACCTCGCAACCGCAACAGCAGGCGCCACCGCACCCAAAAGGCGCCACCGCACCCAGCCGGTGATCGGAGGCCCTCTTTGAAGCAGAAGACTCCAAAACGACTACACGCTTATCTGTGAAGAGCCACTAAAGCTACGCTAGGCACTAAATAGCCCTGCCGACTCTTAAAACTGTCCCGAATCTGACAACATATTCGAATCTGAGAATATTTTCGCGCGTAGCTCGATTTAGGTTGATCCCAGATCTGGAAACTAGGTCGCTTAGTTACCGCCCGGTCAGTTGCCAGGCGTCTTCACCGGATTCGCCGGTGCCGTCATCTTCGTCGTACCAGTTTCGTGCATCGTCTTCGGTGTATTCCAGTGGGTCGGTAGCGTAACGGTCGGTTCGGATTACCGTTGTTCGATTCTGATCCGGCTCAGTATCCGCCGAGTATTCGCCATCCGAGTATTCGCCGCCATCAGGCGTGGCTTGAGTCTCTACCCCAGCCCCGTCTTTGCCGTGCGCATAAGGTGCGCTTTCTTCCGGTTCACGTGCTACCCGGACATCGCCGAGATCTGCCAAATCAGCGTACTCGTCGTCAACCGCAGGTGCCGATAAGTCAACATCCGCTCCTTGAATTAGCGCCAACACATCTGGCAACTGCTCTGGGGTGACCAGCACGTCGCGGGCTTTGCCACCCACACTCGGGCCCACGATCTCACGTGACTCCATCAGGTCCATCAGCCGCCCAGCCTTCGCAAACCCGATCCGGAGCTTGCGCTGCAACATAGACGTCGACCCGTGCTGAGTATTAACCACCAGCTCGGCCGCTTGTAGCAAGATCTCCAGATCGTCGCCAATCTCCTCGTCGATCTGCTTGGCTTCCGCCTTCGGGATCACGTCTTCACGGTAAACCGGCTGCATTTGAGCCTTCACATGCTTAACGACCTTGGCGATCTCGTCCTCAGACACCCACGCACCTTGGACGCGCATTGGCTTCATCGACCCTGCCGGAGAGAATAAGGCATCACCCATACCGACCAGCTTCTCCGCACCGATCGCGTCCAAAATCGTCCGCGAATCAGTTGCCGAAGACGTCATAAAGGCTAGTCGTGAAGGCACATTGGCCTTAATCAAACCGGTCACCACATCCACCGACGGACGCTGGGTTGCCAGCACCAAGTGAATTCCCGCAGCGCGCGCAAGCTGAGTAATACGCTGAATGGAAGCTTCCACATCACGCGGAGCCACCATCATAAGATCCGCCAGTTCGTCGACCACTACGAGCAGGTAAGGGTACGGGTGAAGCACCCGGTTCGAGCCTTCTTTCGCAGTGACTTTGCCGTCCCGAATCGCCTTATTGAAATCGTCAATATGCTTAAAACCGTAGGCGGATAAATCGTCGTAACGCTGGTCCATTTCGCGGACCACCCATTCAAGAGCGTCCGCCGCCTTCTTCGGATTAGTAATAATCGGCGTGATCAGATGCGGGATTCCCGCATAAATCGTCAGCTCCACGCGCTTAGGATCAACCAAAATCATACGAACCTGTTCCGGGGTGGAACGGATCATAATCGAGGTGATCATCGAATTAATAAACGCGGACTTACCTGAACCGGTCGCACCCGCCACCAGTAAATGTGGCATTTTCGCGAGGTTCGCTACCACGAACTGGCCGTTCACATTCTTGCCCACGCCTACCCCGAGCGGATGGGTCTGCTTATGCGCCACCTGCGAACGCAGAACATCACCGAGTAAAACAGTTTCGCGGTCCGCATTAGGAATCTCAATACCCACTGCAGACTTACCCGGAATCGGCGACAAGATACGCACATCGGCTGAAGCCACCGCGTACGCAATATTCTTCGACAGTGACTCGATCTTATCGACCTTCACGCCTGGGCCGAGCTCAACCTCGTACTGGGTAACCGTCGGTCCACGCGAAAAACCAGTGACCTCCGCGTCCACTTCAAACTCAGCAAACACCCGGGTCAAGGCTTCCACAACCCGATCGTTGGCCTCCGAACGTGTTAATCCGGGCGGGCCAGCCATTAACAGATCCAAGGCAGGTAGCGTGTACGTAATATTCGAGGACAACTCAAGCTGCTCCACACGCGGCGGTAACGGCTCAGGTTTCGGCGCCCGACGCGGCTTCTCTTTCGCCACTGCTTTCGCTGCGTCTTTCGCCACCGGTGCCGGTTTCGCAGGCGCAGGTGTGGCAGGAACATCCGCGATCTTCGTAGCGGCAACCTCGGTTTCCTCAGTCACAGCCTCCGTAGCAATTTTCTCTGTCGCATCTTCTGCCTTGGTACGCCGCGGACGTCGTACGCGACGCGGAGCTTCCTCAACTACTTCCGTATCAGCGTCGTCATCCTCCGTAGGTTCCGGACGCCGATCCTGCACCCAGTCAATAATCTGACGTACCGAAGTGTCCGTGGAATATAACATGGCGTAAATGCCCAGCAAGATCAGTAGCGGCACCGCACCCCACACTGATACCAGCGTGACCAGTCCCCCGCCAGCAACATATCCGACCAGCCCACCGGCGTTCTCAATCGGTAAAAATCCGTCCGAAAAACCCGGCTGGCCGAGCGCAATATGTAGGATCCCAGAAATCGCGATCACCATAAGGATCAGACCTATAGTGAAACGTTTATTAGTAGACGCCGTTTTCCGGCGGAACAGTTTGACCGCCAAACCGAGCAAAATCACCGGCACGAAAATCGCCAGCATACCAACAGCACCAGCAACAACGTGGTGAATGATTTCGCCGAGGATCCCGGAAAGCTGGAACCATTCGCGCAAAGCAACAATAATCGCGAGCGCGATCAAAATCATGGCAATGCCATCGTATCCGCGTTCTTCTTGTGGCTCATTGGCATTCGAGCGCGACGAGGCGCCCGCCGAGCGGGTGTTATTCGTTCGCTTGCCTGTCGATCGTGACCGATCTGCCGAACCGGATTTACTCCGCGCCACTATCTCTCCTTATTATTGCTTGCGTGCGGATGCTCGCGAGTGCCCGCAAATGGGCACACCTATTTTGAGCTTAATAATCTCGGCCGTGTTTTCTATACTGGCGCGCCGGGTAGAAGCAAGATTGCGAGATTTATCGCGCAGATTCAGCTTCGACAACAGTCGGAATAATCATCGGCGCTCGGCGTAGCTTGCGTGCCGCCCATCGTCCGATCACCCGACGCATTGCCTGTTGCATGTGGTACAGGTCCGCATTGTCCGAGGCGACCGCGTCCGCAAGGGCTTGGGTGACGTCAGGCAGGATTTCCTCAAAAACTGAATCATCTTCAGCCATTCCACGGGCTTGAATATGCGGGCCGGTAACGATTTCTTGGCATTGCCGGTCGACGGCGGCGAAGATCGCAATAAAACCTTCTTCGCCAAGCGTCAGGCGATCCTTCAAATCAGTTTCTTCGATCTCCCCAACCGATGAACCGTCCACGTAAATAAATTCGCATGGCACTTGGCCCACGATATCGCAGTCGCCGTCCGTCATGTCCACTACTGAGCCGTTTTCGGTGAGCAATACGTTTTCTGCAAGCACCCCGGTTTTCACTGCAAGCGCGCCGTTCGCCACCAAATGACGCGGTTCGCCGTGAACCGGCATGACGTATTCCGGTTCCATAATGTTGTAGCAGTACAGTAGCTCGCCTTGGGCTGCATGCCCGGAGACGTGGACGTTCGCGTTTCCTTGATGGACGACGCGGGTGCCGCGCTTTGTGAGTTCGTTAATAAGCCGGAATACTGCGGTTTCGTTTCCTGGGATAAGTGAGGAGGCGAAGATAACCGTGTCTGATGGGCCTACCGCAATTCGGCGATGGGTTCCCTTTGCGATCCGTGAAAGCACTGCCATCGGTTCACCTTGGGAACCGGTGGACATGTAAACGATCTTGTCCGGAGGTAAAGTGGGGGCGTCTTTCAGGTCGACGAGGATGCCATCAGGCACCGACAAGTATCCCAGTTCCTCGGCAATCCCCATATTGCGAACCATTGACCGGCCTACGAAACACACGTGGCGTCCGTGTTTGTACGCGGCGTCCATCACCTGTTGGACCCGGTGCACATGCGAAGCAAATGATGCCACTACGATCTGCCCACGAGCTTGGGCGAATACCGACTCGATAACTGGGCCGATCTCGTTTTCCGACCGTACAAAACCGGGCACTTCCGCATTCGTCGAATCCACCATAAACAGGTCAACGCCGTCGTCTGCAATCCGGGCGAAACTGCGCAGATCGGTCACCCGTCCGTCCATTGGTAACTGGTCCATTTTGAAGTCGCCAGTGTGGAAAATTGTGCCTGCAACCGTTCGGATCGCAACAGCAAGCGCGTCCGGGATCGAATGGTTCACGGCAACGAATTCGCATTCGAAAGGCCCAACTTGTTCAATATCCCCTTCTTCGACAATCAGCGAAAACGGGGTGATGCCGTGTTCGGACAGTTTGGCTTCCACCAGTGCGATTGTCAGCTGGGAGCCAATTAGTGGAATGTCTTCGCGCAAGCGCAACAAATACGGGACCGCGCCGATATGGTCTTCGTGACCGTGGGTAAGGATAAGGCCATCGACGTCGTCGAGCCGGTCGCGAATATAGCTAAAGTCCGGCAGGATCACGTCCACGCCTGGCTGGCTTTCTGCTGGGAAAAGTACGCCGCAGTCGACGATGAGGAGCCGTCCGTTCAGCTCGAAAACCGTCATATTACGGCCGATTTCACCGATGCCGCCAAGCGGGACGATGCGTACCGCGTCTTTGTTTAATGCTGGGGGAAGTTGTTCAGTCACCCGGATATTGTTTCATCTTTCCGACACATGGTGGGATATGGGAAACTGCCGTGAGATGAACAGGCGTGTTTAGCCTTCCATGTACCCTTCAGCGATGAGGACTTTGCGGAGCATGGCGATCTCTTCTGCCGGAGCGTTAACCAGTGGCAAACGGACCCTAGCCGTATCGAGCACGCCCATGAGTTTGAGGGCTTCCTTGGCCATAACAGCGCCTTGACCGCTGCCCATAATCGCGTTAATCACCGGAGCTTGCTTAGCATGCTCGGCGCGAGCTGATGGCAGATCACCGGCGTCAACCTCGCTGACCAGTGCGCGTAGGCCGGATGCGATCACATGGCCAGCAACCGAGACCATACCCGATGCGCCATGGGCGAGCCATGCGAAGTTGAGAGCATCATCACCCGAATAGTATTCCAAACCGGTGCGGTTCATTTTTTCGAAACCGCCAGGCACATCACCGGTTGCGTCTTTTACTGCGAGAATCTGCGGATGGGCAGCGAAACGATCGAGCGTCTTATCGGTAATCTTCACGCCGGTACGACCCGGGATATCGTAGAACATAACCGGCAGGTCGGTAGCTTCGGTGACCGCAACAACGTGCTGGTACACGCCTTCCTGTGATGGACGGTTATAGTACGGTGCCACCACGAGCAGGCCTTCTGCGCCTGACTTTTGTGCTCCCTTTGCGATGCGTACCGCATGAGCGGTGTCATTCGAACCAGCGCCCGCAATAATCATGGCCCGTGAGCCTACCGCGGCCTTCACTTCCCGAACGAGATCGTCCTTTTCCGGCTGATGCGTAGTGGGCGATTCACCAGTGGTGCCCGAGAGTACTAGGGCGTCACAACCGTCATCTACCAGTTTCGTTGCAACGCGTAGCGCCGCATCGATATCAATCGAACCGTCTTCTTTGAACGGCGTAACCATCGCCGTTACTACTGAACCAAAGGACCGTGAAGGTGTATGTGTCTGTGCCATGTGTCTCAGCCTAGTTCACTGATCGGGTTTCATAAAGTGTAATCGTAATTTGGACGGGTGCGTCGAAGAATAAATCGCGAAAAAACACGACTCCTGAGACAATAGGCGGGTGAGCGAAATCAAAATGTCAGTACGTCCTGCAAATATCATCGATGCGTTACCAATCGCGCAGATTCAGGCTGAGGCCTTAGTTGAGGCGCTCAGTGCCGGGCTGGAAAAGGAGCTCAGTGAATATTCGCGGGCGCAGCTTGAAGTGGGCGGTTTAACGTCGACGTGGATGTCGCTAATCGCAAATCCGCCATCTGAAGATTGCCACGTGTTGGTTGCCGATGAAAACGGTGAAGTGGCGGGAGTGGCTGCTATTGCCCCGGCAGATCCTTCCATGACGGAAGATGATGATCCCAACGGCTTAGATCCGGAAACCGGCGCGCTCCGCCAAGCCTTTGAAATCACCAATTTTGATATTCCCGCTCGGTATGCCGATAACGACCACGGTGCGCGCATGCTCGCCGCGATTACTGATATTGCGCGGGAAGCAGGGGCAACCGAAGTTCAGATGTGGGCGATCGCCGGGCACGACCAAACCACTCGCCTACTCGATAGCTGCGGTTTTGCACCACGTCCGCTCCGCCGCGTGATGGAGCTCGACGGCGGAGAGATTATGGAATATCTGTGGTGGACGGTGCTGGATTAATCCAAATCGAGGAAGTTCTCTAGACCGAAGGTCAACCCGGTGGTGTTCACAACCTTGCGAACGCCTAAGAGTACACCTGGCATGAACGATACTCGGTCGAACGAGTCCTGCCGGATAGTCAACTGTTCACCCGGGTTACCAAACAAGATCTCTTCGTGAGCATACAGCCCGCGCAAACGCACCGCGTGCACGTGTATGTCTTCGATGACCCCGCCACGGGTTCCCAGCGGATCAGTTTCCGTCTTGTCCGGGCTGGCGCCCACACCGGCTACACGCCGGACTTCGCCGATCCGGGTGGCGGTGGTGGTTGCGGTACCGGAAGGTGCATCGACCTTATCGGGGTGATGCAATTCGATGACTTCCACGGATTCAAAAAGCGCAGCCGCCTTTTCCGCGAATGCCATTGCCAGTACAGCGGAAAGCGAATAGTTCGGAGCAATCAGTAGACCCCGCCCAGCCGTCTTCGCAATCTCATCGACACTGGCCAAGCGCTCCTCGGTCCACCCGGTCGTGCCAACGACGACGTGTACTCCGGCATCCAGTAGCGCCCGGACGTTGGCGTCCGTCGAACTCGGAATGGAAAACTCTACGGCAACATCCGCACCGTTTAAAGTCTCCGCGTTAATCTCATCGCCCATATCGAGCTGGGCGACCAGTTCCATATCCGGTGCGTTCTGCACCGCCTGCGACACTGATGTGCCCATCCGGCCCTTGGCCCCAACCACTGCAACTTTAATCATGTAACTATCCTAGACCGATTTCTTCCAATCGTCTTTCGTGTCCCTAATTGGCTTATCGCATTTGAGCGTGTGGTTGTTTTCTGAGCCTTCCTTCTCTAAGAGGGTTCGCCGCCAAGTACGGCCACAGCTAGCATATTTTGCATCCAGCGCTTATGTTTCGCATTTAAAACTCGGGTTTTGCAAGCTGAAATGGACCAAAGCCCCACTCGCGGTTCCTCGAAGCCCATTTCCAGCTCCCCAAATTAGGGAAAATCGAACTATCCGCAGATAGTCTTCGGATAGTTCGATTTTCCCTAATTTCAAACAGCTCTACGCCTGAAACAGCCCTCAAAACGGCAAATCAGGTGCCCTCTTCGAAGCAGAAAGCCTTAAAAACACTACACGCTTATCTGCGAAGAGCTACTTAACTGCCGGCAATCACCAACGAGCGCGGACCAGAAGCGATCTGCGCAGCCAGCTTCTGCACATCCTCAGCAGTCACCTCACGCGACTTGCGCAAAGAATAGTCAATCGACCACATATCACCGCGGAAAATCTCTGACTGGCCTAAACGAGAACGTCTAAACCCACTCGCTTCAGCCGAGAACACCAGCTGTGCCCGCCGTTGGTGAAACGCCGTATTGATTTCCTGCTCGGTGACGCCGTTAGCCGCGATATCGTCCAAAGCACCGGCCATAATAGCTGCCACTTCCTCGGCATAAGACGGATGGCACTGGGCTTCCATAATAAACACCCCGCCCTCAGCCGAATTCATCTGCCATGAATACGTCGAGTAGGCCAAACCTCGTTTCTCCCGGATCTCTTGGAAAAGCCGCGAAGATGTGCCGCCACCCAAAATCAGATCCAGTGCTATTCCTGCGCTTTCACGGTGGTCGTCAATCCGAATTCCCGGCATTCCCATTGCCACCGCGCTTTGCCGCCCCGGATGCGCAATACGTTGAACTGTTCCCTCACTGGCGTACACAATATCCGCCACCCGACGGCGCGGCGCCGGCAATACCCCGTCTTCCAGCTCCCAACCATAAGACGTTAGCAACGCGTAGACCATGTCGCATACTTCGTCATGTTCGACGTCACCAACTGCCGTAAAAATAACCTCATTCGGCCGGTAATTGAGCTCGTAGTGCTCGAGCATATGGCCATGTGTCAGTTCAGCTACCGACTCGCGGGTACCGCCAACCGGCCGAGCTAGCGGATGATCCCCCATCACAAGAGGCAGCAAAGCATGTTGGGCCACATCTGTCACGTCGTCATTCGCGGCTGCCAGCTCTTCGAGAATCACACCACGTTCAAGTGACATTTCTTCCGGATCCAGCGCAGCTTGCGTGAGCATGTCGACCAACAAATCCAATAGCTGCGGAAAATCCGAAGAGAAAACTTTCCCATAATAGGACGTGTACTGCCGGGCAGTTGCCGCATTCATCGCCCCGCCCATAAAATCGGCCAGCGCGGAAATATCTCGGGCGCTACGCGTCGTCGTGCCTTTAAACAACATGTGTTCGAGGAAATGGGTAGAACCTTCCGAGCCGGGAAGTTCATCGCGCGACCCCGCCCCCACCCAGAAACCGGCACTAACCGAATGCGTTGCCGGTACCTTTTCGGTGAGCACCCGTACCCCGCCAGGTAAGATTGAGCGCTTACCTATAATGCCATCTTCAATAAAAGTGACCGTTTCGGTACTGGTCATCGGCAGATCAATAGCCGTGTAGCTCATCGTTGCTCTTTCTTCCTCGTTGAATGAAAAGCTGGATTGGTATTAAAGCTGGATTGAACAAGATTGGTTGAAGGCCCCGGGAAGCATCCCTCCCAGGGCCTTCACACTATAAGCACCTATAGTGGGCTGTCATTTACTCGTCGTCGTTATCGTTGTTATCGTTGCGACGGGTACGACGCCGTTCACGCGGGCGACGTTCGCGACGCTCGCGGCGTTCTCCACGGCCGTTGTTATTGCGCTCAGCACGCTCAGCTTCGGCTTCCTGCTCTGCTTCCAGCTGTTCTTCAGTAAGAACTGCATGCAACGAGAGCTTGCCGCGCGGATCGATCTCAGCCAGCTCAACTTCAACCTTGTCGCCTACGTTAAGCACGTCTTCGACGTTCTCAACGCGCTTGCCACCTACTAGGCGACGGATCTGCGAAATGTGAAGCAGACCGTCCTTGCCTGGGGACAGCGAAACGAATGCGCCAAAGGTGGTGGTCTTAACAACCGTACCGACGAAACGCTCGCCAACTTCCGGCATCTGCGGGTTAGCAATAGCGTTAATGGTCTGACGTGCTGCCTCAGCAGACGTACCGTTGGTCGCACCGATAAAGACAGTACCGTCTTCTTCGATAGTGATCTCAGCTCCAGTGTCTTCCTGGATCTGGTTGATCATCTTGCCCTTCGGGCCAATGACTTCACCAATCTTGTCTACCGGGATCTTGACCGAAATAATACGCGGAGCAGTCTCAGCCATTTCATCCGGGCCCGGAACCGCTTCATCCATCAGGTCGAGAATAGCCAGACGGGCATCACGTGCCTGTGCAAGTGCTGCACTGAGGACTTCAGCCGGAATACCGTCCAGCTTGGTGTCCAACTGGAGCGCGGTAACAAACTCGCGAGTACCGGCAACCTTGAAGTCCATATCGCCGAGCGCGTCTTCAGCACCCAGAATGTCAGTCAAGGCTACGTAGCGCTGCTCGTTGTCGATTTCGCCCGAGATCAGACCCATTGCAATACCGGCAACAGAAGCCTTCAGCGGCACGCCTGCGTTGAGCAGGGAAATGGTCGATGCACACACCGAACCCATCGACGTCGAACCATTCGAGCCGAGCGCTTCCGATACCTGACGGATTGCGTACGGGAATTCTTCACGCGATGGCAGAACCGGTACCAGCGAACGCTCTGCGAGCATGCCGTGGCCGATTTCGCGACGCTTTGGCGAACCGACGCGACCAGTTTCACCGGTGGAGTACGGCGGGAAGTTGTAGTGGTGGATGTAGCGCTTGGAAGTAATCGGGGAAAGATTATCCAGTTGCTGTTCCATCTTGAGCATGTTCAGGGTGGTTACGCCCATAATCTGGGTTTCGCCACGCTGGAACAGTGCCGAACCGTGAACGCGCGGAAGCACAGCCGACTCAGCGGTAATGGTACGGATTTCAACCGGGGTACGCCCGTCCATACGTTCACCGGTGGTCAGCACGCGGGTGCGCATTGCTTCCTTCCAGTGGTCGTTAACAGCCAAGGTCAGCGGCTGTTCGCGCTCTGGGAAGTCTTCGATCAACGACTCAACGATTTCTTCGGTCAGTGCGTTCAGGGCCTCGTCGCGCTCGTGCTTATCAACAATGCCCCACAGATCTTCGAGACGGTCACCGAGCTTGCCAGCAACAGCTTCGTATTCTTCATCTGCGTAGGGCGGGAAAAGCGGGTACTCTTCGGTTTCCTTAGCAGCCTGTGCTGCCAGCTCCGACTGTGCGTCACAAAGCACACGGATAAAGCCCTTAGCTGCGTCCAGACCTTCAGCAACGACGTCTTCAGTCGGGGTGACGCCACCAGCTTCGACATTGGCAATACCGTCTTCGCCTGCTTCGGCTTCGACCATCATAATCGCAATATCGTCACCGACAACGCGCCCAGCAACCACCATAGAGAAGGTGGCCTTTGGCATCTCCGAGTAGCGCGGGAAGGCAACCCACTGGCCGTCGATAAGCGAAACACGCACGCCACCGATCGGGCCGGAGAACGGCAGACCGGAAATCTGAGTGGACATCGATGCAGCATTAATCGCGAGCACGTCATAAGCGTCATCCGGGTGGATGGACAGGACGGTAGCAACTACCTGAACTTCGTTGCGCAAACCCTTCACGAATGCTGGGCGCAACGGACGGTCAATCAACCGGGCAGCCAAGATTGCGTCAGTGCCTGGACGTCCTTCACGACGGAAGAACGAGCCCGGGATACGACCCGCAGCGTAGGAGCGCTCTTCAACGTCTACAGTCAGCGGGAAGAAATCGAAATGGTCACGCGGCTGGCTGGACACAGCGGTAGCCGAAAGCACCGTGGTCTCACCGTCAAGGTAAGCCAGTGCGGAACCGGCAGCTTGACGTGCCAGCAAGCCGGTTTCAAAACGAATTGTACGAGTGCCGAACTTACCGTTATCAATAACGGCTTCGGCGAATTTTACGTCAGGACCCTCCATGGGACCTCCTTCATGTATTTCGCCCGGGTGCGGCCATCGATGATCATGCTCGGGGTCTGCCCCGTTCACCACCACCGAAGACCGGACCTCGCGGGCATCTTCAGTTACAACTATCGGCCCGAACCAAAAGGGGCTCGGGCCGATTGGATCGTCAGCGGCGCAGGCCGAGACGTGCAATAAGGGAGCGGTAACGCTCGATATCCTCTTGAGCAAGGTGGCTAAGCAGACGCTTGCGCTTACCAATGAGGAGCATCAAACCACGACGCGAGTGGTGGTCATGCTTATGAGTACGGAAGTGCTCGGTCAGCTCCTTAATGCGAGCCGACAGCAGTGCAACCTGAACCTCCGGAGAACCGGTGTCGCCTTCGTGGGTTGCGTATTCCTTGATGATTTCATCCTTGCGCTCCTTGGATAGCGCCATACGATTACTCCTTCATGTTGTTGCACGGAGCCCGAGCCTTTTCTCTCGAGCGCTAACATTCCGTGGCCGATCCAACGGCCTAACAATCCTAGCACGCTAGCCCTGAGCAACCTCCGTGCTAAAACGTGACTTCGCGTACAGGACACGCGTTATCAGCATGACAACACACGATGCCTAAAAGCCCGAACGCCAGTCCTGTTATCCGGTTAAACAGCGGTAACGTCGTCAGGATTTACTCTGCCAGCAACCGGAACACCTAAGATTTCCGCACAGCTACGCAGATCGTTATCCATCTGTTTCAGCAGTTCCTCAACTGAACCGAGTTTGAGCATGGGACGCACATAGTCAATGAAATCAATGGCGATTTCTTCCCCGTACAGGTTCAGATCTGAACGGCCCAACACGTGGGCTTCAACCGTTCGCTGTTGCCCATCAAATTGTGGATTAGTACCGATCGAGATCGCCGCCGGCAGATGCACGGTGGCTCGTGAACGCGGAATTTGGCGAACCAACCACCCGGCATATACTCCGTCGGCCGGAATCTCCCCGATGCCTTCTCCGGGCAGGTTCGCAGTAGGGAAACCCATTTCACGACCCCGCTTAAAACCGTGTTGAACGGCACCACGCACCCGATGCGGACGGCCTAATATTCTCGCGGCTTCACGCACATTCCCTTTTTCGAGTAGTTCCCGAACCCACGTGGAGGAGAACCTGCGGCCGTCTTCTTCATCTCGGAGGTCATCGATGAGGATGACGTCGATACCGAACTTCTCGCCAAGCTTTTGCAAGAGTGTGCCGTCTCCGGCATTATTGCGTCCGAATCGGACGTCTTCACCAACAACTATGACCCGGGCTTTGAGTTCGCCCATCAGTTGGTCGCGGACGAAATCTTCAGCTTCAGTTTGGGCGTATTCCAAAGTGTAGGGTTGAACGAGCACGCCATCCAACCCAGCCGATTCGAGCCGTTCTAAGCGATCTGCCAGCGAAGTAATCAAGTGCACGTCCATATCGGGCCGGTGCACGTTCACCGGATGCGGATCGAATGTGAGTGCTACCGAGAACATGCCACGTTCCCGGGCTTGCCGCACAGTTTCCGCCAGGATCGCATAGTGCCCACGGTGTACCCCATCAAAAATTCCGATGGTCAGTACGCTGGCTGTGAGGTCGGCTGGGATTTCAGCCGCAGAATTCCATATGTGCATTGGTTTTATAACTGTTATTAAAGTGCTGCGCGTAGACCTAGTTGACTACGACCTTGCGAAATGTCCTCGGGAGCGTTTTCCGGAGTGCCTTCGGTATGCTGACCACGGCGTTTGCCTTTACCGCCGCAGCCGCAGCCTTTGCCGCCACCGCAACGCCCGCCGCGTCCATGCCCGTGGCCGTGTTCGTGATTATGCCCGTGGCCATGCCCGTACTCGTGCCCGTGCCCGTGGCCGTGTCCCTTGCCGCCACAACCGCAACCGCCCTCGCCGTGGCCGCCGCGCTGTCCGCCTTCGCCACGACCACCTTGATGGCGTCCCTTGCCTTTGCCTTTACCTTTACCTAGGCCTTTACCGTGACCTTCACCGCCACAGCCGCAACCAACTTTTTCATTACTCAGGTTTTCAGTCATAGTGTGCATTGTATATCCCCTCAGAGAGACCTTCACGATTCAGTCCGTAATATTATTCGGGTAGACGAATTTGCAAGTCCGGTTTGAGTTCACCGCGCCGTTTGGAAACCAGCGCTACTGCTTGCCCTGCACTGTTGAACGCACATGCAGGCCACTTATTCATATCCTGTTTTCGAACTGGTTCCTGATAACCAATAAATAGTCCCTTACCGAGCCGAACAGCCTCGTCGTCAGTGACTTCAACACGGGAAAAAGCTTCACCGCATACCTGGTCGATACCAATAATCGGCACTGCTCCCCCGCCTGCCACGACATCACGTAACGCTTCGATAGTATGCCCGTCTTGGACATTCCACGATCCCACATGGGTACGCCGCAACATGGTTAAATGCGCACCGACGCCGAGTTTTGCGCCCAGATCACGAGCAAGCGCACGAATATAGGTGCCGGCGGAGGCTGCTACGACGACGTCGAACTCCCGTGTTGCGCAGTCATGCTCGGCTACTTGACAGTTTCCATCAGTTACGACGCTTGTGCGTTCAAAGCGGTACACAGTGATTTCTTCCGCGGCAAGTTCAACGGTTTCACCTTCTCGCACTAAATCGTGCGCCCGTTTACCGCCAATTTTCTTCGCACTGACAGTGGCTGGGACTTGCATTATCCGCCCTGTCAGCTCAGTGATCGCCTGATCAATATCAGCTGTACTAATAGCATTCAGTGCCATGATCTGTGCCCGATCAGGCAGATAAAAAACGCCCTCGGCGTCGTCCGTATCCGAACCGACGCCTAAAGAAATCCGTGCTACATACGTCTTATCTGCGCCCGTTAAATACTGGACCAGTTTAGTGGCCCTGCCAAAAGCTAAGGTGAGCAGGCCGGTAGCCATCGGGTCAAGCGTGCCGGTATGGCCCACTTTTCGGGTGGCCCCTAAACGGCGCATCGCCCCAACAATATCGTGGGAAGTCACGCCAGCCGGCTTATCAATGAGTACTAACCCATCAGCTACTGGTTCGGCTCCGCGTGGCAAATCGCCCCACGGCATAACGCGCCGGGGGCGATCTATCTCGCGAATCCGCTTATGTCGTGGCTTACGTGCCATACCTACTCGACGTCGTCGTCCGACTTCTTATATGGATCAGCATCGCCAGCTGGTTGTGCGCCTTGCGCAGCTTTGCGTATCTGCTCATCACGGAAACGGGCTGCTACCAGCAAGTCTTCTATCGACTTGGCCGATTCGGGCAAGGCATCCAAATGGAAAGCTAGGGTTGGGGTCAATCGCAATCCGAGTTGCTTGCCCACATGCGAGCGGATCAAACCTTTCGCGCTTTCCAACGCTTTCGCGCTTTGGCGGGCGCTTTCTTCTGATCCGAGCACCGTGTAGTAAATGTCGGCATGCTGTAGGTCCCCGGTGACTTGTACGTCGGTAACCGTTACCATGCCAAGACGCGGATCTTTAATCTTCGTATCGAGCATCGATGCCACGAGCTGATGGATTCGGTCAGCGACTTTTCCAATTCGTGGATTTGCCATCGTTTCTCCTTCATGGATGCGGGTGTGCGGACGTCATGCCCGCACACCCGATCTGTTAATTCTTAGCGCTAAGCCACAACCACAGGTTGTCGCTTCTCCCGTTAGTCACGGGCTTTTTCACGCATTTCGAAGGTTTCGATAATATCGCCCTCTTGGATGTCCTTGTATCCGAGGGTGATACCACATTCGAAGCCTTCGCGAACTTCGGTGACATCGTCCTTCTCACGGCGGAGCGAAACCACTTCGAGGTTGTCGGCAACAAGTTCCTCGCCACGGTAAAGCCGTGCCTTGTGACCGCGACGGATCTTGCCGTCGCGCACAATCGAACCGGCGATATTGCCGAACTTGCCCGAGCGGAAGACCTGACGAATTTCGGCCTTGCCCGTCTTGACCTCTTCGTAAATCGGCTTGAGACGGCCCTTCATAGCGGCTTCGACTTCGTCAATCGCGTCGTAAATCACCGAGTAGAACTTCATCTCGATGCCTTCGGCGTCGGCCAGTTCGGTTACACGTTCGGCTGGGCGGACGTTGTAACCAATAATGACGGCCGAGTCGACGGTTGCCAAGTCCACATCGGACTGGGTGATAGCACCCACGCCACGATGGATAACGTTGAGCTGAACTTCGCCATCGCCAACCTCGATATCGAGCAGCGAGGCTTCGAGAGCTTCCACCGAACCGGAGGATTCGCCCTTGATAATAAGGTTGAGGTATTCGAGCTTGCCTTCTTCGATCGCCTGGTTGAGATCCTCCAGCGAAATCCGCTTGCGACGCTTAGCGAGCGTAGCGGCACGCTTGGCAGCTTCACGACGCTCAGCAATCTGCCGGGCGGTGCGATCATCGTCAGCTACGATCAGCTGATCGCCAGCGCTCGGAACCGACGTAAGGCCAAGAACCTGAACCGGACGGGCCGGACCGGCTTCCTCGAGACGGTTGCCGTGGTCGTCAATCATGGCACGTACACGGCCATAGGCCGTTCCAACCACAATCGGATCACCAATACGCAAAGTTCCTTCTTGGACCAGCGCGGTAATAACTGAACCACGGCCTTGGTCAAGCTTGGCTTCAATAGCCACACCGCGTGCGGGCTTATCCGGATTTGCCATCGGCTCAACCAGAACGTCCGAGGTGGTTACAACGGTCTCGAGCAACTCTCCAATATTCGTACGTTGCTTAGCAGAGATATCGACGAATGCGACGTCACCACCGTATTCTTCGGCAACCAAGCCGTACTCGGTGAGCTGTGAACGAACCTTTTGCGGATTCGCACCTTCCACGTCAATCTTGTTAACCGCTACCACGATCGGCACACCCGCAGCCTGCGCGTGGTTGATTGCCTCCACGGTCTGCGGCATGACGCCGTCATTCGCAGCAACCACGAGGATTGCCACGTCGGTAATATCGGCACCGCGAGCACGCATATGCGTAAACGCTTCGTGACCCGGGGTGTCAATAAAGGTGATTGCACGCAGTTCGCCTTCGACGTCAATATGAGTCTGGTAGGCACCGATCGACTGGGTAATACCGCCCGCTTCGCCTTCAACGACGTCGGCGTTACGGATGGCGTCCAGCGTCTTGGTCTTACCGTGGTCAACGTGTCCCATAACGGTAACAACCGGTGGACGTGGCTCCCAATCTTCTTCGGACTCTTCCTCACGCTCAGCATCGATATCAATATCGAAAGCTTCGAGAATTTCGCGATCCTCATCCTCTGGGCTCATGATCTTAATGTCATACCCCAGTTCGGCACCGAGAAGTGCGAACGTATCTTCATCAAGCGACTGGTTGGCAGTAGCCATTTCTCCCATGCGGAACAGCACCGTGACCAATGCGGCCGGATCGGCTTCAATACGCTCAGCGAAGTCTGCTAGCGAGGCACCCGCCCGAACGCGAACAACGGTCGAACCGTCACCGCGTGGGATCTGGACGCCCTTGAGCATAGGTGATTGTTGCTCTTCGTACTCTTGGCGCTTCGCACGACGTGACTTGCGATTGCCACGGCCGCCTCCTTGACGACCAAACGCACCCGCAGTCGATCCGCCGCGGGCCTTGCCTCCGGAACGGGTAAAGCCACCACGGCCACCAAAGCCGCCGAAACCACCCGGTTGACCGCCACGGCCCGGAGCTCCACCGCGACCGCCACGGCCGCCGCGATCCGGTTGCTGGATCTGCTCGGGCATCATCGACGGCGTAGGACGCGAACCACCGCGCTGTTGGCGTGGTTGGCTTTCCTTACGCGGACCGCTCGGACGCTGACCGCGACCTTCACCCGGAGCTGGACGAGCACCCATGCCCTGTTTGGAAGCAAAAGGCGAGTTACCTGGACGTGGCCCGCGACCACCGCGGCCACGGCCAGCGCCCATTCCCTGCCGGGAAGCGAAGGGCGAATTACCTGGGCGCGGCGCACCCGGACGCGGAGCCCTGCCGCCACCTGGACGCGGTGCAGCCTCACGTGCTGCCATTGCGGATGAAAGCGCTTCGCCCGGAGTTACCGCAGGACGTGCGGCCGGGCGTGGCTTATCAGATTTCGGCTTTGCTTTTGCCGGTGCTGGCTTGGCAGGCGCAGGCTTTGCCGGTACCGGACCGGGGGTAGCCTTCGGTGCTGGCTTTGTTGCGGCTGGTGTTGGCTTTGCCGACGCCGCTTCCGTAGCAGGCTTAACGGCAGGCTCGGTAGCCGCTTCAACAGTTGCCTTAACTTCCGGCTGAGCTGCAGGTTTTGCGGCAGGCTTCGCCGGAGTAGCCTTAGGTGCAGCCTTCGGCGCGGCTTTCGCCGGTGCTCTCCGAGGTGCAGCTTGGGAAGTTTTCTTAGCAGCCGGTTTACGATCTAGTTCTTCCGGATGCTTCTCAAAATATTCACGTGCTTTACGCACGACTGGCGCCTCAATTGAAGAGGACGCTGATGTTACGAATTCGCCATTGGCTTGGAGCGTTGCCAGTAGCTTCTTACTGGTGATGCCAAGCTCTTTAGCGAGTTCATGGACGCGGACCTTTGCCACATTTCTCCTTATGTTTCGGCCCGCGCATAATGCGTCAGGCCCTTTGACGGCAGCTCATCGCTGGGTACTCATCGGGTGCCCATCGGCTCTCTACCCGCTTTCGTTATGGGTTGAAACCTGGTCGGCGTTGGCGCCTTCCAGCCTGACTAGTTGCTCTACTACCGCACGAACCTGATCAGTATCAGTAACCGGGCGTCGAAACGCGCGCGAAAACTGCGATCGGGTACTTGCTTTAGAAAAGCATTCGAGGCGCGGATGAATCCATGCCCCACGCCCTCCAAGTTGCCGATGCGGGTCTGCCACAAGTGCGCCCTTTTCATCGAGACATACTCGAAGGAGTTGATTTTGATGTACCACGCCCCGACATCCAAGGCAGGTGCGTTGCATGATTGACGTAGACATACGCTAGTAATTCTACTGGAAGACCTCCAGTTTTCCGAACGTAGGCAAGGGTGCCACTGCACACACCCGGATTCCCGATGCCCTGTCTTACCCGGTAAACACCGAGGTTAACGCACGAAATATCGGATCTGGCCCGGATTGGTGTGCTTAGTAGCGCTCCGATTCCCGATAGCTGTCCTCCGAGGCTTTCCGGATATCAATCGACCAGCCGGTCAATTTTGCGGCCAGTCGCACGTTTTGTGCTTCCTTACCAATCGCAAGTGAAGCTTGATCGTCCGGCACGATTGCCCGGGCCTGTCGCATCCCAGCATTCAAAATATCCACTCGGACTACCTTCGCCGGCGAAAGTGCAGCGGAAATAAACAGTGCCGGATCGTCGTCGTAATCAACAACGTCAATCTTCTCACCCTGGAGTTCTTGGGTAACCGCGCGTACTCGCTGGCCATTGTGGCCGATCATAGCGCCCTTAGCTGCAACTGCTGGGTCATTTGACCACACTGCCACCTTCGATCGGTGCCCGGCTTCCCGCGCCAAGGCCACGATTTCTACCGTGCCATCTGCGATCTCCGGAACTTCGGATTCAAACAGTTGGCGCACAAAATCCGGGTGCGAACGCGACAACCGAATCGACGCGCCACGCGGACCAACCGAAATGTCGAGCACAAGTGCACGAATCAGGTCGCCGTGTTCAAAACGTTCAGATGCTACCTGCTCCTCAGAACGTAGCAGCCCCCGGTTCTCACCCAATTCAACAAACAGGTCACGTGACTCCGGATGTGAACCGGCGCCGCCTTCTACCACGCCTGAGACGATCTGGCCCTGTTTGCCTTGGAAAGAACCGAGCACCCGCGCTGCTTCCGCATCCCGTAGCCGCTGAGCGATAATCGAGCGTGCGGTCGAGGTTGCGATCCGGCCGAAATCGGAGGGCGTATCGTCGAATTCGCCGATGACCTGATCGTTCTCATCATATTCGGGAGCCCACACAGTGACCTTACCGGTGGTGTGGTTGAGTTCTACTCGGGCACCTTTAACCGCACCCGGTACCCGCTGATAGGCGTGCACCAGAGCTTCCTCAATTGCCGCGAGCAGGATGGGCAGGTCGATACCAAGCTCGGACTCAACAATCCGTAGCTCATTCAGTGACAGTTCCATAACCGCTTCCCTTCTACCGCTTCATCTCGAGGACGACATTAGCTTTCTTAATATCGGCCACGGCGATCTGCTGTTCTTCATCATCGACCGTCATGTTGATCGTCTCATTCACGACGCCGGTGATCCGGCCTTTGATTGTACGCCCGTCTGTTAGTTTCATATTCACTAAGCGCCCGATCGCCCGCGAAAAGTGACGGGCTTCAATGAGATCTCGGGTTGCTCCGGGTGTGGAAACTTCCAAATTGTAACTACCCGAAATCGGGTCAGCTTCATCAAGCACGTTTGAGATTGCACGAGTAACATCAGCAAGCTGGTCTGAGCCGACGCCACCCGGACCGGATTCGAGGTCCACGGTCACTCGCAGCGAAGTATGCCGACCCGCTTTAACGAGGCGGACCTCTTCTAGGAAGAGCCCCGCCTGGACAACTACTGGTTCGAGCAGTGACATTACTTGATTCTCAAGAGATTTCGCCATAATGCTAAGCGTACCTTGCTCATCTCAAAAACTGCTACTAAGGGGCTGTGAACTTATTGCCGTTGGCCTGCATATGGCACAGTTAGGGTATGGAAATGCGGAAAACTGAGCGTAATATGAGCGGGCGCAAGCTTGGATCCCTTTTAAGTCTTGCTGGTGTGCTAGTTTTGATCATTGCATTATTTGCGGTAGTCATGACGGCCATGGGCACCCGGCTGGATAATCAGGACCCATCAGCGAAGGATCCCAGCCCAGCAGAAGTCGAGCGGCAGACGCTTGCCCAGACTGTGGCGCGGATTGAAGTTTTAGCAGGTGAGCGCAGCGCGGAGCTGTGGACCGCAGTACCGTTGGTAGATGCATCAGCTCAGTGGAATTCAGTTTTGGGTGACGTGTGGGTGCCGTGGCCAGATGGGCCGCCGGAGGGCTATGAAAACCCTGAAATTAATGTCACCCCGAGTGAGATCTCTGATACGGCACTCATCACTGAACTTTATGAGCTGTCCGAAGCACTCATTGCGGCTGAAGAATTAGATCCGCAATTGGCAACGTCAATGGCGGCCTCGGCACGGATCTATGCCTATCATCTTTCGGTGGAAACGGGAGCTGGTACCGCAAATGGTGATGATATTTGCGGCTCGGTTAACTACGCGGCATTGGGCGCGTTGACAGCCGACGAATCGAGTTTAGAAATTGCAGAAACCGCCCGGCAATATTTCGAGTTTGTAGCGGCAAATACGGATCCTGGAAATCGGTTCAACGAGGTTGCGCGCGGTGAAGCTGTGGTTAATCTTGTTGATGCCATCTTGGAACAGGGTGTCGCCGATATTCGCCCGACGCTGGTTATGCTCCCCGAAGACCCTTTGTTTACCGGCTATCAGATGTTGGCCGATCATTTGATCGTTTTAGCTGACGACGCCGATGCAGAGCAGCGCCGGGCTATCGTGAGCTTTATGTGCACGATTTCAACACCGGGCGATGCGGCATTGGATGTCTATCCAACGGCGTTCCCGGGAATTACCGCCGAGGAATTCACGGATTAGTGTGAAATTCGAAGATATCGCCGCATCGTGCTCCCTAGGCGACGATGCGGCGATATCTTCGATTTTCGGCTCATGTTTCTTAGAAAACTACTAGATATTGGCTAAAACAAGGCTCCGGCAAGCCTTTTCGGCGGTTCCAAGTGTTTCTTCGTAGCAAGAATCGCTTTAAGTTCTTGTTTGGTGAGCTCCCATAGTTTCCAGATCTGCTGATAAGACAAGCGCACCACCTGATATCCCAAATGCATTGCTGCCATGTCGCGCCTGCGATCTACTGTCATTTGGTCCTGCGAAGAATGGTGTGCAACCGAATCACACTCGATAATAAGCGACTTTCCGACGAGGATATCTACCTTTCCTATTGATTCGATATACGCCTGTTGTTTCACTTGGTGTCGAAGAGACTCTAGAAACATTTTTACCCGTGTTTCACTGCCCGACTGAGACAAAGCAGATGCTTTACTGAGCAAACGCGATTTTTTATTATCTGCCTTATCGACAATAGCCAGCGCTGTTTCCTGAGTGATCAGCTCATTGTACAATGCCGATTCCAAAACAATAAGAGCGGTTTCAGTACTGTGGTAACGCGCGACGTGCTCTAAGGAATCGATGAGGGGTGTCACGATTGTGGGAGACTTACCCGGAGTTAAATGTTCACCTACATATCGATCTGGATTAAGGCTGGGATGGAGTAGCTCTGGCGAGTATCGAGGTTTTCTACCGAAACGCCCATAGATTAAATGTGGATGTCCGCTGGTCGGCGTCCATAAACCGTGTATTTTACACGCAGTTAAACAACCCACAAGGCAACCTCTAGTCGCCGCTATAAGAAGATCAGGTTCAGCGTCTAGGTTCGCGATCCAACGCCGAGAAAGACGAATAATCTCACCTTCTTCTATTGCCTTTCGAATGGCTCGATTACCCGAGGCGGCGGACTTTTCAAGTCTTTTCTTGTACTCTTCCGGACGAAATACTGAATAACTCATAAGAGAAATGTTGCATGTCCTAAGTGCTGCGCGTTTTTCATGGGCAGAAACTGTGGAAAGTATTTGCATTAACAGTTCTGTGGACAAACTTGCGTTGCAGATTGGGTACAAAGGTACCGGTGTTACTGCCAGTGCCCGGCCAGACCGGTGCGGGTGTGGAACTGTGAGCCCAAAATCGGCCTGAGCGCCTTATCGCTCCGCTAGGGGAACGATAAGGCGCCCATCTTGAAATTCAGATCATGCCCCCGTCTAAACAGTGCAACTGGGCGGTGCAACTAGGCAACTAGGCAGTGCAACTAGGCAACTAGGTTTACCGGGGCGAACTGTATTACCAGTGCCCTACCCACTGTCCGACACGCATCTGCGGGATACCCAAAGAAACCGGTATAGAAGTTCTAGTTGGCGTGGCCATACAACCAGAGAAAGCGTCAGAATCATCCGGGCCATATTCGTCCGAGCCGCACTCGTCCAAGCCATGTTCATCCGGATCATATTCATCCGCACCATCAACCACATCCGCACGCAGATCTAAATGCTCATCTCCAGTTTCATGGTTAATAAAAGCCGTAGAAATCATGAGCTTAATGCGATTGAGTTGGTTGACCTCGGAGGCACCCGGGTCATAGTCAATCGACACAATATTGGCATTAGGATATTTGAGCCGTAGCGGACGGAACATGCCTTTACCAATCACATGGTTAGGCAAGCAGGCAAAAGGCTGGGCACAAATAATATTCGGACAACCGTTTTCGATCATATCCATCATATCGGCGGTTAAGAACCAACCCTCACCGGCCTGATTACCTAGCTGGGCAATCTCTTGCACCTTCTCGGCCAACTCCTGAATGGTCGGGCCCGCATCAAAACGCTTCGAGGCCGCCAACGCCTTACGCATCGGCTTCTCGTATTGTTGCAATGCCCATAAAGCAAGTTTGTACAACCGCCGGGTCTTATTAGTCCCCACGCCCAAAGTTTCGAAATCCCAATCCGCAGACGCAAAACCCTGATGGAAGAACTGGGCCAGACTCGGTAACTGCGCTTCGCACCCTTCAGCTTCAATCGTGCCAACGGCGTCGTTATTAGCATCCGGATGGTACTGGACGAGGATCTCCCCGACCAAACCCACCCGCGGCTTGCGCGGAATATCTTGGAGTTCAACCTCGTCAAATTCTCGAGTGATCTGTTTGATCAGTGCATGGAACCCGATCGAGTGTCCCAGCGTCGGCGAATACCCCTTATGCTCAAAGAATTCTTGAACAACCCGATCCCACTTCCGATAGAGCTCTACCACATTGCCATCAATTTGGTAGGGCCGGGTACGCAGTACAACCTTTTGGAGCAAATCGCCTAGGGTGATCGATTGGATTGCGCGATGCATCATGCCGGTAGTGAATTCAAAACCGGGATTATCCTCAAGCCCCTGTGCGGAAATCGCGACCACCGGAACTTGGCCATAGCCCGCGTCACGCAGGCCCTTGCGCAACAACCCCGCATAATTCGTTGCCCGACACATTCCACCGGTTTGGGTAATTGCCACCGCGGTCCGCTCTGGGTCTGCCTTGCCTTCAACGAATTCACCAATAAGCTGCCCGATCACAACAATCGCCGGATAACAGGCGTCATTGTTAACGTATTTCAGACCGACCTCAATATTTTCCTTGGTGGTCTTTTCCAACAGGCGCACGTTGTAACCGCCACGCCGTAGCACCGGCATGAGTAAACGGAAGTGGATCGGCGCCATTTGCGGAACCAAAATCGTGTAACCGTCATCGCGCATTTCTTTGGTAAAGACCACCCGCTCCTGAATATGCCCGGGGCGCGCGTATTCACGCTCACCAGCTTCTGCTGGCGAAATCGCGTTCTTCCGGGTACGTCCGGCTCCATCATCTTGGACATCCATAGACGCCGGATAGGTCAGTACTTCTTCAGATTCAGCGCGCGCCGCACGCTCATCAACAGCTGCCGCCAACGACCGCAATCGAATACGAGCCGCACCCAGATTCGAAATCTCGTCAATCTTGAGCGAAGTGTACACATCTTCGCGGCCCTCTAGGATTTCTTGAACCTGATCAGCAGTAATCGCGTCGAGTCCGCATCCGAAAGAAATCAGCTGAACTAATTGCAGGTCCGGATCGTCGCCGGCACTAGCCGCTGCTTCATACAGTCGCGAATGATAGGACCACTGGTCACGCACCCGCAACGGACGTTCCAGCTTATTTTCGACGACGGCGTCTTCGGTGAGTACCGCTGCGCCTAGGCCCACGATGAGCTCTGGAATACCGTGGTTAATTTCCGGATCGAGATGGTAGGGCCGCCCTGCCAGCACAATACCGCGAATATTATTGGCACGAATGTAGTCTAGGGCCTCCTGCCCCTTTTGCTTAATCTCGGCCTTAACCGCGTCCATTTCTTCCCAGCCGGCTTCACAGGCAGCACGGGCTTCGTCTTCAGTGACACCCCAGTCCGCGAAAGTCTCCGCAATCCGGCGTGGTAAAACATCCCGGTTAGCCAGGTTAAGGAACGGCGAAATAAAAGTGGCTTTATCCGCCGTCAGCCGCTCCATATTGTTCCGGATGACTTCTGGATAGGTCGCTACAATCGGACAGTTGAAATTATTGTCTTGCCCGGCAGTCGTGGGTTCGTTATAAGACACGCACGGGTAGAAAATCGTGGTGATACCTTTGTCGAGCAGGTGCTCGATATGTCCATGAGCAAGTTTGGCCGGATAACACAAGTTTTCCGAGGGAATAGATTCCATGCCATCTTCAAACAGTTCGTGATTAGACCGGCCCGAAATCATCACCCGGAACTTGAGCTGGGTAAGCACGGTGAACCAGAAAGGATAATCCTCGTACATATTGAGGACGCGCGGAATACCAATATCACCGCGGGTTGCGGCCTTTTCGCGCAAGCGCCGGTAGCCGAAAATGCGCTTGTACTTCCACTCGTACATATTCGGGATCGGCGATTTCTTTGGTACGCGCTCCAACGATGCACCACGTTCGCAACGATTGCCCGAGACATGACGCTCCCCGGTGGAGAACTTCGAAATCGTCATATTGCAATGGTTTTGGCACAACCGGCATGTTTTCAGTTCGGTTTCTACGGTCAGTCCTTCAAGCTCTTCCATCGTGAGCAACGACGACGGGCGCACAGGATCCACCGTTGCCGGATCGTAATGCTTCTTCGCGGTCAGTGCCGCTCCGAAAGCTCCCATCAGCCCAGCAATATTCGGCCGGACCACTTCGAGCCCGGTAAGGAGCTCAAACGCCCGCAAAACGGCGTCGTTCAAGAACGTACCGCCTTGAACCACCACGCGCTCGCCAAGATCTGCCGGGTCTTTGAGCTTAATAACCTTATACAGCGCATTGCGAACCACCGAGTAGGATAGCCCGGCCGAAATATCAGCCACATCAGCGCCCTCTTTTTGGGCTTGCTTAACCGAGGAGTTCATAAACACGGTACAGCGCGTGCCAAGATCAACCGGTGCCTTCGACGTCGTGGCGGCTTTAGCGAAAGTCCGCACGTCAGTATCCATGCCCGCCGCGAAGGTCTGCAAGAAGGATCCACAGCCGGAAGAGCAAGCCTCATTGACCGAGATTGAATCCACCATTCCGTTGCGGATTTCCAAGAACTTCATGTCTTGCCCGCCGATGTCGATGACGGAGGTTACGCCCGGTTGCAGATATTCGGCGGCGCGGAAATGCGCCATGGTTTCGATTTCGCCTTCGTCGACGCCGATTGCGCTTTGTACAATGCCCTCGCCGTACCCGGTCGAGCAGGAGCGGACAATACGCGCGGTTTCCGGCAAATCACGTTGGATATGCTTGACGATGTCGATGGCGGCGCTGACTGGGTCGCCTTCGTTCGAGGCGTAATGGGTGAAAACGATGCGGTCGTCTTCATCGATGAGTACGGCTTTAATCGTGGTGGAGCCGGCGTCGATACCGAGGAAGCAATCACCGCGAGCTTCGGATGTCGGTAAGGTTTCGACGCGGGCCTTAGCGTGCCGGAGTGCAAATTCTTCGCGTTCGGCGTCGTTTTCAAAAAGCGGACGCATCCGGTGAGTTCCCGGGCCAACACTTTTCGCATCACGTAAGTTTTGAGCCATGGGTGCCAGCTCTTTAACGTTATTGTCATCGGCGAGCAGGGCTGCGCCGATTGCCACATACAGCTGGGCGCGTTCCGGAGTGACATAGGATTCGACCTTGTCCAAAATCCGTTTATATGCTTCGCGCAATTGCGGCAGGAAGTGGAGCGGTCCGCCTAGGAACATAACATTTCCCCGAATTGGACGGCCGTTGGCAAGTCCCGCTACGGTCTGAGTGGCAACTGATTGAAAAATGGATGCCGCAATATCTTCGTGGGCAGCACCTTGGTTCAGTAACGGTTGTACGTCAGTTTTAGCAAATACTCCGCACCGTGAAGCGATCGGATAAATCTTCTCGTAATTCTTAGCAAGGCTGTTCAGTCCGGCAGCGTCCGTGGACAGTAACGAGGCCATCTGATCAATAAACGCACCGGTTCCGCCCGCGCACGTCCCGTTCATCCGCTGTTCCGGGGTGGGTTTAAGATAGGTAAGTTTCGCATCTTCTCCACCGAGTTCAATAATGACGTCGGTGTCCGGGTAGTACCGGCGGGTTGCTTCCGTTTCCGCAATGACTTCTTGAACGAAAGGAATATCGAGAATATCGCCAACCGATAGACCTCCCGAACCGGTAACAGCCGCGTTGACAGTGACACCGGGATGCTCAAAGGCAATATCGTCAAGTAGTTTCGCCAGTTCGGCCCGCACGTCAGCATGATGACGGCGGTAGTCTTCAAAAACGACGTTGTCACCGTCAAGCAGAACAGCCTTAACCGTTGTTGAGCCAACGTCGATTCCTAAACGGTAATGCGACACTAATACCTCCATTACATGCACTCATCTGATCTTTAATTTAATGAAGTATTTCTTAATTTTCAACAGCGTTGAAAATTAGGATTCCGGTGGGGTAAATTCGTTGATATTACAACATAAAACCAGCATGGGATATTGGTCCCGAAAACTTTTCTGATGAAATTCGAGGTTAGCAAATGGCAAGGAAAACAGTTTCGCGAGGGCCGGCTGCCAAACGCGGTGAAGTACGTGAACGGCTACTCGAAATTGCTCATGAAGCTTTTTCCCGATCCGATTTCTCAGCAGTTACCATGCGCGACTTAGCAGCGAAGGCTGATTGTGATCCTGGGCTGATCAATTACTATTTTGGATCGAAAGCGGGACTGTTTCGTGAGTCCATGTCGCTTCCACAAGACCCGGTCAAAGTAATTCACGAAGCCATCGGGGAAGGGGGTTTGGGAACGGGTGAACGTCTAGTGCTGGCCGTACTCAAATTATGGGAAGAATCCAAAGCAGCGACGTTTTTCAAAGCGATTGCATCATCAATTTTAGTATCCGAGGCAACATTTTCGATCTATTCGAATTGGATGGAAAACGCCATGATTAAACCACTGGCGGCGAAGTTGAACGTGCCTGAAGCCGATTTGCGTCTTGAGCTGGTGCTAGGAGAAATTTTGGGATTGTTCTCAGCCCGCTATATTTTCGCCCGCCCGCCGCTTGTAACCATGCCCCGCGAGGAAGTTGCGCGGCGTTACGGACGAGTTGTGGACCTGACCTTATACGGCAAAGTGCCGCCAGCAAGTCCCTAGCGTCCTGCCCGGCCACCGGGATTATAGGTAGTCCGGTGGATCGGCAGTTCAAGCCTGCCAATAGCCCGGGCAGATCGCCAACCCGGGCGAATCAGCAGTTTACAGCCCAGCCACATCGGCAAGTTTCGCAAGCGCTTGATCAACTGGCACTTCAAAGATGTCACGGGTACGCCGATCCCGTACCTCGACCACGCCATTCTTCAACCCGCGCCCAACTACAATCGCATACGGTACGCCGAGCAATTCGTAGTCGGCGAACTTTACGCCTGCCGAAACTCGGCGACGGTCATCGTAAAGCACCTCTCGCCCTGCCGCGGTCAGCTCGCTAGCGAAATTCTGTGCAGTGTCGAAGACTTCGTCATCCTTACCAGTGGCAATAATGTGCACGTGTGCCGGTGCCAGTTCAAGCGGCCAAATTAGGCCCAGATCATCCGAGTTCAACTCTGCGAGGGCTGCCAAAACCCGGGTGACACCAATACCGTAAGAGCCCATGGTAACCACGGTGGCTTTACCGTTCTGGTCAAGCACCTTCAAGTCAAGCGCCTCAGCATATTTACGACCCAGTTGGAAGATATGACCGATTTCGATACCACGTTCAATAGACAAGGGACCGGAACCATCCGGAGCTTCATCTCCGGCGCGTACTTCCGCAGCCTCGATAAAACCGTCCACTTCAAAATCTCGGCCGTAAACGAAATCAAAAACGTGCTTATCAACTTCATTCGCACCGGTGATCCAACGCGAACCGCGCGCCACATGCGGATCCAAAAGATAACGCGGAGAACCAAGCAATTCACCGTTCTCCCCTACTTCGCGCAATGGCGAATTCGGGCCGATTACTTCCGGACCGATATAGCCCGGCACGAGCTGCGGGAACTTCTCTAGATCCTCCGGACCAGCAACTTCAACTTCAGCCGGAGAAACATTCGCCTCCACGCGCTTCAGATCCACTTCGCGGTCACCTGGCAGACCGATCACCACCGGTTCACGAGTACCATCCGGATGTACGAAGACGACGACGACGTTCTTGAGCGTATCGGACGCTTCCCACGGACGATCAGCACGCGGACGAATATCGTTGGCCATATCGACCAGCGACTCAATCGTGGTAGCACCCGGAGTCATTTCCACAGTTGGCGTGGGCACATCAGAATAATCCACGTCAGCCACCGGTGGAGTGGTTACTGCTTCAGTATTCGCAGTGTATCCGCCCGGGGAGCGCACAAAAGTATCTTCGCCAATCTCGCACGGGAAAAGGAACTCTTCTGAACGAGACCCTCCCATTGCCCCGGACTGAGCCGAACAAATCTCGTACGGCAACCCTAGGCGCTGAAAAATCTTCTCGTATGCGTTACGCATGATTTCGTAGGACTTATCCAAACCGGCGTCGTCAATATCGAAAGAGTAAGCGTCCTTCATAATGAATTCGCGAGTGCGGATAATACCGGCGCGCGGCCGAGCCTCATCACGGTACTTGTGCTGGATCTGGTAGAGCGATACCGGCAGATCCTTGTACGAGGAGTACATGTCCTTCACCGCAAGGGTAAACATTTCCTCATGCGTGGGAGCAAGCAGGTAGTCGTTCTCGCGCCGATCTTTCAGCCGGAACAGGTTCGGACCGTAGTCGTCCCAACGTCCGGTAGCTTCGTAGGGTTCACGCGGGAGCAGAGCCGGGAAATGCATTTCTTGCGAACCAGCCCCGTCCATTTCCTCACGGATAACCTGTTCAACCTTGCGCAAAACCTTCAAGCCTAAAGGCAGCCAAGTATACACTCCCGGCGCTGCGCGGCGCACATAGCCGGCACGCACGAGTAGCTTATGGGAGCGGACCTCGGCGTCAGCGGGGTCTTCGCGAAGGGTACGGACAAAAAGTTCACTCATTTTTAGCACGCATAAAGTCTAACCGATTCGCGTATATTCCGAGAATGGCGTCCGCTGGCGGCGTCTCCAAGCGCGCCGAATGGCTATAGGTCACCTGATTACAACAGCACCGTCGCAAAATGACCAACGGTTTCAAAGCCGATCTTTTCGTACATGCGCACCGCGGGCAGATTGTAGTCGTTCACGTACAACGACACCGTGGGGGCAATCGTGTCTTGGATTTGTTCAGCCACCGCGACCATTGCTGCACTTCCAATCCCCCGCCCGCGCAAATCCGGGTGCGTCCACACGCCCTGAACCTGCGCGACCCCGCCGGCAAGCGCCCCAATATCAGCTTTGAACTCGACACGGTCTAACCCGTCAGGATCCTTGCCCATGCGCACAAATGTATGCCCGGCTCGTACTAACGAGTGCACCCGTTGCACATATCCAGGCCCGTACATCGTCGGATCGTATCCGACTTCTTCGATAAACATGGCGATCGACGCCGGAACCACGAGGCTCCCTTCGCCCACGGTTGCCGGACGGGTTTCTGGATCGCCAGGCAGACCGGTCCCACCCCGGTACACCATAGACAACTGTTTCGGGCGGATCTCCCGCGGTTCCGGATAAAAATCAGCAATCCGATCCCACAGACCCATGACTTGGTCGGCTGGACCTACCAGGGAACTGGCAAGACGACGCCACGAACGCAAATAATGGGCAAGCGCATCCAAACCAGCAGGTGAAAACCCAACCGGTGCAATATTAGCGCCCACCCAGCACACCGCGGTTAAATCGCCGTCATCTTCGCAGTACCCCACAGCATGTGCTGGACGCGGATACCCCTGTTCAAAAGGCATCCGGGCCAGAACACTCGCCACCGGATCACGCGCGAACAGTTCTAATGCGGCCTGTTTATCGAAGTAGTTTAACCGCCGTATTGTGCCGCTTCGGCGAAGCGGCCACCGCATCTAAACCATCACCTCAGGCTTTGCTTCCGGGTCTTCTGCCAAACCAAGTTCTTCGGCCACAATACGTGCCCGACGAATAAGCGTTTCCACGATCTGGTCTTCCGGCACGGTTTCTACAACCTTACCGCGCACAAAAATTTGGCCCTTACCATTACCGGAGGCGACACCAAGGTCAGCTTCCCGTGCTTCGCCTGGACCGTTCACCACACATCCCATCACAGCTACCCGCAACGGGAAAGTAATATCTTTCAAGCCTTCAGTGACTTCATCAGCTAACTTGTACACGTCTACTTGTGCCCGGCCACACGATGGACAAGACACGATTTCCAACTTCTTCGGACGCAAGTTCAAAGAGCGCAGAATCGCTTCGCCCACCTTGATCTCTTCAACCGGTGGAGCCGACAGCGAAACTCGGATAGTGTCGCCAATTCCCTGTGCCAACAGCGTGCCAAAAGCAACAGCTGATTTAATCGTGCCTTGGAAAGCCGGACCTGCTTCGGTTACGCCCAAATGCAACGGCCAATCCCCCGCCTGCGAAAGCAACTGGTAGGCCTGCACCATCGTCACCGGATCATGATGCTTGACCGAAATTGCGAAATCATAAAATCCGGCTTCTTCAAAAAGCCTCGCCTCATTGACCGCAGACTCGACAAGAGCTTCCGGAGTAGCCTTGCCATATTTCTTCAGCAATCGCGGATCGAGCGACCCTGCATTAATTCCAATACGCATAGCCGTGCCATTAGCATTCGCGGCAGCCGCAATCTCCGGAATCCGGTCATCAAACTTTTTAATATTTCCCGGGTTGACGCGCACACCAGCGCCCGCTTCAATAGCGGCGAAAACATAACGCGGCTGGAAATGAATATCGGCAACCACCGGAATATTCGACTTGTCCACCAGAATTGGGAGAGCATCAGCGTCCTTATCAGTGGGACAAGCTACGCGCACAATATCGCATCCAGCGGCGGTCAGTTCCGCGATCTGCTGCAAGGTGGCGCCAATATCGTGCGTTTTCGTCGTCGTCATAGACTGGACGGAAATGGGCGCGTCGCCGCCCACTGACACATTGCCGACCGTAATTTTCCGGGTCTTCTTGCGCGGAGCAAGCAACGGAAGTTCTTCTTTTACGCGAGGTATTCCTAATTCAACTGGTGTATTCACGCCTTCTATTATTCCACTCTTTCGCTGTGCCTGAGGTGGTATCGCCACGGGCGTGAGACGCTCAACCAACGGCTGAGATTTCACACAACTGGGTTGAGAATATCGGCTATCACCAGTAATAACGTCATCCCGATGAAGAAGATAATCACCGCATTCGACAACGGCAACAACCGGGCGGTATCGAAAGCGCCCGGATCTGGTTGTCCCCGCCAACGCGCAACATGCCGTCGCACGCCTTCGATTGTCGCCCCCGCTAAATGTCCGCCGTCAAGTGGCAGCAAGGGCAACATATTAAAAATAAACAGCGATGTGTTAAGCGCAGCCAGTAATATCAGCAGGTCCGCAAACCGGTCAACTAGATCATAATCAGTTGCTTGCGTTGCGGTAATTGAACCTGCCATATCCGCAATCCCAATAATTCCCACAATTGACGTCGCATCACGTTCCTGTCCCGTGACCAAGTCAGCAACCGTATTCCACAGGTGAACCGGGAGTTTGGCAATCACGCCTGCAGTTCCAGACATCATCTGCCACGTGAAAACAGGCACGTCGCCAAGCGAGCCGCGTTCGCGTTCCATAGCCGGAGAAATGCCCACATACGGCCGCATTTCAGTCACCGGATTGCCCTGCTCATCGGTTTGCACCTGTCCAGCATCGGTTATTACCGGACGTTCGGTCAGCACCGGGGTGACGGTCACGGTTTGTTCTACACCGTCACGAATAATGACGACGTCGGTGGGTACGGGTTCAGAATCGGCAATCGCACGTTGAATATCCGCCCAGTTTTCTACCGCTATCCCGTCCCATATCAGGATAGTGTCACCCGCCTCAAATACGCCTAGTGCGGGAGATTGCTGTTCGACGCTACAGCTGTCGGCGTTATTTACGCACTGAGAAACCGCGCTGATCTGGTTGGTTAGCTGGACGAGTCCTGGCCCGAGAACGACGACGCCGAGAAGAATAAATGCGAGAGCCGCATTCGTGAACGGGCCGCCGAACATAACAACGAATTTTTTACGTGCTGGAAGACGCCAGAAAGCACGGTGTTCTTCACCCGGGCGTAGTTCGGCAGCTGATTCGCGCCGGGCTTGCTCGGCAATCGTCAACTGACCATGTTTATCATGGGTTTTTACTCCGGGTTTGGCTGGCGCGAGCATGCCTGCGATAGATACGAAGCCGCCTAAAGGGAATGCCTTTATTCCCCATTCGGTGCCGTTGCGTTGGGTTGACCACAGGGTCGGACCAAAGCCCACAAAATACCTCGGCACCGGCACCCTGAAGATTTTTGCAGGGATTAAATGGCCTAGTTCGTGGATGGCGACTGATATGAGCAGGCCGATAATAAAAAGGACGATACCCGGAAGCGATGCCATTACCGGTCGCTTTGCTGGGCAATAAGCTCGTTCGCACGTGCCCGCGCCCAATCTTCGCTACCGAGAACAGTGTCAATATCGAGACTGCTCGGGGCCGCGAACTCTGCGAGAACCTGTGCAACCGTGTCAACGATTCCAAGGAATGACAGCCTGCGCCCAACAAATGCTTCTACCGCTTCTTCATTCGCAGCGTTCAACACTGCCGGGTGGAGTGGTGAGGTAGCAACTGCATGCTGAGCGAGCCGTAAAGCTGGGAAAACCTCGTGGTTTAACGGCTCGAAATCCCAGCTACTAGCTTGCTCCCACGAGCAGGGCGGCGAAATATCGCGCAAACGGTCCGGCCATGATAATCCCAGCGCAATTGGCAACCTCATATCGGGCGGGGAAGCCTGCGCAATAGTAGAACCATCATGGAATTCCACCATTGAATGCACAATTGACTGCGGATGAACAATCGGCACAATATCGTCCGGGTGAATATCGAACAGATAGGCTGCTTCAATGAGTTCTAGTCCCTTGTTCATTAAAGTGGCCGAGTTAATCGTTACTACCGGGCCCATATCCCATGTGGGATGGTCAAGGGCTTGTGCCGGGGTTACTCCCATCAGCTCGCCGCGTTCTTTCCCACGGAATGGTCCACCAGAGGCTGTCAAAATCAACCGTGCGACCTCAGAATAGCCATCTACAACAGGTGACGTCAGTCCTTTTCGATGCTTCCCGCTGCGTAGCGCTTGGGCAAGCGCGGAGTGCTCGGAATCTACCGGAACAATCTGACCAGGCCATGCCATCGCCTGTTTGACCAGACCTCCCCCGGCCACCAGCGATTCTTTATTCGCCAATGCTAGTGTGGCCCCGGATTTTAGTGCGGCAAGCGTTGGACGCAAACCGATCGATCCGGTCATTCCATTAACGACGACGTCGGAATTGGATAAGGATTCTCCGCGGGCTTGGCTGACCAACTCCACCATCGCATCTGGGCCGGAAAGCAGTTGCGGAGCTTGCTGCTGCCCGGCAATATCTTCCCATGCTTGCACGAAACTGGAGGCTACGGCGTCGTTCGCAATCGCTACCACGGGAACGTTGAATTCGTAAGCCTGTTGTGCGAGTAAAGCGATTTGTCCGCCGCCCGCTCCTAAACCGGCGACGGTAAAACGGTCCCGGTTACGCGAGATTACTTCAAGGGTTTGGGTGCCAATCGAACCAGTGGAACCCAGAATAAAAACTTTACGCATTGTTACTCAACCGCAAGCAATACCGAAATGACTCGGTCTAAATACACGTCAACTACCGACTCCGCGTAAGCCGCCTCCCCTTTTGCCTTAGCAAAAGTAGCCCGTCGGATATCTGCGGAAGTGAGTTCACCTTTGCCGTCAAAATAGTCTGCGATACGGGTCATTAAGGAGTCCACATCAGCCTTGAGATAACCGCGTCCTTCAGCGTCCGCAAAACGCTGCTCGTCAGGGCGTAATAACCGCTCATAAAGGGTGGTCGCCTGCTCGTATGTAGCCTCCAACCACGCTTTTTCACCTTCGGTATTCACCACATGGGCGCGGCGGCGCTGAATAAAAGCTTTTTCCAAGCGGTCTAGCGCGGCGTCCACCAATTCCGGTTCGTAACCATTACGCACAAATTCGAATGCGATCGCACGGACCGTATTCTCGTCTATGGTTTCAACCTCGTCATTGCCCTCGCCCTCATCCGAGCTCGCTTCAGCGTTCGTATCAACACCGGCACTTGCGTACGCTTCTTTAGCTAAAGCGAGGAATTCTTCGACCTGCTCAACGTCGTAGCCGGAGCGGAAGTGCCCTACCCGTGCGAAAGTGTCACCCATTTCTGCCTCCGTCGATTCGATCCGTCATCACTTCCAATAGATTATCGGGTTCTTGGCGATGTACCGCAATACGCGCCTCAACAGCGGCTTGGGCTTGTGCAGCTCGCCGTGACACATTATCGCGATCTAAGGTTTCGGCCGCCAACTGTCCGCACGCACCATCAATATCTGAACCGCGAGTATCGCGAACCGTCGTTGAAATACCAGCGTCAAGTAAGGTGCGCACGAATGTTTGAGTCGCTTTATTACTCGAAGCCGTCCAAATCGAGCCCGGAGTTGGGTTGAGCGGAATCGGATTCACATGCGCCCAGCCCTTACCTCGTTTGTTAAGTTCGTGGGCGAGCAATCGCGCCCGCCAAGCATGGTCATTCATATTCTTAATTAAGGCGTATTCAATAGAAACTCGCCGGCCCGTTGCAACAAAATAACGTCGCGCCGCATCGAGTAACTGTGCAACTTTATAACGTGAATTAATCGGAATCAGATCGTCGCGTAAACCATCATCAGGGGCGTGGAGCGAAACAGCAAGCGTAACCGGCAAACCTTCAGCGGCTAACTGGTCAATAACCGGAACTAGGCCGACCGTGGACACAGTAATCGACCGAGCGGACATGCCAAAGCCTTCTGGGGACGGCTCGATCATCCGATGTAACGCTTCGCGTACCGCCTTGTAGTTAGCCAGTGGTTCGCCCATTCCCATAAAGACTACATTGGTCACCCTGATCGGCTCGCCACCCAGCTCCCCTGATTCGGCCATGTGCCGCGCCCACCGGAGTTGTTCGACGATTTCTGCGGTGGATAAGTTGCGGGTCAGGCCCGCTTGACCAGTGGCGCAAAAAGGGCAGGCCATTCCGCATCCGGCTTGCGAGGAAATACATAGGGTGGCCCGGTCCGGGTATTTCATGAGCACTGATTCAACAACTGCACCGTCGAATAGCCGCCACAGGGTTTTAACCGTGTCCCCTCCGTCCGCGATCTGATCGCGAATTTTCGTGATAAGTGGGGGAAATACGTGGGCGGCTAGTTGTTCACGTTGCGCTGCGGGCAGGTCGGTCATGTCGGCCGGGTCAACCGTATTATGTTCGAAATAGTGCTTGGAAAGCTGATCAGCACGGAAAGCAGGAAAACCCATATCCTTGATCAGCGCGCGGCGCCCGGCACGATCAAGGTCAACAAAATGCCGCGGTGGTTTGCCGTGGCGTTGTTCAGTGAAAGTTAACGTAGGTCGCGGCCCGCTTTCTACGCGAGGTTTGACCTGTTTTGGTTTAGTATTCATTGTTTTAAAAAACGCCCATGCCAAGGCCGAGCAGCCCGTACAGCATGGGGGCGCAGAAAAGGATGGAATCGACGCGGTCAAGGATACCGCCGTGGCCAGGGAAAATCGAGCCCATGTCTTTTACGCCAAGATCCCGTTTGAGTAAGGATTCTGCGAAATCTCCGGCCGTAGCAAATACTGGGGTGAGCAAGGCGATGCCGAGCGCCCATTGCCAGTGAAGCCCGAGTAATAGGTCAACAGTAAGGAACGATATGAGCAGTGCTGCAAGTACCGATCCGACAAAACCTTCCCACGACTTTTTCGGTGAAATCGAAGCCGCGATCGGATGTTTGCCGAAGAAAATGCCGGCCAGCCAACCACCAGTATCATTGGCAACCGGTAGAAGAATGAAGGCAATAATGACGAAAGGCGCTTTGGGAAGGCTTGCAAGAGCCACTGCAAACATTCCGAAAACGCCGATCCATCCCAGCACGAAAACACCGGCTAGTCCGTCCCGTAATGCCGAACCTCCGCCGATATAACTACGCCACACAACAACCGCGAAACTAGCCACCAGATATGTCAGTATTCCTGTTTCAACGCCGATGAACCACGTATGGGCGATCATCATAAGCGCCCCGAGCATCATCGGTGTTAACGGCAGGCGGATATCTCGAGCGAGGAAAGCCCCTGCAGCTTCCCACAGGGCACCCATTACCACTATCGTCACGAGGAGAACAAAGAATTCAATACGAAACGCAATCGACAGTCCCACGATAGTAAGTAGTATCAACGCGGTGGCTACTGCCGCGGGCAAGTTACGTCCCGCTTTCGACTGCACCTCTTTAGGAGGTTTTGGAGGACGCGGAGCAAGCCTCGAAAGAATCGAGGCCTGCTCGGTGCTCGGTGTTTGCTCGGTAGTTTTCGGCTCTGTCATTGGACTGATGGCGATCAGTAATTAGATCTCCATTAATTCTTTTTCTTTACCATCCAAAATCGTGTCGACTTGATCGGTAAAACGCTTCGTCAGTGCCTCTAGCTCAGACTGGTTGCGAGCGACCTCGTCTTCGCCTGCGTCGCCGTCCTTCTTAATCTTGTCCAGTGCTTCCTTCGCCTTACGACGAACCGCGCGAATCGACACGCGCGCGTCTTCAGCCTTAGCGCGTGCAATCTTCACGTATTCCCGGCGTCGTTCTTCGGTCAGCGCCGGCAGATTAATACGCAGAACCTGGCCATCATCAGTAGGGTTAACACCTAGGTCCGATTCCATAATGGCCCGCTCAATATCTTTCATTGCCGAACGGTCGTAGGGCGAGATCAGCACAGTACGTGCTTCGGGGACCGAAACCGTAGCAAGCTGCTGGAGTGGTGTAGGAGCACCGTAGTAGTCCACCATAAGCGAAGTGAAAAGTTCTGGGTTCGCCCGGCCCGAACGGATCTTGGCAAAATCGCTTTGTGCGACTTCGATTGCCTTTTCCATTTTCTCTTCGGCTTCGAACATTATTTCGTCAATCATGTTAGTCCTCGTTTTCCAAAGTTGATGTCACTAGCGTACCGATCTTTTCGCCGCGTAACGCGCGGGACACGTTTCCATCCGTGCCCATTCCAAATACGCGCATTGTCATTCCGTTGTCTTGACACAGCGAGAAGGCAGCTGCATCGACAACTTTCAAACCATCACGTAATGCCTGCTCATAGGTGACGCTGTCGAGGAGTACTGCATCTGGATTAGTGCGTGGATCGGCGGTGTACACCCCGTCAACCCCGCTCTTGCCAACCAGTAGCTCATCACAGTGCAGTTCCAGGGCGCGCTGAGCGGAGACGGTGTCGGTCGAGAAATATGGCATTCCCGCACCTGCACCGAAAATAACAACCCGCCCTTTTTCGAGATGGCGGATAGCCCGGAGTGGAATATAGGCTTCTGCGACTTGGCCCATGGTAATTGCGGTTTGGACGCGCGTGGGAACACCGGTGTTTTCAAGGAAGTCTTGTAACGCAACGGCATTAATCACGGTTCCGAGCATGCCCATATAATCGGCACGTGCCCGGTCCATTCCAGCTTCTTGGAGTTCCACGCCGCGGAAGAAATTACCACCACCGACTACGATCCCTACTTGAACCCCAGCTTTCACAGCTTCTTTAACTTCCGCTGCAGTCCGCCGGAGAACATCGGTGTTTAAACCAACTTGACCTCCGCCGAATACTTCACCCGATAGTTTTAACATTACGCGGCGCTGTGGCCCTGCGTGGTTTTTACCGCAATCGTGATCGTTGCCCATGACCAACCTTTCGTGGAATCGTCACGGGTAATTCTAACGCATATATATCGAGTTCGACGCCGTCCTCGGCTATAGTTGAAAATGTAACGGCGCGTGATGCGCCTTTTATTATTTCCCACCATATTCATTTGCTGAACCGAGGTATTAATGACACGTCTTTCTGAGCAAAGACAACCCAACCAACCACATAACAATCCGCGTCATATTCGAGTAGCTGGTACTGATCGGATCTACGATCGCAATCGGCTTCTGCTTGTTTTGCTCGTTCCGCTGATGATGACCATGATTCAGGTCTCGAGCGTCACGAATATTTTGCCTTCCCTCGGTGAGGCTTTGGACGCTTCACCGAGCCAGTTGCAGTGGGTTTTATCCGGATACGCGTTGGCTTTGGGCATTGTGTTAGTGCCTTCGGGACGCTTGGGCGATATGTTTGGCCGATCAACAGTGTTCGTGATCGGTTCGGTTATTTTCTCGCTAGCTTCTTTGCTGGTTGGTTTAGCAACAAGCGCTCCGATGCTCAACGTCATGCGTGTTTTGCAAGGTTTTGGAGCGGGCGTACTTTCCCCGCAGACCACGGGACTCATCCAGCAGTATTTTGTGGGGCAAGCACGCGCGAAAGCTTTCGCACTGTTCGGGCTAGTGGTCTCGATGTCGGTGGCTACCGGGCCGGTTATGTCTGGCGTGTTAATTGCGATGCTCGGACCGGACCAAGGCTGGCGTTGGTCTTTTATTATTAACTTCCCACTTGGCGTTGTCGGCATCATTATGGCGATTAAGTGGCTACCGTTTGGTAAGGAACGCCGTCATGTAGGGCGCAAGAAGAAGCAGGCCCGGCACGAATACCTCACAATGAAGAAGGCCGAAGGCCAGGAAGTTAAACCCACAAAGATTGATCTCGATCCGGTAGGAATGGTCCTGCTCGCCTTTTCTGTTCTGGCGATTATGTTGCCGTTTATGGGGCAGCAACCGGCATGGATGTGGTTGCTCTTTCCGTTGGGTTTGCTTTTACTATCCGCATGGTACTTCTGGGAGAAGAAGTATAAGGCCCGTGGGCGTGAGCCTATGGTGGATCTCGAACTGTTTAGGATTAAAACCTTCTCCTACGCGACCGCTATTGCGGCGGTCATGTTCCTCGGATCTACCTCAATTTTCGTGGTCTTAGCATTGTTCTTGCAAAATGGCATGGACGTTAGCGCCCTCGACTATGGTCTGATGGTTTTGCCGAATGCTCTCGTTTCCGCGATTGCCGCAGTATGGGCTGGTAAACGTGCGGTGGTGCACGGACGCGGTGTGCAGGTGATCGCTCTGGTGCTCATGTTGGTTGGCATTATTGGGTCGCTACTACTCATGTGGGGTCTCGACTTTGGTATCTCCTACTGGTGGCTCATGCTTCCGCTAGCGATTCTGGGCTTTGGCCAAGGCGCAATGGGATCAGCTAACCAAACCCAGTCGATGCTGGATGTGCCCGCTGAGCACGGAGGCACTGCTGGTGGTGTGATGCAAACAGCGCAACGTATTGCTACCGCCATTGGCAATGCGGTTATTACTGCGGTGTTCTTGCTTGGCATCCGCTGGTACGCCGGCGATCAAGGCTACTACTTCGGAGTGATCATCTCATTCCTGCTGATTATTGCTTTCGTGATGATCGCCTTGGTTTTGGCGCTTATCTTCTGGCGCGATGGGTATCGGCAGCGGCATGCTCAGGCTGTATAGGCTCGTCAGATGTGAAAAGAACGAGTCGAAATCCAGGTCTTATGCGACAATCCCATGGGGCAATGTATTGAAATGAGACAAGCATGTTAAGCATTGCGGCGGTGATCGGTGCAGTTCTTATCTGGCGACTAATATTGCTTATACTCGATCCAATTGCCAAAGAGAATCGAAGTCACAGACGTAAGAAGTCCGAATCGTCGTTAGAAGTCGCTGCAGGCATTGAAAATGCCGGTAACCATGTACGTGATGCTGCTGTTGGAGCTCGAATTCTCCGCAAGCAAAGCGTAAAGATCTGGATAAAACCCGGCATCGTTTTAATCGGCGGTTCACTTGCAATCATCGAGAATACCCAGCTTCCTTGGGTAGCTTTTATAGGTGCTGTTCTGTTAGGCACCGATGGTGTTTTCGATGAGTTCTTAATGCCAATGCTCGGCTACCAACAATTTGCGGTTGACCGGGAACGTGGGGAATGGAAATGGTTAGCTCTCGGCTTGGGCGCTAAGATTGTTGCAGTCTGGTTAGCGTTGTGCATACTTTGGCTCGGAGTAATTCAAACGCAACTTGGCAGTTGGGGCATTGGACCATCTTTAGCGTTGGTTGGAGTAGCTGGACTATTGATTAGTCATCTTCCCGCGGTTTGGTGTGCGCGTCGTGCACGTAAAGTTCATCGCGTCGGGTTCGCTTCCAGCACTGATGAAAACACGATCTTGTTTCTTCGATCATTTTCTGATGATGATTTAAAGATTCATACGATGCTGGCGGCCAATGGGTTAACGTCGCCTCCCCTGCCAATGACGATTACGAGATTTGAAGAAATGCTCACCACATTTCTGAATGTAAGCGGGAATCTCGTGGCAATCGGAAGACCCGGCGAACCATTACCAGAGCTAGGAGCTGCTCGCACCTATTGGCCAGACGAACAGTGGCAAGATGCCGTCAAACTAACAGCTAACCGTGCGCGCGCCATCGTTATTATTGCAGGGGAAACTGAAGGACTCGCATGGGAGTTTGAACGGTTACGAGCGTGGGGCGTGTTGGGCAAAGTGTTGGTTATACTGCCTCCTGACAAAAACCATGAGCGTAGTCAAGAGCGTTATAGGCGCGCGGTAAATTTACTGGTCGATAATTGCGAGTACCCAATCGACCCAGCAATATGGACTGGACTATCTGTTACAACTGATGGAAAGGTTGTTCACCGAATTTCAGACAGCCGAGACTGGGCTAGCTACAGTAGCACTATCGTAGGGTTTTTCCATGAGCTTGACGGGAGAATAGTCGCACCTGAGCGTGGATCCTACGCGCGGATGTGGGATCATGCCGACACAGTTGTTGACGAAGCAAGCTCAATTTATGGTGCTACAGAGCTCATGAATAAAACTATGACGCAATTCAAAACCGCGGATTTCCCAGTACAACAATCGGGGCGGCGGGAATCCTTCCTAGTTAAACAAGCCGAACGAATTCCAGTGAGTTTAGGATTACGTTTTACAAAATTACTAAACGGTGTGACGGATGCTATTGAAAAAAGCAACCTAAATGATGCTGAACCTTTACTACGTGAAATTGTCCAGTTAGTTTCGGGAAGAGAAACTCCTAGTATCGAAGCTTTGTTGGCAACTGCGTGGGCAGAAGTTTTGATCAAACTCGAACGTTTCGATGAAGCTAAGAAAGTTCTTTTCCATGCCCGTTCCGTGGCGCAGCAGGGAACAAAACGTGTCGCTTGGTTTGGAGAGAATCACACGCCACTCAGTATCGAGCTGGGTGTATTAGAACAGTGGATCAGTTTGACGGAAATTCAGGGCTCGCTACCTGAATTAGTAGCGATCTGGGAAGAATACATCGGAGTCGCCGAGAAAAAAGGGAACCCAGACATTCTTGCAGATGCGCATGTTTCGCTAGGTAAAACATTACGTGAACGTGAGCAGTGGGAAACCGCGTTACCCCAGTTACAGAAAGCGACCGATATTGCAGTGAGCATTGGAAAAATCGATATAGAACTTCAATCTCGCTGGCTGACACATGATTGTTACCGGGCGCGACACCAGTTCAAACCGGCTGTTCAAGAAATGGAAAAGTGTGTAACGCTAAGTGACCAGCTTGGAGAAATAGTTAGAGGAATAATCAGCCGGATGTTGGCTGCGTGGCTGTTACGAAAACTCGGGCACTTCGATTCAGCTTTCAACTATTATCAACAGACGGCTGAAATGATCAGTAAACACGCCAGTTTGGCAGGCATGGACTATCGCCGCAAGGTTTTGGTCTCTGAACTGAGCGAAATAATTCAAGAAGGCTATACGCCAGCAACAGATTTACGAGATAAAACAATCCGAAAAGCTAATCTTCGGCAAAGGACTAACCGAGTTGGTCATGCCGGGCAACATCCTGAAGCCACGCCCACCCTAGTTCTCCCAGAAACAGGAGCACCCAGAAAACAACTACACGCTTATCTGTGATGAGCCGGTAAACCTGCTGTTTCACAGTAATGGAAGCGTTGTGAGTCCAGTGTCTCAGGATTCTAAAGGACCCTTCACATGACTTGATTTAGATCGAAGTGGTTATCGAACACCCTTAAAAGTGGCTATTCTAGCCCTTTCACAACCTCAGTAAGCTCCGGAAGTACCTCGTAAAGGTCGCCCACAATGCCGTAGTCGGCGAATTTGAAGATTTCGGAGAGTTCGTCGTCGTTAATGGCGACGATTACCTCGGAATCGGTAACACCCGCAGTGTGGTGAATCTGGCCAGACAAGCCCACGGCAATGTACAGCTCAGGTGCGATCACATGACCTGATACGCCAATGTAACTATTACGTGGCGCCCAGCCGTGACCTTCTGCCAACGGGCGCGTTACACCAATTTCAGCACCCAGCACGTCAGCAAGCTCACGCGCAAGGCCAAGATCTTCTTTTTCAGCAAAACCGCGGCCAGCGCCAATAACACGGGTAGCCAGCGAAATATCACCGGTCTGAGTATCTTCAGTATTTACTTCGGTCACCGTCGCCGAGTAGCCCGAAACTTCCTTAACAGTCTCAGCACCGGCGTCAGCTGTAAGCGCGTCTCCCCCATCTAACACGGCAACCACAACGGAATCAAAAGAAACCGTTTCATCGCTTAAGCCTCCGAAACGGGACAGAACCGCTTCGCCGACCTTAATTGATTTGGCACTCTGCAAAAGCGGAGCGTCAAAACGCGCCGCAACCGCACCGGCTAATACGCGATCTGCACTGGTATTACCAGCTAGCACTACATCGCCCGGCTCGGCGGTAATAACATCGGCTACTGCACCGCTGAGAGCCTCGACCGGTTGGTTATCAGCTAACGGGAGACGGATAACAGCGTCACCGCCAACCTGCGTATCGCCAACAACGACGACGTTAACAGCACCGCCGATCTCACGGGCAGTGTCGAGAAGGTTCGAGATCTTGCTCGAGGAGGTAATAATCCAAGTTGTCATGATCGTCCTTCCTTAGAGCACGCCATCGTTACGCAGAGCCGCCACAAGGTCAGCAACTGCCGAATCGCCAGTAAAAATCTGTTGCTTACGTTCGCGAGCTACCGGCTTTGCCCGGCCCGTCACACGCAGGTCAGTATCGGAAACAGTCACGGTATCCAACGCACGCACATCAACCGGCTTCTTGCCAGCTGCCAGAATTTCTTTCATAGAAGGAACCGGCACTCGCATAGCATCCGAGGTAGCGGCTACTACAACCGGCCCGTCAACGACGACGGTACGGGTGCCGCCGTCGACCTGCTGGAGCAGTTCGAAACCAGAATCGGTCGCGGTGATCTTTTCAACCTCTTGGAATACTGGCCAGCCGAGGTAGCCTCCGAGGATCGCTGAGGTCATGCGCGTACCGTTATCGATCGAAGAGTCACCGGTGATAACTAGTTTGACGCCGTCCATCGAAGTAACGATTTGGGCTAGTGCGCTAGCGTAACGAGTCGGGTTCCAATCTGCGGTAGCGTCGTCAGCAATAATGACGCCGCGATCAAAGCCTCGTGACATGGCATTCTTGGTAGCCATGCCCTTACCAATAGCCGCCATGCCCACAGTAATACCAACAAGTTCTTCACCTGTTGCGTCCGCTACTGCCCGACCTACCTGTACGGCAACCGGATCGTATTCGCTCATTAGTGGTTTGGCGCGCGACCAGTCCACAACGCCGTCGGCGCCCACTCGGGCGTCTTGCGGGTTTGAGGTGTATTTATAAGCAACAACGATGCTCATGCGAGCACTCCTTGAAAGATCTGAATTTGCAACCTTGTCTATCTTATCGGCTATATTGACGGCTCTCACTGACTAGATCGGTGGTATTGCTCGCTAATCGGTAGGATTTCATGCGCATTGTAGGGTGCTGTGGCAGTGGGTTGCAAAACTGAGTACCCAATCCTCGGCGTTAATTCCAGCAGACCAAAACTCGAATCGATATGTTCACCGATTAACGGCGCACTAGCGTAGGATTCCAAACAGGTGGGGCGGACGAAGACTTTAACTGCTCGGCAACTGACCGCTCGGTGATTAAGGAGATGTTATGGATCGTTTTGGCGGACCAATCGCTTTCTATTCAATGATTGTGGCGGCAGTTTTACTCGCAGGGTCTTGGCTAGTTGATTCTAAAGTAGTTTCAACCGTGTTCGCGTTTGGGGCGGTCGCCGCTGTTCTCTTGTCTTTTCGGTACCGCCAGCGGTAGTTCGATTACACCAGATACTGAGGGTATCCGTCTGCCAAAAGGTCATATTGCTTCTGAGCTAAGTCACCTAGTTGTGTGGGCCTGTTGCAATCGCGTAGCAGGCCCACACTTTTATTTAGTGTTAACGAAGAACTGTTAACAACCAACGAGTAAGCCTGACAAGCCCGCTTTAACAGATACGTTAGGCAAAACCGCTCATTTCTTTAGCTGTGTACCGGCTTTACTCGAAGCTTTCTAAACTGCGGGAAAACTAGCGCACTAATACCCATTCCAAGCACGACGATCACTCCACCAGCCCACGTAGCCGCCTGCGGGCCGATAATTTCGGCAGCACCACCATGGATAACATCGGCAATACGCGGCCCACCTGAGACCACGACAATAAATATGCCCTGTAGACGGCCGCGCACCTGAGCACTAGTTTGACCAAGCAGAATTGACTGTCGGAATGCCGCTGAGCTCATATCGGCAGCACCGCCCACCACCAAAGCTGACACTGCCACAATCAACATGAATATTTTGGCATGCGGAGCAAATTCGAACGACAGCCCAAGGATAATAATCGAACCACCCCAGACCGAAATAGCAATAAGCACGGCTAGACCGTATCGCTCAACGCGGCTAATCCATCCGCCGAGCATTCCGCCCAATACTGCGCCCAAAGGCATCGACGCGTAAAGAAGCGCGAACTCCATTCCGCCTTCAGAACTTCCGCCAAACGCAACATGCGCAATTTCTGGGAACAGCGCCCGCGGCATACCAAAAATCATGGCGATCAAATCCACGATAAAACTCACCAACACAATATGGTGCAAACGCAGGTACTGCAGGCCTTCAATAATTGAGCGCAGTCCAGGCACCGTATCTCCACGGTGAGCGGCAGGCAATGACGGCAGCCGGTAAACCGCGTACAAAGTAGCAAAAAGCGAGAGCGTATCAAGCAGATAAAGCGCGGCATAGCCCAATACCGGGATGAGTGCCCCGCCCACCAGCGGCCCGGCAATGGCGCCCGCCGATAGGACGGTCATATTAAGAGCGTTCGCGGCAGGCAACTGTTCGGTAGGTACGATATCAGGCAAAATCGCGGTACGTGCCGGTTGGGTCATCGCGAAAAAGGCTTGCTGCAATGAAAAAATGCCGAGCAGTACCCACACATTATTAAGGTGTAATGCGGCTTGAACCCAGAACAGGGACGACGTAATTATCAAGCCGAGCGTGGAAAATTGCAGTAACGTACGACGATCAAAATGGTCCGCCAGCGCCCCACCCCACAGCCCGAAAACAATAAGTGGAACCAAACCGAAAAGACCGGCAATACCCACCATCCCAGAGGAAGCGGTAATCGAATAAATCTGAGCAGGCACAGCCACTACCGTCAGCTGTGCCCCGATTACCGTAATAATATTGGCTACCCACAGACGGCGAAAATGTGGGCTTTTAAGCGGCCGGGTATCGGCAAAAACGGCACGCACTTTTTCTCGAAAACTCATAATAGTCCTTTTCTACTAGGACCAACGCCCTACATTCAAGTTTTGTTCCACGCCGCACTCACATGACATCTGTCATGTCGGTTTACTGACGTCCCACACTTACGCCACGCCCATGCCTGAACAACACTAGAGCTATGAACACGATCTTGAATATCACCGATTTGCGCAAAACCTTCGCAGATCCAACCGGCCCAGTACACGCTGTAGCTGGAATCAACCTCACGATTGAACGCGGTGAAATCGTCTCACTGCTCGGTCCGAACGGAGCCGGGAAAACGACCCTGATCGATATGATTCTCGGTCTGACTTCACCCACCTCCGGCGTCGTCGAAATCTGCGGAACCAGCCCGGCTACCGCCATCTCCCAAGGGAAGCTTTCCGCGCTCCTACAAACCGGCGGTTTGCTTGACGATATGCGGGTGGGCGAAGTGCTCACCTATATCGCCTCCGCTTACACTCACCACGAACCGATCGCCGATATTCTCGAGCGTACCAACCTCACCCGGCTCTCCTCCCGAAAAGTTGCCAAGCTTTCTGGAGGAGAACGCCAACGACTCAAATTTGCCCTCGCGCTCTTACCCAACCCTGACCTGCTCATCCTCGATGAGCCCACCACAGCAATGGACGTCACCGTCCGCCGCGAATTTTGGGACGCCATGCATGCCGAAGCGCGTGCCGGCCGCACAATCATTTTTGCTACCCACTATCTTGATGAAGCTGAACGTTTCGCAAACCGAATTGTGTTGATGAATAAAGGAAAGATTATTGCCGACGGCGACACCGCGAGTATTCGCGCACTTGCTGGCCTTCGCCAGATTCGCGCCACTATTTCCCACGCCGAACCACAACGTATCAAGAGCTTTACACAACAATATGGTGCCGACGTCGTCGGAGAACACATCTTTCTGGCCACGCCAGATTCCGACGCTGCCGCGCTCGCCCTGCTCCAAGCCGGAGCTACCGAACTCGAACTCGTTTCCCCGTCTCTTGACGACGCTTTCGAGCTTATCGTTTCCGCCGATATTCCAGCCGCTACCCCTGTCGCTCTCCCCACTGCTTAAGGAACACCATGAATACCACTATGATCCGGATGGACACTATTCGCTACCTGCGAAGCCCTGAAACACTAGTTTTCACCATCGCTATGCCCGCGTTGCTCTACATTGTTTTTGGAGCTACCGCCCAATATGGGGATTATCCGATCGGACACGGCAATATAAACATGATGATCCTCGTCAATATGGCCCTGTACGGTGCCGCTACGGCAGCTGTCGGTTTCACTGGAACAGGCACAATTGATCGTCTGCGCGGCTGGGGACGCCAACTTGCCATCACGCCCTTGCCAGATAGCGCCGCAATAACCAACCGGGTAATTAGTGCGCTCCTTATTACCCTCCTGCCACTGACGGTACTGTTTTTCCTTGGGCAAGCAATGGGCGCAGATGCACCGCTTACCCGCACGGTGCTCGCCTTTGTCGCGATCATCCCGCTCTCCATTACCTTCGCGCTCTATGGCTTTGCCTTCGCCTATCTGTTGCGATCTGAAGTAGCGGTGACGATTTCCGTCGGGTTTCTTGTTCTGCTGGGTTTCCTCGGTAATGTTTTCACCCCGCTTTCGGGTTGGCTAATCACGATTGCGAAATTTACTCCCATGTACGGACCGGGTGTTATTGCTCGTTATCCCATTACCGGCGGAGTGCGAACTGACGAAGCTGGGGTTCTGCACACCGAATCCTTGCTGTGGGCATGTGTGAGCACCGGAGTGTGGATACTTATCTTCGGCGCGATCACTATGTATGCCGTCCGCCGGGCCCGGTCGCGCTAGTTGCCGTTGCTCATTACACTGTAAACCGACCCGTCACTCAAAGGAGCAGACATGGCTGCACCTAAACGCAACTCGTTTATCGGCGCGTTTATGTCGCTTATCTGGCTAGTTTTTCTTTACTTCCCGATTCGCGGAATATTCGCCAGTGAGAACGGAATGTTGTTTCGGATAATCGGCATGCTGGTAATCATCATTTTTGCCGCAATCTACCTGCATGCTATGTCCTTTGTTTTTGGTGTATTGCGCCAACCGCTCACCGGTTGGCGGCGCTACGGCCATGCGATTGCACTTGCGGTACTCGCCGCTGTTTTGCACCTGATGGTAGGCGATCACGCGTTAGGCACAGGAATATTTGTTATCCCAGTTTTAGTTTTGACGTTACCCGCGCGCCAAGCTTTTCCAGCAGGTTTGGCGGCAACAATTGTTTCCGGGATTGCCGGGTGTGCTTTTGGGTGCAATGGGCTAACGTTAAATATTTTCTTCACTGGTTTCGGGATTCTATTTATGACGATGGGCATCCGATCTTTTAAAGAAACCGCTGAACGCGAACGGAAACTAACAACCCGCATGGCGATTGCCGACGAACGCGACCGCGTCGCCCGCGACGTTCATGACGTACTGGGGCATTCCCTGACGGTTATTTCAATGAAGGCTGATCTAGCAGCCAAACTCGTCGACCATGACCCGGTTGCAGCAAAGCAACAAAATGCGGAGATTGGCCAGCTTGCCCGCAGTGCGATTAACGAAATCCGGTTAACGGTATCGGGGTTGCGCGTGCGCATGCTTGATGAGGAGCTGCGCGATACCGTGGCGGCCATGCAAGATGCTGGGCTTGACGTAGTGGTCACGGGTTCTGCCAGCGAGGTTGAGCCGGGTTATCGGTTAGTTTTTTCTTGGGTATTACGTGAGGCAGCGACAAATGTTATTCGTCATGCGGGGGCACAGCAGGTCCATATTACTTTGGGCCAGTCTTCTATCAGCATTGACGACGACGGACACGGTTTCGCGCCCACACGGGCCGGGAATGGACTAAAGGGTTTACGGGAACGGGTTGAGGACGCCGGTGGGCGTCTTAATATCGAATCAGATACGGACGGCACCCGTATTAGCGTGCACATGGAGGGAACATGATCCGGGTTTTACTGGCTGATGATCAGGCGATGGTACGCGGTGCCTTGGCCGCGCTTCTCAACTTAGAAAAAGATATGGACGTAGTTGCTCAAGTGGGTCGCGGCGATGAGGTGCTACGAGCCGTCGAAAAATACCAGCCAGATATTGCTGTCGTCGATATTGAAATGCCCGGATTAGATGGTATTGAAGCAACGGCACAAATTACCCAAGGCGGGTTTCCTACTCGGGTTTTGATTGTGACAACCTTCGGCCGGCCTGGTTATCTTAAACGCGCTTTAGATGCTGGTGCCAGTGGGTTTATCGTCAAAGAAACCCCTGCGGACGAGTTAGCTAAAGCTGTTCGTACTGTTCATGCAGGAGGGCGGGTGGTTGATCCAGCGCTGGCTACTACCGCACTTTTTGAGGGGAATAATCCGCTGACCGACCGCGAACGCGAATTGCTTCGTATCGCGTTGGAAGGTGTGACGGTGGCGGATATTGCTGCCGAAGTGTTTTTAAGTGAAGGAACTGTGCGAAATCTTCTTTCTTCGGCTATTGCTAAAACGGGTGCGCGAACCCGCAACGAGGCTGCCCGTATTGCGCAGGAAAACGGCTGGTTGTAGTTCGCGCTTGCGAGTCGTGTACGGCGAGGTTTGTGCATAAGTGTCAACTTTTACCTACCTCCAGCGCTATATACGACTTGGAGGGTACGAAAAGTTGATACTTATGCACACAATCCTTCTTATACTTCAAAAAAACTCGAGGACAAGAACCGACATAAGGGACTTTACGGGCGGAAAAGTGGGTGCGAACCACAAATGCGAACCACAAAATAGTAATGGGGACTGACCTCAAAATAGCAAGCGATACAAAATGGCGGATTTTCAACGATGTCTATCGTGAAAATCCGCCA
>JAAYWS010000066.1 GCA_012516575.1 Actinomycetaceae bacterium
GAGCTATTTGAAATTAGGGAAAATCGAACTATCCGAAGATAGTCTGCGGATAGTTCGATTTTCCCTAATTTGGGGAGCTGAAAACGGAGTTTAGGGAGCTGGAAGTGGGATCTTAGGCTCACTTCTGGCCGTAAAGCCTGCAGCCGTTCACCGAAGTCGACAAAAACTAACCGAACTGACAAAAACTAACCGAACTGACGAAAACTAATCGAGCTGACCAAACCGGGCCACGATTGCTTCAGCCGCTTGCCGGAGCACAGATTGCTGTTCTTCTGGAGGAGCGCTCAGGTCTACCCACTCGATACGCTTGTCCGCTCCGAACCACGTGCGCTGTTTCTTGGCTAGTCGGCGAGTGGCGAAAGCGACCTGGTCAATGGCTTCTGCCACGCTGATCTCCCCGTCAATAACAGCGATTGCTTGGGCGTATCCGGTCGCTTTAGCCGCCGTAGGGCCTTCGCGTAGCCCATTCTCGAGCAAAGCACGCGTTTCCGCTAACAAACCTTCTTCGAACATTTGAACCGCCCGATCACGAATTGCTTGGTCGAGCAATTCGCGATCACGGCGTACTCCGATATGGATAATCGGGGTGTAGTGAGCAGTGTGCCGAGGGAACTTCGGGGTATACGACTCTCCCGTAAGCCGGACGACTTCAAGTGCACGGATCACACGTCGTGGGTTCGCAAGGTTAATTGTGTCGGCAGAAACCGGGTCTTTCTCCCGCAGTTCTGCGATCAGCGGCTCAAGCCCCTGCGTTTGCCAGATCTGTTCAAGCTCCGCTCGAATCTGCGGGTCAGTTCCGGGAAAGTTAAGCTCGTCTAACGCTGCAGAAACATAGAGTCCCGAGCCTCCAACAAGCATCGGTATTTTCCCGCGGTTAGCAATATCTTCAATCGCAGCACGCGCAGCGGCCTGATAGGCAGCAACCGATGCCGTATCAGTCACATCCAGCACGTCGAATTGATGATGAACTATTCCGCGTCGTTCAGCAGCTGGAAGTTTCGCGGTGCCAATATCCATGCCGCGATACAGCTGCATTGCATCTGCGGAAATAATTTCTACTGCCGACGAACCGCCCAGAAGTTCAGCGACTTCTAGAGAAAGCGCAGTTTTGCCCGAAGCAGTAGGACCTACGATGGCAAGGATGGGCTGAGTAAGCGTCACGAGATTCTCGTTTGTCACGTTTCATCCTCCCCTGCTCAGACTCTTCCGCGTTCAAGATTAATTATTCGGACGTAAACCAATTGATGGCATACCGAGTTTAACCGGAGATTTTCCGCTGGCTTCTAGAATCAATTCTTCTTTACGCCGCTGCTGGCGTTCCCACGCGTCACCGGCACGAGTCCGGCGTACTTCGAACAATCCACCGTTTAGCCCTGAATCAGCCACTAGATGATGCGGAGCGGCATAAGTGATTTGCACGCGAATCATATCGCCTGGGCGCGGGGCAACTTCCAACCCCGCAGGAAGCCCGATATGGACAAGGCGATTGTCTGCTGCCCGGCCACTAATGCGTTCTGTTTCGGCGTCTTTTCGGCCTTCTCCGGCAGAAACGAGGACGTCAACGGTTGTGCCAACCAGTTTCTGGTTCTCTTCAAGCACGATTCGTTGTTGCAAATCAATTAAACGCTGGTAACGCTCGGAAACTACCTCTGGCGGAACCTGATCGTCCATTTCCGCGGCGGGTGTGCCCGGGCGTGGCGAGTAAATGAAAGTGAATGCGGAGGAGAATCGCGATTTTTCGACCACATCGAGAGTGGCTTGGAAGTCTTCCTCGGTTTCACCGGGGAAGCCCACAATAATATCGGTGGTAATTGCCGCGTGTGGGATTCGTTCGCGCACTTTATCCAAAATTCCAAGGAACTTTTCAGAGCGGTATGAGCGGCGCATCGCCCGCAGTATCCGGTCTGATCCGGATTGTAGCGGCATATGTAGCGATGGCATCACGTTCGGCGTTTCGGCCATTGCGTCAATCACGTCGTCAGTAAAAGCAGCCGGATGAGGTGAGGTAAAACGGACCCGTTCCAGTCCTTCGATCTCGCCGCATGCCCGCAGTAGTTTCGCGAACGCGCCCCGATCCCCGAAACTCACTCCATAAGAGTTAACGTTTTGGCCAAGTAGCGTAACTTCGATTGCACCTTCAGCAACAACTGCTTCAACTTCAGCAAGAATATCTCCGGGACGACGATCGTGTTCTTTACCGCGCAGTTGCGGAACGATACAGAAAGTGCAGGTGTTATTGCAGCCAACAGAGATTGATACCCAAGCAGCATAGGCAGATTCACGCCGGGTAGGAAGGGTGGAAGGGAAAACTTTGAGGGATTCTTCAATTTCGACGGCGGCTTCGTTGTTGTGCCGTGCCCGCTCGAGTAACACCGGAAGCACGTCGAGGTTGTGTGTGCCAAGGACGACGTCAACCCATGGTGCACGGTCAATAATGCCTTCCCGGAGTTGCTGGGCAAGGCAACCGCCAACTGCGATTTGCATGCCAGGGCGAGCTTCTTTGACCGCTTTAAGCTGGCCGAGGTTACCGAATAACCGGTTCGCCGCGTTTTCACGGACTGAACAGGTGTTGATAACGAGGACGTCTGCTCCTTGATCACCAGCTTCGGTAGCCCGAGCAGCTTTTTCGGGGACGAGTTCGACCGGAACATATCCGGCTTCTTCGAGCAACCCGGCGAAACGTTCCGAGTCATGGACGTTCATCTGGCAGCCCATGGTACGAATAGCATAGGTGCGGGGCAGGTTGTTTTCGGTATTTTTTTGCGCAGTCATCGCGTTTTAGTCTAGTGCTTCGCTAATCGCCCGGCTAATTTGTTCTGGTGAGAAGCCTCGCCTTGCCAAAGCCCCATACAACCGCCGATAGGCTACTTGCCGTTCTAGGCCACTCATCGAACCCGCACGGCGACACGCAAAGTCAATCGCAGCAGAGGTTTCATCTTCCTCGGTGATCTGCGCTAAAGCTTGCTCTGCAATATCTGCTTCAATACCTTTGCGCTGAAGTTCCGCGCGGATAGCGCGACGAGATTTCGCTTTTTGGCTCATCGCATTTCGCACATACATTCCCGCGTAGCGTTCATCGCTGACGAGTCCGGCGTCGATAAAATCCGTGAGGGTCTCTTCTGCAATGTTGCCCGGTACGAGATTTCGGTTAAGGGACTGCCGCAGTTGTGCAACAGAACGTTCCATCATCCCTAGTTGGCGATAGCACAGATCCCGTGCATAGCTCCGCCAATCCTCTTCGCTACGAGCAGCCGCACGAGCTTCTTTGCGTTCGCGTATTTCTTCCGGGGTAAGTCGTTTTCTCTTCCGTTGCCGACCAATGAAATCCGCATCTTCGCGATAATCAACCATGGTGAACCGGGCAGGCGGCCCGCGGGCCGCCTGCCCTACTTCCTTTAATAATCCGGAGTTTCTTCTTCATCCTCTAGTGGTAGACCATCTGGCCCTACACCTAGACTTGCGAGAATCTTGGCTTGGATCTCTTCCGCAATCTCTGGGTTGTCTTTGAGGAACTGACGGGACTTTTCCTTACCTTGGCCAAGCTGGTCGCCTTCGTAGGTGTACCAAGAGCCCGAACGGATCACGATACCAGCATCAACAGCAAGGTCAATAATGGACCCTTCAGTAGAAATTCCTTGGCCATACAGCAGATCGAATTCGGCCTGTTTAAAGGGCGGAGCCATCTTGTTTTTGACGACCTTAACCCTCGTACGGTTGCCAATCGGCGTCGAGCCTTCCTTCAGCTGTTCACCGCGGCGTACATCCAAACGAACCGAAGAATAAAACTTGAGTGCCTTACCGCCCGTCGTCGTTTCTGGATTGCCGTAGAAAACACCGATTTTCTCACGCAACTGGTTAATAAAAATCGCGGTGGTACCCGAGGCCGACAACGCACCGGTGAGTTTACGCAAGGCTTGCGACATCAGACGGGCTTGCAACCCGACGTGAGAGTCCCCCATCTCACCTTCAATTTCGGCCTTCGGAACAAGTGCAGCAACCGAGTCAATAACGATAATATCGAGCGCGCCCGAACGGATGAGCATATCCGTAATCTCGAGTGCCTGTTCACCGGTGTCTGGCTGAGAAACGATCAGCGCATCGGTGTCCACCCCAAGCTTCTGGGCGTATTCCGGATCAAGGGCGTGTTCGGCGTCAATAAACGCAGCAATTCCGCCGAGCCGTTGAGCACTGGCCACAGCATGCAAAGCAACCGTAGTTTTACCGGAAGATTCTGGACCATAAATTTCGACGATACGACCGCGTGGCAAACCGCCAATACCCAGTGCCACGTCAAGGGCAAGGGAGCCGGTAGGAATTACTTTTACTTTTTGAGGCGGCGCATCTCCCAGACGCATTGCCGATCCCTTTCCAAATTGGCGGTCAATCTGGCTAAGGGCTGTCGCGAGCGCTTTTTCGCGCTCTTCTTCTGCTTTCGTTGCCATAAGGCTTCCTTTAGATCGTGGCGTTGAGCCGGCGGATAGA
>JAAYWS010000067.1 GCA_012516575.1 Actinomycetaceae bacterium
CTGTGATGGTATCGAGGATCATCGCTAGGTCCGGACGCATAGCGCGGGCAGCCGGCTCCAGATCGTTAGCGAGCAAACCCGCCACTCGCCCAGTGTTGGGAGTGCCAAGTGCTTCGCGAAGTTCATCAGTGGGGGCTGGCGGGCCGATAACAATGCGGAGGTCGTCAAAAGTGCGGAAAACCGCCGGGGTGGACAGGCCGCGCGGATTAGTCAGCATCACCCACCCGTGAGTTTGTTCCGAAGGTACCGGGGTGAGTAACTCTCCACGCCCAATGCCATGGGCGATCCCACCCATAATACAAATAGGAACATCCGAACCGAGTTCAGCTCCTAATTCAAGCAACTGGGTTTGGGTCAGGCCTAGTTCCCACAGCTCGTTAAGGGCTACTAGGGCAGCTGCTGCATCCGCAGAGCCACCGGCCATCCCACCAGCCACCGGGATTTTCTTATCCACATGCAAGTGGGCGCCTACAAGGCCGTCGTCAGCTCGTAATTCGGGTGCGATCGCGGCTGGATCTGCGAAAAGCCCGCGGTCTGGGAAGGTCTGGCGCAGTAGTCGCGCAGCTTTTAAGACCAGGTTAGATTCGTCAGTTGGAACCCCTTCGGTAATACCGGAGACTGTCATGGACAGTTCACCTGCCAAAGTGGCGGTGATGGTGTCGCGAATATTCAGGGCTTCAAAAACTGTATCGAGCGGGTGGAATCCGTCCGGACGGGGTCCGCCCACACGCAATGCCAGATTTACTTTGGCAGGCGCAGAAGCAACCACGCGTTTTACTGGCTCGCTCGCTACTTGCCCACTCATGCTCGACCCGGTGCTATCGATTGACCCGGCGCTGTCAATAATTTCTGCGGCGCGCGCCAGCGCCACAAACCCGTCAATATCTAGCCGTTCACCACGCAGTTTCGGATCAATCCCCGCAGCTCGAATAATGTCTTCAGCCCGCGCAGGACTGCCTGCCCACGCACTTAGGGCCGCCCGCAAAGTTTTCCGGCGTTGGGCAAACGCCGCATCGACGATTTCAAATACTTTTTCGCGAGCTACCCCGCTCGGTTCGCTCCGGCGTCGTAAATGAACAAGTGCCGAATCCACATTGGGAACCGGCCAGAAAACATTCCGGGAAATCTTCGCACCCCGCCACGGCTGGGCATACCAGCGGGCTTTCACACTAGGAACCCCGTAAGTGCGCGAACCAGGTTCGGCCGCGAGCCGATCCGCAACCTCCAACTGCACCATCACAGTAACGGTTTCCAGGGTCGGCAGAGCTGCCAGCAAAGTGAGCAGTACGGGCACGGCCACGTTATAGGGCAGATTCGCCACCAAATGCCGCGGCGCGAAATCTGTTCCGGTTAACGCCGTAACAGCCGTAGGAACCGCCAAATCCTCCGGGCCGGAAATATCTAGAGCATCACCCGTGAGCACCGCAAAATTATCACTGGCACTCGGCATCAACTCCGCGACCGTATGCGGAAGAGCTTGTGCTAAAGGTGGATCGATTTCGACCGCGGATACCAGCGCACCTGTTTCTAACAGTGCCAAAGTTAAGGATCCCAATCCCGGGCCCACTTCAAGCACCTGGTCGCCTGCCACTATGCCCGCATCACGTACAATCCGACGCACTGTACCGGCGTCGTGCACAAAATTTTGGCCCAAGGTCTTCGTCGGGCGGATTCCAAGAGTATCCGCTAACTGCCGGATCTTAGCCGGTCCTAATAAAGTACCGGGCACTGATGCGCGTGCATCAGTGCCCGGAAGTTCTTCATTCGTCATGAGTTACATACTAATACTGATTAGTACCAACCTACCGAATACGAGTGGCTCAGTGCGCCACACGGGGTTCCGTAACGACCCGAGATGTAGCTCAGACCCCATGCAATCTGGGTTGCCGGATTGGTTTGCCAGTCAGCACCAGCCGATGCCATCTTCGATCCGGGTAGCGACTGTGGAATACCGTATGCGCCCGAGTACGGGTTCATTGCAAGATGGTTCCATCCAGATTCGCGCTGCCACAACGTATCAAGACAGGCAAATTCAGATTCTGACCAACCGCGAGCAGCCACCATTTCGGCCGCAATCGCACGCGAAGTTCCCGGAGCTACCGGAGCAGCGTTAGCCGGCGGTGTAAAGGAGCCACCCGAGCTGCTTGAAGACGAGGTGCGCGTACCCACACGGATGACTTCGTTCACCGGTTGGGTGGTTACCGCTTCAACTGTCATTTCCCAGTTAGCTTCTTCACCATCGCGGTAGTAAACCGTGTAAGTGCGGGTTCCAACACCGTTTTGGCCTTCGGTTTCAACCTTTTCGGTGCCTTGCGCGAGGCTAGAATCGTCTTCCCGAACAGTTTCGTATTCAACCTCGAAATCTTCGCTCACTAACGCCGTCGTCACGCGCACAATCGTAATCGTCACGTTCGACTCCAAACGCGTATTAAGCGGGAGCGAAACCTCGTCCAGTTCACCCAGTTCAATACCGGCGTCTTCAAGTGCCTGTGCAACCGTGGTTCCCGACGTGGTAGTCAAGGTTAGCTCTTCGCCGTCGACCACAACCGTGTAGCGAATAGCCACTCCGGTTTCGCCGTCCATATCTACTGTTTCACCGTCGGCAAGAAGAAGTTGCTGCGATGCCAAGGTATTCGCGGAAGCTGCATAGGCTTGCGGCGCGAGTCGATGACTATCGGTCGGATCGATTGCAAAGCCGAGGCCAAGCCCAGCAATAAGCAATGCGGCCGCTCCGAAAGCAGTACCCTGTACCATCCGGGTACGACGAGTCGGCAGATACGTCGGCATATGAATACCAGCCGAACGTGCCACCAATGCGTGGTTCATCTGCTCTGCAGCTGGAATAGTAGGGGTTACGGTTGCCTTAAACGGAGTCCGGATACGCATACTGTCGACGCCGGAAGGCGCGAAACGTGCGTGTTCTTGCGGAACATCTTGGCTTACGATCGGCGGAAATTCGCCGGTATCAGCATTTGCGAGTGCTTCGCGCGCCAGCCGCTCCTGCTCACGCAGTTCGCGTTGCTTGGCCTGTGCCGCTGCACGCTCAGCCATTCGCCGAGCACGTCGCGAACCAGGCTTCGGAGTTTGGTCTAACTGTGCGCTAACCCAAAACTCACCGTCGTTGCGATGCTGTCCCAAAGTTTTCTCCTCTTCAAGCCCGATGTTATTTTGGTTCGCCCGATGTTGAATCTGCTTCGATTACCAAAAAACAAGCTTAAGATTTCGTGTCGTTATATAACCTACACCGATTGTAATCAAATCGTAACCTTTCGTGTATAAAAGGTGTACGAAATTACATTTTGGACATTTGTCATATTCCATACACGTGGTAGGTGTTCCGGTTAAGGATCTCGCAATACTCTTCGAGAGCGATCCCACGGCGCTCGGCTAGAAACTCTGCCGTGTACACAACCGCCCATGCTGCATTCGGCTGACCCCTAAACGGCACCGGCGTCAGATAGGGCGCATCAGTTTCTACTAGCACTAAATCGTCAGGAGCAACATCAAAAGCTTCTTGCAGGTCAACATTTGGCCCATAGGTCACCGGACCTGCAAAAGACATATACCAGTCATTCGCCGCACAAATCTCTGCCAGCTCTCGATCTCCGGTAAAGCAGTGAAAAACTGTCCGTTCCGGCGCCCCATCCGCCAATAGAATCTCCACCACATCGGCGTGCGCATCCCGATCGTGGATTTGCATCGGCTTATCGAGTTCTTTTGCAAGCGCAATATGGTCACGGAAAGACTGCTTCTGCGCGGCAGCGCCTTGCTCACCGGTGCGGAAATAATCGAGACCGGTTTCGCCGATCGCCACAACGGCGTCGTCCCGCGCTAAATCGGCAACCTGAGCAATCGCCTCATCTAACGTGAACTGCTCATGCCAAAGCTCTACGCGCGGCGGTAACCCGTCCGGACCGATTTCACGCACCCCGGCATGTAGCACGGCTTCATTCGGATGAATCGCGAGCGCGGCATAAATTTCGGGATTATCGCGCGCCAAGTCACGCGTGAACTTTAAGGCAGGCACATCACAACCGGACGTTATCGCTCCGCGTACGCCCGCAGCCCGCATGCCCTCTTTTAACATTTCAAGGAGCACCGGCATCCGCAGAAAACCTTCGTCGTCCCGGTTTTGTATCGGAGCGCCCTGCGGATCCTCCGCGTTGCCTTTCGGATCCGGATAGATATGGGTGTGGTTATCAATTATTGGAACTGCGAGCGGGACTTGCGGAATATCCGGGAGTCGACGACGCCGTTTTTTACGCGAAACTGAATTTGCCACGAGACCCTAACCTGCGTAGTGCACTACTCGACGTCGGTGATGCCAAGGCGTTCAAGCTCTTCGGCAATAACAGACTCATCGAGCTTGACGAAAGCTGGCTTTGGCTTAGCGATTGGCGTTCCCGGGGTAACCTCCCGCGATGCCCACGGGCGGACGTTCGTGTAATCACCGGTAATAATCGGGTACGGGTAACCCGAATCCAAATCGGTGACGTCCTCCATGCGTGGCATCGGCGCAATATCGCCTGCCCCGCCGAGCACAACGTCGATCGTATTCGATGAATGCGGCAAGAAAACCGACATCATCGTGTTCAGATCGGATACTGCCTGAATAAGCGTGTTCAATACGGTCGCAAGGCGTTCGCGTTCTTCCGGTGCCTTGAGCTTGAACGGTTCCGTGCGGTTCACGTAAGCATTCGCTTCACCTACTAGGCGCATAATCTCCGTCAACGCAGCTCGTTGCTGGTGGTTGCCGATCAGTGAGCCGACCTTGTCGAAACCAGCGCGGACCGCGTCAAGGAGTTCATTGTCGATCTCTTCGCGTTCGCCTGCCGCTGGGATTTCTCCGAAGTTCTTAGCGATCATCGCTGCCGTGCGGTTCACCAGGTTACCCCAGCCTGCCACCAGTTCGGAATTATTCCGGCGTACGAACTCTGCCCAGGTGAAATCCGAATCCGACGTTTCCGGACCCGCAATCGAAATAAAGTAACGCAACGCATCAGGCTGGTAACGCGAGAGCACGTCGCGCACATAAATCACAATATTCTTCGAAGAGGAGAACTTCTTGCCTTCCATAGTGAGGAACTCCGAAGCTACCACCTGAGTTGGCAGGTTAAGCACACCGAAATCACGTGCTTGCCCACCGCGTGCACCCTGACCGTTGTATGCCAAGAGTTCCGCCGGCCAAATCTGGGAGTGGAAAACAATATTGTCCTTGCCCATGAAGTAGTAGGACAGCGCTTGCGGATTCGTCCACCAATCCCGCCAGTCTTCTGCAGTGCCTTCGCCAGCCGCGGCCCGGCGTCGTGCCCACTCGATCGAAGCAGACAGATAGCCGACGACGGCGTCGAACCAGACGTACAGCCGCTTATTCGGCTTGTCTTCCCAGCCCGGAACCGGGATGCCCCACGAAATATCGCGGCTCATCGCACGCGGACGAATATCCTCCAGCAAATGCTTAGAAAACGCGATCACATTCGGACGCCACTTGCCGTCCTCTTCTACCGTGTCCAGCCAGCTGCCGAGCGCATCGGCAAGTGCGGGCAGGTCGAGGAAGTAATGTTCGGTGGACTTGAACTCCGGGGTGAGCCCCGAAACCTTGGACACCGGATCGACTAGGTCCTTCGGATCAAGCTGATTGCCACAGTTATCGCACTGGTCACCGCGCGCGCCCGGGGCCGAACACAGCGGGCAAGTACCCTCGATAAAGCGGTCCGGTAGCGTGTTACCAGTCTTCGGGTCGATTGCCACGAGCTGTTCTTCGATCACCATGTATCCGTTATCACGGCAACCCTCAAACAGATGCTGGACGACGTCGATATGGTTTTGCGTGGTGGTGCGGGTGAACAGATCATAGGACAGGCCGAGGTTGACCAAGTCTTCCACGATAATCCGGTTGTTCTTGTCTGCCAGCTCCTGCGGGGTGACGCCTTCTTCATCGGCGGCAACCAGAATCGGAGTGCCGTGTTCGTCAGTGCCTGACACCATGAGAACCTCATGCCCCGCCATTCGCATGTAGCGGGAAAAAACGTCGGAGGGAACACCAAAACCGGCAACGTGCCCAATATGGCGCGGACCGTTGGCATAGGGCCAAGCAACTGCAGACAATATCTTCATACTCTAAGGTTACGCCCTACGCTCAAAGGGGCCAAAGTCTGCTCACCGAAATCACGTTTCGGACAGTAGAATAGATGACTAACATGTTAACTAGCCGTGCAAAGGCTCGTTTAGCCGCGCAAAGGCTCGTTGACCACGAAAATCGTGTGTAGCCGTCTGCTAGGGAGAGATTAATGACCGAACAACGCGCACTTATTATTGTCGATGTGCAACCGACTTTCTGTGAAGGCGGTGCACTGGGGGTCGAAGGCGGCAACGCAATTGCCGAAAAGATCGCCGACTTTGTTACCGAATATGGCCATGAATACGCCTATATTGTGACCACTCAGGATTGGCATATCGAACCGGGGGCTCACTTCTCGGATAACCCGGATTTTGTCGATACTTGGCCAGCGCACGGAGTAGCCGATACAGCGGAAGCTGAGCTCCATGATGAGATCGCCGCGCTTTCGATTGATGATTCGGTGAAGAAGGGCCAGTATTCGGCGTCCTACACCGGGTTTGATGGCACGAATGCGGATTCGGAGCCACTTGAGCACCTGTTGCGCAGAGCCGAGATCACCGCGATTGATGTGGTAGGGATTGCTGAATCGCACTGTGTGAAGGAAACCGCGATGGACGCAGTCAAGCTTGGCTGGCCCACCCGCGTTTTCTCTGACCTGACCATTCCAACGTCGCCTGAGCTGGGAGCAGCGGCACGGGTTGAAATGGATGAGGCCGGCGTAGAACAGATGCAGTCACGCGATGCTTTCGGCTTTTATGAGGATGATGAAGACGATGTTCCTCTGCTAGCCGAAGAGTGGGACGAGTACGCAGCTCAGGATGAATCCGATTGGGATGAGGAAGCACTGCAAAATGATGAGTACGGTGCAGCCGACTATGAGGAAGACGAACTGCCCGAAGGTGAAGATCCTGGCGTGATTCAGCGCGCACCGCGTTATGACAACTATGACGATGGTGAGGATGAAGAGCTCGACGGTAGCACGGTTGATGCACGGCACTCGATTCTCGACGAAGACCTCAGTGCCCTTGACGATTTCGACGATGATTTCGACTTGGATGAGGATATTGACTTCTCTGACGATGCCGATGACGAGGATTTCGACTTCTCTGATCTGCGGTAGTTGGGCGTAACGTGGTGGCACGCGTGCTTGCGCACGCGCCACACCGTGACATCTCGCGCATGTTTGCGCACGCGCCACGCCGTGTCTCCACACACCACCACACACATTGAACAATAAAACAGGTCCGCTTTGCGTCTCTTCGTTTTACGACGCTACCGCGGACCTGTTTTATTGTGTCCATGCCCATGTTGCGTCCAAGTGTTGCTATACTCGAGCCATAACTGATTCCCAGTAAGGACCTCCGTGTTTGAGGTTCGGAATGCTCCATAGGGTCCCGCAAGGGGCCCTATAATTTTGCCGCTAAGGCTGTGCCGACCGAGACCTTTCCGTGTCCTACCAACGAAAAACCCGAAATAAAGACACAATTTCTGCTACTTAACCCGCTACTTAACCCACCCTTTAAGCGTGCGGTTGTTTTTGGATCTTCCTGCATTTTTGAATCTTCTTGTTTCGAGGAGGGCTGCTGATACGGGAATTTAGCGGATCCATACCTGCCGTTGGGGCTGTGAGCTGGAGTTTGTGAACTTCTGATCGCACCCACTTTTCCGGTCCGTACCCAACTTTTCCACCCGTAAAGTCCCCTATGTTGGTTTTCATTCTTGAGTTTTCTGAGGCATAAGACAGATTCTGAACGTAAGTATCAACTTTTACCACATCCAGCGCTATATACGGCTTGGATGTGGTAAAAGTTGATACTTACGTTCAGGTAGGGCCGTTATCGAGGCAATCCGCACCTAAACCACCGCCAAACAGGCTCGCCCGATTGGCGCCTGGCAGAAACAACCACCTAAAAGCTCACAACTCAAAAGCAAACGACGGTTCGCTGGTTTCGGCAGACTAAATAGTGAGAATTGCTCCGGCTTTAAGAGTCGGCACAGTTTTAAGGATCAACAGGAGGCTATTTAGTGCCTGGCGTAGTGCCCCCAACGCGGCTGAGGGCACCTGATCTGCTGTTTTTATGGCTGTTTCAAGGGTGGAGCAATTTGAAATTAGGGAAAATCGAACTATCCGAAG
>JAAYWS010000068.1 GCA_012516575.1 Actinomycetaceae bacterium
GATTTTCCCTAATTTGGGGAGCTGAAAACGGACTTTGGGGAGCTGAAAACGGACTTTGGGGAGCTGAAAACGGACTTTGAGGAGCTGGAAGTGGGGTTTAGAGAGCCGGACGTGGATTTTAGAGAGCTGGAAGTAGGACTTGCGGCCCATTTCTGCGCGCAAAGCCTGAGTTTTGGTATGAAGCATGAACGCTGGATACAAAATGCAACGGCTGTGGCTGTGCTTAACGGCAAAACATGTACCAGTTCGCCAAAGTCAACACGACTTTCGGGCGACCTTACGTTGCTACACCAACGAAAAAATCCAAAACCATCAATAACTTCTGTCCAATAAGCCACTGCTGTCCAATAGGCCTGAAAAATATCGACCCACCACTACGGGCAGGTCGATATTAAGCTGGGCAGGTCGATTTACGCTTAGCTAGAACGCGAATTAATACTCACGCTTAAGCACCCGCAAACGGATATGCGCTGGCGCCTGCTTGAGCTCTTCGAGGATTTCATCCGGAACCGGATCAGCCGTATCAGTGACCATGTAACCGTATTCGCCCGCAGTGGACAGCGACTGATAGGTTACATTCGCTCCCGCGTTCGCAAACAACTGATTCACCGAAGCCAAAGCGCCCGGCGTATTGTGATGGAACCATGCCACCCGGCGGAGAGAGTCACGCGAAGGCGAAGTAGCAATATTGGGGATGTTCACCGATAGCTCAGTGGAGCCCTTACGCCAGTAATTCGCAAGCTTCATAGCCACGAAATCACCAATCGACTTCTGTGCTTCAATCGTCGACCCACCAATATGCGGGGTCAAAATCACGTTATCGTAGCCGGCTAAATTCGACTCAAAAGGATCCCCATTAGCCTTCGGTTCCTTCGGGAACACGTCAACTGCTGCGCCCGCAATCGTGCCATCGTCAAGCTTTTCCTGCAACGCATGCAGATCAGCGACATGGCCACGCGACAAATTGATGAAAACCGAACCCTTCTTCATCTTGTCGAATTTCGCCTTATCGAAGAAGTTCGTGTTCTCCGGGCGGCCATCAATATGCAAGCTGACCACGTCGGCCTGTTCGAGAAGCTCGTCAAGGCTATAAGCCCGGTGAGCGTTACCCAGAGCTAACTTTTCCGCAATATCGTAAAACAGCACATGCATACCGAGTGCTTCGGCAATTACCGACAGCTGTGAGCCGATCGAGCCGTATCCGATAATGCCGATCGTCTTATCCCGAACCTCATGCGCGCCAGCTGCGCTCTTCATCCACAGGCCTTTATGCAGTGCAGCGTTCTTCGCCGGAATATCACGGGTGAGCGCAATAAGGAGCGCAACAACCATTTCCACTACCGAGCGGGTGTTGGAATAGGGAGCATTGAACACTGCAAGTCCATGTTCCGAAGCAGCTTCCAAATCGATCTGGTTCGTTCCAATACAGAAAGCGCCAATCGCCGTCAACTGCGGGTTAGCCTCGATCACCCTACGGGTGACATTCGTCTTAGACCGAATACCAAGCATATCGACGCCCTTAAGACGTTCAATAAGCTCATCTTCGTCAAGCGCGCCCGGGTAACGGATAACTTCAAAGCCGTAACGTTCGAAAACGGCGTCGGCAGAAATATGCGGATTTTCAAGCAATAGAATACGAGTCACACAAATACTGTGCCCCTTTTTTACTGACGACGCAACGGCAGGTCACCATGCGAGAGTAGGAGCTACAAAAGTTGCGGACAGCACAATTACTAAAGGCGATAACTGGCTCAGCTAACATCTGGGCGTAACGTAGCTTCAGGGCGTAGCGGGAGCGGCAACGGGCCAGTGCTCACCACGCTGAGAACACGCGTAGCGCGAGTCATCGCCACATAAAGGTCACCAGGGCCTTGTTCCAAAATTCGTGCAGGCTCTACAACGACCACATAGTCGTATTCCAAACCTTTGGACGTACGCGGGTCTAATAACTGAATTCGCGAGGAGACATCACTCCCGCGTAAATCTTGGCTCCACGCAGCTAGCTCGGGTGCAGTCCCAATAATCTTGCTGACCTTATCAAGTAGCTCTATCGGCGCGATAACAGCCAAAGTACCCAACTGTTGCCCGTACTCGTTATCTAAAAAGCGGCATCCGGTAGCGATTTGCTGTACCAGATCGGTGGACAAGTCCGCGTTGTCTACAGCCAGATACGCATCGGCTAAATCACGTACTGCTCTTACTGGCCGCACTGGATAACCTGCCACATGCATCGCTTCTTGCGCCCGATCCAAGATCGAAGCCGGTGTCCGGTAAGAAATCGTCAGCTCATCAACACGGTGAAACTGTGCTAACGGTCCCAGCGCCCGCTTCCATCCTCCCTGCGGAGCACCCCCGGGACGCTGATCAAGATCGCCGACCACCGTCATTGAACGCGCCGGGTTGCGTCGGGAAATCATCCGCCACTGCATAGGGGAGAGCTCTTGAGCTTCATCAACAATCACATGACCGTAGGTCCACGTTCGATCGTTTGCTGCCCGTTCTGCCAAACTTGATACGCTCGCACCGCCATATACGCGCTCGGCTAACACTTCCGAATTAACTACGCCTGCGCCCAGTCCCATCGCCTGCATCGTTTCTGACACGTAGGCTGCATGCTCTGCGCGCTCGCGGTCTGCGGCTCGTTGCCGCGCCCGTTCGGCGTCGTCCTGAAACTCGCCCACATACTCGGCAATCTCGTCAATAATCGCAATATCTGCCTCAGTAAACCCACTCCCGCGCTCGCGCCACAGTAGCTCCCGCTCAGCCTCGGAAAGTTCCGGGGCAATCCGCTGGAGTAACTCGGGGAAAAAATAAATACGCTCTAACAGTGTTTGTGCTGATGAAGGTAGCCAATGCAGGTTGATTTCCCGGCGTGCATCAACGGACTCGGCGATATCGGCATATAGAAAATCGTTATCGGCAAGGTCAAGTTTCTGCGCCTGTGCCAACTGGGAAGCCAACTGTTCAACCAGTTTGCGCGCGTACAACTCCCGGGCTTGATTATGAGGCTTACGTGAGCGCCGGGCACGGCTTTGCGCATCAGCGACCATTGCCGGGGTAAGGCGCAATTTCTTGCCATTAACCTCAATAATCACCGTTTGATCAAGAGGCTTTTGCAAAATCCGACGCACGGCCCGTTGCGCGAATGTCGCCCAAATAGGCCGCCCTTTAATCTCAGCAACTCTAGCGCTTTCACTTATCGTCGCACGTACCCCGGGAACAAGCTGATCGACCGTCGTCGACACCACATCAGACTCGCCCAATGCCGGTAAAACCTGATCAATATAACGCAAGAAAACCGGAGACGGACCAATAATTAATACGCCTGCGCGTGCTAAACGTTCCCGGTAGGTGTACAACAAATAAGCGGCGCGGTGCAGTGCCACCGCCGTTTTTCCGGTTCCCGGTCCGCCTTGAACAACCAGTATTCCGTTAATATCCGAACGAATAATCCGATCCTGTTCGCCCTGAATCGTGGCCACGATATCGCCCATTCGACCGTCACGGGCCTTATTCATAGCTGCGATAAGCGCACCCTCGCCGGTCAGATTCAAGCCCTCGCTATCTGAACTGTCAGTCAGTAGTTCGTCTTCGATGGAGATTACATCGCGGAACCGGGTTTGAATATGACGACGCCGGAGCACGGTTCCGGGGTGAGCAGCGGTGGCTTGATAAAAGGGTTCGGATTGTGGAGCACGCCAGTCAGTGAGAATGATTTGGTCGTCCGCATCGCGTAGCGTCATGCGCCCAATATGGTTATGCTGCCCGGTAGTGTGGTCAATCCGGCCTAATACCAACCGGTTTTCCACGTTGCGGAGCCGTAACAGATTATCTTCGTAATGGGAAGCAAAAGAGTCGCGCTCGGAAACTTGGCCGGGCGTGCCACGCCCACCTTGGGCCCGTACCCGGTCTAAAAGTTCTGCGTAATACTCCCGTTGACGGTCAAGCGCGCAATAAGCATGATCAACGAAATCCTGTTCTTCTGCGATAGCTTTTTCACCCGCAGATAATGTCAGTGCGGGTTGCTCGCTAGCCGTGTGCAGATTCGTCAATGCGTTCCTCCACCATGAAAAATAAGGTCATACAATTATTCCCGATTTGTCTCTCTCGCGCATCTTCATGTACGTGAGGAACCTCAAGCGGTTCTGAGGGCTTGGCCGGGAATACCTCAGCAGAATAAAGAGTTGAGGTGTAATACAGTAGAAGAGGACAGACATCTGCACTAAATTCACCGAGAATGTGTATATCTGCAGGTAATAGGCGAGAAGGGAGGAATCATGAAAAGCCATCTGAATTTTATTAACGATCTTGATTTACGTGTTAATACGCTTGTTATTGGACTGGTTGATCCGCTGATTGATCCCGGTGCTATTGCCCAAGCGATTAATGCGGCGATCGGCCTGCTCGATTCGGTGACGGTTGCCGAATTTGATTCAGATCCGCTCTACGATTACCGTGCCCAACGTCCGGTTGTCACCTATGTGGACGGTATTATTGCCGAGTTGTATGAACCAGGTATGAGCTTGGATTTGGTCACCGACGTCCAAGGTGAACGTTTCTTGCATATCCATGGAGCAGAGCCTGATTTCCATTGGCCGTCGTTGGTAGCGGACGTGCTGGACATTATTGAACGTTTTGGTGTGGAGCGGATTTACACCTATCACGGAATGCCGGCTCCGGTTGCCCACACTCAACCTGCCGATATGCTTATTCGCACCACACAGCATGTGGATAACCCGTCGATCGTCCACGGTCAGGTCACTCATCCGGCGTCGTTAAGTGATGTTTTCGAATACGAAGCTGGTAAAGCCGGGAAGAAAGTAACCAATATTCGGGTGCGAGTTCCGCTGTACATGTCGCGTTCGGACATGCCGTTCTTTTCTGGTGCGATTGCTGGGGTACGGCAGTTGGCACAACTAGGCGGGCCAACGATCCCGGTGGGAGATCTTGAACAGCATGAGGATGTTCAAGCGGTTGAGCTCAAGCGGATTCAATCGACCGATTCGGAGTTTGCCCAATTAGTGGAGCGTTTTGAAAACGACGCGAAGAACTCCAGCTCGGGATTTGTACAACCAGACAACTCAACAATTGAGATTCCTTCTACTGAGGAAATCGGGGAGGCGTTGGAGAAGTTCTTCTCTTCACAAAACCTCGAACAACCCAAGCCAGCGACTTCGAAGCCAAAAGAAACGGTTACTCCCGATCGGCGTTCACAGTTCATTGCGGGACTATCGAGGATGTTTAACCGCAAGAGCAACGAAGAAGACAAATAACGTGAGCGCGAAGCCCGCTAACTGTCTTACGGGTTTAGCTACCTTACGGGTCAGGCGCAGTGTCAATAAATGGTTCTAATACGAGTTCTGGCCAACCGATGTCCTCATCGCGCAAGGGCTGAAAACCCTGTGCGGAAAAACGCAGGCGGTCTTCCGGCACAACAATCGTAGGCAACGGAAGCTTGCGCACTAACCGGTCAATGTCAGCAGCTGGAATTGGTTGATGAGCAGCCACAATAACCACATTGCCAAAACGACGGTTTTTCGCAATGGCAGGGTCAGCGATCGCAATAATATGCGCGAAGGAGTGCTCTAAAGCCCGTACCTCCCGGTACACCGGGCCCAGGCCGGCTTCTCCCGCAATATTGAGCAGATACAGGCCATCATCTGTGAGTAATCGGGCGGCTTGTGCGTGGGCTTCAACAGTTGCTAAGTGTTCCGGAATACGCCCGCGCCGGAATGCATCGCGCACAATCACATGCCATGATCCTTTATTCGTATCCAAAGTGGTACGGGCATCTTCGGCACGGATCCGCAGTCGAGGTGCTTTCGGCAAATCAAAATGTTCCCTAGCAAAAACCGTTATTTCTGGATCCAATTCAATTGCGAGTTGGCGGGAATTCGGCCGGTTCGCTTCCAAAGCACGGGCAAGCGCGCAACCCGCGCCACCCAAATGCAACACCCGTAACGGCGTCGGCAAAGGGAAAACCGCGTTAATCGCAATCCGAATTTGTTGCATATATTCGAATTCGAGGTGGGCAGGATCCTCGATATCAATTGCGGATGATTCCACGCCGTCCACGAAAAGCGTTAGCAAAGTGCCATCTACTTGGGTTGCTAAATAAGAAAGATCGGTTGCGACCGCCACGGCGGGTAAAGAATGAATTCGTCGTGCCACGTGGCTATTGTAGGTCAGCCTGCTCCGGTACGGGTGTTTGGGCGTTTAAAATAATGACAGGAACAAAAGAGGAGGGCAGATGTCGCGCGCACCACGGTCACCTGCCGCCCGCCGGTTTTGGGGAGACGACGATTCAGCAACCAATATCTTGCACATCGATATGGATGCTTTCTTCGTTTCTGTGGAGCTTCTGCGTCGTCCCGAGTTACGTGGCAAACCGGTAGCAGTCGGAGGTCAAGAACGCGGCGTTATTTCTGCTGCTTCCTACGAGGCCCGTGCTTTCGGTGTTAATTCTGCGATGCCCGTAGCTCAAGCCAAACGGGCGTGTCCACAGCTTGTTATTCTCCCGCCGACGATGGACCTGTATGCCGAAGTGTCGCAACGGGTGATGAAGATATTGCATGATGTCACCCCACTGGTCGAACAACTCTCGGTTGACGAGGCTTTTTTGGATGTGGCCGGGGCGCGTAAAATATTTGGATCCCCGGTGCAGATCGCGCAACAAATTCGTGCTGAGATACGCCGGTCCGAACATATTCCGGCATCAATTGGAATCGCATCGACTAAGCATGTTGCTAAGATCGCTTCTGCGCACGCCAAACCAGATGGGTGGCTACTAATTCCCGAAGAAGCCACTCTTGCGTTTTTACATTCGTTACCGGTGGGTGCACTGTGGGGAGTTGGCGAGGTAACCCGGCGTCGGCTCGAAGGGTATGGAGTACGCACGGTAAAAGATTTAGCTGACCTCGGGCGGCAAACACTGATCCATCTTCTTGGACAAGCTGCTGGAAATCAGCTGTATGAGTTAGCAATGGGAATCGATCCGCGGGCGGTCACTCCAGTGCGTGAAGACAAGTCGTATTCACGCGAGCAGACGTTTTTTGATCCGGTTACCGATCGGACGCACGCTGAAAAGATCATGCTTGATCAGTCTCATGACGCCGCTCGCAGGCTGCGTAAGAATGGCATGCTTGCTCGTACGGTCTCGATTAAAGTGCGCTTTACCGATTTTTCCACGATCACCCGTTCATTAACGCTGGGAGCGCCCACAGCCACCGGTGCCGATATTTATGCCGCGGCCTGTCAACTCTTTAACGAAGTCACAATCCCAAAAGGCGGTATCCGGCTTCTCGGCGTGAAAGCTGATCAGCTTTCCGATGCTGGATTGGGGCTACAACTGGCTTTAGACGATGACGGGCGGCGTTCACGTGCGGAAGAAGTCATGGATTCGATTCGATCGAAGTTTGGGGCTGGGGCGCTTAGTCAGGCTTCGCTACTGGAATCAGATGAGGACGCGGGCGGCCGTAAGCGAAACTAAATGTTGCCCGTGCGCCGACTTCCGGTAGAGTATCAACGTAGCCTGTTGAAGGAGAATAGTAATGGCCCTGTCCGACTACGAGCGGCAAATGCTCGAAGCGCTTGAGGCGCAACTTAAAGGAGAAGATCCTAAGTTCGCCGAGTCGCTCGCGCCTGAACCGGAGCAAACCCGCATGGCGTTTTCTCCCCGCCATCTCGTATTGGGACTCATTATTGCCATGCTCGGATTGGGAACTGTAGTAGCTGGAATCGGCTACGAAATTATTGCGCTCGGCGTGGCCGGGGCAGTGGTTGTGTGGCTGGGCTTTATGTATGTTGCTAAAGGGACTTCCCAAGTGCCGGCGGGCACCGGACCGAGCCGTACCTCAGGGCCTTCACCGCGTAGTCAGGCCGCTAGCTTTATGGAAAAACAGCAAGAGGCTTTTAAGCGTCGCAGAGAAGAAGGCGGGCGTTAAGCTCTCATCGATAGTTAAGGGCACCCAAGGCGTATATGCCGTGGGTGCCTTTTCTTTTGCACAACGGTTGTCTGAATCGCGCGCTTAACTGGCGACAAACTGTGCCGACACGCCGAAAACACTCCACCTGGCGATTTCAAACTACGTGACAAGCACATTAGTGGCTCCGGACAAAATAGAAAGTTGTCACATTTGTCACACTAATCTCAAAAATCCCTCCACCGCACTTTTCCGCGTTAAATTGCGGAACTCTCCAAAATAATCGGGCAAAATGACTTGATTGTGGTTCAAAGTGGAGTAAAGTGGAGTCATGCTTTAGATAGGGGGTGTATTGGGTGTTCCTGGGAACCTACGAACCACGGCTGGATGACAAGGGTCGCCTGATCCTCCCGGCTAAGTACCGCGATCAACTAACCGACGGCTTAGTGATCACTCGCGGTCAGGAACACTGTCTATATGTTTTCCCGATGGTCGAGTTCGAAAACATTTTGGCTCGGCTGCGACAAGCACCCATCACGTCCAAAGACGCACGCAGCTACACCCGCGTCTTCCTATCGGGAGCAAACGATCAAACTCCAGACAAACAAGGCCGGATCACCATTCCAGCTCTGCTACGCGAGTACGCCGGTCTGGAGCGAGATCTGGCAGTAATCGGATCTGGATCTCATATAGAAATCTGGGATATGGATTCGTGGAATGCCTACCTGTCGGCTAATGAGCAAGACTTCGCAGACCGCGAAGACGAACTCATTCCAGGAGTTTTCTAAGTCGGTGGTGGCGGCCTTCGTCGATCTCTGAGGTAATTCCCCAACTTCAGATATCGACGGGGACCACCCTCACCGGCAACTATTGTGAAAGGAGCACAATGCGTACCGCAGCAGATAATGCTTTGCATATCCCGGTTCTAGTTGACGATATTGTGCGCCTTTTTGAGCCGGTCCTAGCAACCGAATCTGTCCTCATTGACTGCACACTCGGAATGGGTGGGCACAGCGAAGCAATCCTCAAGGCTTTCCCAAACGCTCGGGTTATTGGTATTGACCGGGATCAGCAGGCAATTGAACTAGCAAGCGCCCGGTTGGCACCTTTCGGTGAGCGCTTCACCGCAGTGCACACCACATACGACGACGTCGACCAAGTCGCTGACCAGTACGGCACTAACGGCACAGTGGACGCGATTTTAATGGACCTTGGAGTTTCTTCGCTTCAACTTGACGAATCCGAGCGGGGCTTTTCCTACGCTCAAGATGCGCCACTCGATATGCGGATGGATACCTCACGAGGAGTGACCGCGGAGCACATCCTCAATACAGCATCGGTTGGCGAACTCACCCGAATCCTGCGGGTATACGGGGAAGAACGCTTCGCAAGCAAAATTGCCCAAGCAATTGTCCGGCGTCGTACTGAAAAGCCCTTAACGCGAACCGGCGAGCTCGTAGATCTTGTACGGGACGCCATCCCGGCACCTGCCCGGCGTACTGGTGGCAATCCGGCTAAGCGCACCTTCCAAGCTTTGCGAATTGCCGTCAATAACGAGCTGGACGTATTGGAACGGGCTATGCCCCGGGCAATTGAAGCGCTTCGAGTAGGCGGTCGGCTCGTCGTCGAGTCCTACCAGTCACTTGAAGACCGGATCGTTAAGGACGCTTTTGCAACCGGATTAGTATCGACCACCCCGCCCGGACTGCCGATGGAACTCGAGGACCATCAACCCTATCTCAAAGCCCTAACCCGCGGAGCCCAGAAAGCCGATGACGCCGAACTGGCCCGCAATCCGCGTAGCGCCTCGGTGCGGCTACGCGCTGTCGAGCGTCTTAGACCAACCCCTGACCACCTATCCACAACGAGCTCACGAGGACAAGCATTATGAGCGCAATGCCACTGCACGTATCGCGTGCACCCCAGTCTCGCCCGGTTATCGAAGCACCGGGGCTACAAGTGGTGCCCACACCCGCACCGGCTCGGGGTTTCTTTATGACTGTCCTTATCTGCGCGCTACTCTTTATCGGCTCGTTGGGAGGGGCATTTCACCTCAACACGCTGATGGTGGCAGGCGCATACGAACTCAAAGACATTAATGTGGAATATAGGGAGGCGGTCGCCCGCGAAGCGACGCTCACCAGTGAAGTGATTAAGGTCTCGACGCCGACCGAGCTTAAAGCTGCTGCTGAAGAACTTGGGATGGCGCCAGCGACGTCTATGGTTCATATTGATTTGACCACCGGCGTGATCACTGATCCGAATGCTGGAGAATAAAACGCGCCTATGTCATAAGAGGAGGACCAGTGGCCAATAGTGCCGAAGACAAGGAACAGGTCTCCCTTCTTAGACGTACCCGTGCGGGAGTCAAAGCCGGACTCGGATCTGGAAAAGGTCCGGGTCGGTCCGCACGCGTTTTTACGAACCGGCGCTTGACAATGACCGTCGTCGTGACGCTTATCGTCGCCGCGCTCCTCGTTATTCGCCTCTTTTATCTGCAAGTGATTGTTGCTCCGGCGCTCGCAGATACCGCTAGCGAACTTCGCACCGTGCCCTCTGAAATTGAAGCTCGCCGAGGGGATATCCTAGACCAGAACGGTGCTATTTTAGCTACGTCCGTAGAACGCTATAACGTTCGAGTCGATCAAGTAGAAATTGCTTCATACCGCAAATACAACGATGATGATGAGCTTATCGGCACCGGTGCGGCAGCGGCAGCAGAAGACCTGCATGAAATCCTCGGGATGGATCAGGCGGTACTTGGCGGCATTCTTCTCGGCGGAGAAGACAAGGGACGTTGGGAATTGGTTATCAGGGATATCTCCCCAGAAAAATGGCGGGAGGTCAACGCCCTAGGCATCCCTGGAATTGTTCCCGAGAGCTATATGCAACGTGAATACCCCAACGGATATGTAGCAGGCAATATTGTCGGATACACGGGCGTGACTGCTGAAGACGATACGCTCGCGGGTCGGGCTGGGATCGAAGCAACGTACAACGAGCATTTAACTGGAATACCGGGTTCACGGATCGTTGAAGTGGGCCCGTATGGCACGGTTTTCCCGCAAGCGGAACGAATTGAAATTCCTGCAGTAGATGGCCAAGACGTTCAACTCACCATTGATCGTGACCTGCAAAATGCCACCCAAGAAGCACTTGACAGTATTGTGGAGAACTCCGGGGCTGAGTGGGGAGCAGCAGTTGTTATTGAAATCGGTACTGGCCGTATTCTTGCCCTTGGAGATTCGTCCGCGCCGGACCCTTCCAATCTTGCCGCGGTCGATCCGGAAGACTGGAATTCCCGTGCGGTACAAGCCGTCTTTGAACCCGGTTCAACTGGAAAAGTTATTACTTTAGCTGCGTTGCTTGACCAAGAAGCGATAACTCCTACCGACATTTATGTTGTTCCTGACAATATCGAAATGCCTAACGGGCAAAGCTTTAAAGACAACGATAACCATCCCACGGCAACGATGACGGCAGCCGGGATTATCGGTAAATCTTATAACACTGGCCTGATCCAAATGGGCGATCTAATAGACGATGAAGTTCGCTACGAGTACATGGTTGATTTTGGCTTGGGCCAGCGCACTGGAATTGAACTGCCAGGCGAGGCCGCCGGCATGTTGTACTCGTGGGATATGTGGGATGATCGCTCGCGTTACACGACTATGTTCGGGCAAGCGTGGGCAGCCTCCACCCTTCAATTAGGGCAAATGATCGCCATAATCGGTAACGACGGGGTTTCAATTCCGCTTCATATTGTGGATGGCACATACGATGCGGACGGCATTTTTACGCCGACCGTACAAGGGGAGTCCCACCAGGTTATTTCGGCAGAAGCTGCCCAGATAACAAACCAGATGCTGCAGGGCGTAACCCTTAGAGAATCAACCGGTATTATGGCGGTGGTTCCGGGGTATAACGTGGCCGGTAAAACCGGTACCGCGCAAGTCCCCGACGAAACCGGTGCATTGAACAAGCGCGTAGGCACCTTCGTGGGGTTAATCCCCGCCGAGGCGCCCCAAATTGCTGTTTCCGTCGTCGTCTTTAATGCTCGGGGTGCGGGGTACGGCGGTGACACCGCGGCTGTTGCCTTTTCAGATATTGCTAGTTTTGCTATGCGTACACTGGGGGTTGCTCCTTCCACCGAGCCCCTTTACAAGTACCCGTGGTTTGAGGAGGAGCTCGATGATTAGGCCAGAACAATCTCCTACAGTTGCGTTGGCAGATATTGCTCGCATGCTCAACCTTCCAGAAATCCCGGGAACAGTTAACGGGATATGCGCGGATAATCGCCAAGTCCAACCTGGTGATTTATTTTTGGCGTTGCCTGGCGAACGTGTTCACGGTGCACGCTTCGCCGATCAAGCCCTAGCCGCCGGAGCCGTAGCCGTACTCACCGATCCGGCCGGGGTAGAACTGATTTCTGGCGGTCCGGTATTAGTTATTGAGAACGTAGCTGATTACGCGGGTACGGTAGCGGCGCACGTCATGGCAGACCCGGCTGATAAGCTCACCACGTTTGCGATTACTGGTACGAACGGGAAAACGACGACGGCGTTTATGCTCGACCACGTTTTGCGGGCTGCTGGGCAAGTAACCGGGCTGATCGGCACGGTTGCACTGCGCATTGCAGGTGAGGATGTTCCGGCAGTACTGACGACGCCGCAACCTGCTGATTTACAATCTATGCTGGCGGCTTTGGTAGAACGCGGCGGGGAAAGCCTCGTAATGGAAGTGTCCTCACATGCGATTGTTCAGGGACGGACTAAGCCGATCTGCTATTCGGTTGCCGGGTTTACTAATCTCACTCAAGACCATCTGGACTACCATTCTACGTTGGAAGAATACTTTGGTGCGAAGGCAGAACTGTTTGCCCAGGGTAATTCTCGGCGTGCGGTGATTATTACTGACGACGAATACGGTCAGCGGCTTTATGCACACGCCCGAAAAGAACGCCCGGACAGTGTGGTGGCGCTTTCGGTATTAACTGAGCCAAGCCCGCAATCCGCTAGCGAAAATTCCGCCACAAACGCCCACAACTGGCAGGTGCGCAATATCGACCTTCGTGCCGATGGTTCGGCTTTTACGATTGTGCGTGCAGCAAATACGCCGGATGAAGAACAACTGGCTGTGACTACTTCGTTAGCCGGTGATTTCAATATTGCAAATGCCGCCCTCGCAGTGGTGATGGCTGTTGAAAGTGGGCTGGGGATAGACCGCGTCCGTCAAGCGCTTGCCGCAGGGAACGGGGTGAGCCCAATTGTTCCCGGACGAATGGAAACGATCAGTGACGCTCCGCGCGTCGTGGTGGATTTTGCGCATAACGAAGATTCGCTGGCTAAAGCAATAGCCGCGCTTCGTCCCACCACACAAGGCAAACTAATAGTGCTGACGGGATCTGCGGGGGACCGGGACCGCGATAAGCGCCCGAAAATGGCGCGGATAGTTGCTCAGAGCGCTGACCATCTCGTCGTGACGGATGATGATCCGCATTCGGAAGATCCGGCACAGATTCGCGCTGAGGTTATTGCAGGTATTCCCGCAGGATATTCTTTTACTGAAATTGGGGACCGTCCCACGGCTATCACTCAGACTATTTACGCGGCATCGCCTAACGACACGATTCTTATTGCCGGGCGTGGACACGAAACCATACAAGAGGTTGGTGGTGTCATGATTGAAATGGATGATCGACAGATCGCCCGAGAAGCACTGGCACAACGAAAGGCAACATCATGATGGCAATAACGCTGGCCGACATTGCCTCGATTACCGGTGGACACTTCGCTGGTTCGTCTGAGGAGTCCGGGGTAGCTATGCCGAGCGCTCAGAGTGCGGTTACCCAGAGCGCGGCTACCGGTGTGGTTATTGACAATCGGCAGATTACCGGTGGCGAACTGTTCGTGGCTATTGCCGGTGAACGCGTTGACGGAAATAAGTTTGCGGCCAACGCTTTAGAACGTGGGGCAGTTGGAGTCCTTACTTCTGATCGTCAAGCAGCACTGGATTCGGGCGCTACGCCCGAACGAGTTATTGTGGTGGCCGACCCGGTAAAAGCTTTAGCTGATTTAGCACGGGAACAGGTTCGGCGCCTGCGCCGTACCGGAAACCCAGATTTGCGTATCGTGGGCGTAACCGGTTCAGTTGGAAAAACCAGTACCAAGGATCTGCTGGGCGAACTGTTGGCTTATCGTGGCCCAATTACTGCTCCCGTCGGATCCTTTAATAATGAGATCGGATTCCCGCTCACAGTGTTACGTGCCGATGAGCATACGGCAACCTTGGTCCTCGAAATGGGCGCCGATGAGGTCGGAAATATCGAATATCTGACCGATATCGCCACCCCGGATGTCTCGGTGGTTTTGATTGTTGCCCGCGCACACCTTGGCGGCTTTGGCGGAATTGACAAAGTGGCGATCGCAAAATCAGAACTGGTTCGCGCAACGCGACCGGGCGGCGTCGTCGTGCTCAACAACGACGATCAGCGCGTACGCGCGATGGCATCGGATGCTTCCGGTGAGGTCGTTTTCTTCTCGGCGTCTGGTGCCAACACCTCCGGGGTATGGGCATCCGATACGGTTCTTGACGACGCCGGGCGGGCGAGTTTTGTTTTACATGCGGGGCAAGAGTCTACCCGGGTACATCTCAAGCTGGTTGGTGCCCACCATGTCACGAATGCGCTGGCCGCAACTGCGGTAGCGCATGTTTTTGGGCGGGATTTAACGGCAATCGCAGCTGATCTAGCAGTTGCTGGACCGGTTAGTCCACACCGGATGGACGTGGTAGAACTTGGCGATATTGTCATGATTGACGATTCATATAACGCCAATCCAGATTCGATGCGGGCCGGCCTTGATGCGCTCGCTCAAATCGGACGAGGTCGGCGCAAAATCGCAGTATTGGGCGCAATGCGGGAACTGGGCGCGAATTCTGATGCCGAACATGTGGCGATTGGCGAATATCTTGCTCATGTCGAGTGTGATGAGGCGGTATGCGTTGGGGACGGGCTGGAAGATTTAGCTACTAGCGCCCGCAAAGCTGGAATAAAAGTGCACGATGCACGTGATATTGATAGCGCTTCGGCCATGCTTGATGCCGTGTTGCGTCCCGGTGACGTAGTCTTGCTCAAAGGATCTTATTCAACAAATATTTGGCAGGTTGCTAACGAGCTGAAGAAGAGGAGGGGATCATGCTAGCAATTCTTATTGCGCTTGGTACATCCCTGACAATCTCCCTGCTGGGAACACCGGTACTCATTAAAGTTCTCCGGCGTAAGTCCTACGGTCAGTTCATCCGAGAAGACGGCCCAACTACCCATTTAGTTAAACGTGGTACTCCCACAATGGGTGGCGTTGTGATTATCTTTGCCACGGTTATGGGATATGTGGTTGCTAATTTAGCAACGATGCGAACTCCGAAAGTAACCGGCATTTTGCTATTGGGCCTGATGGTAGGTATGGGCGCGGTTGGCTTTCTTGACGATTTTGCCAAGGTGCGTAAAGAACGTTCTCTGGGGTTAACCCCGCGAGCAAAATTCATCGGTCAAGGAGTTATTGGTACCGGTTTTGCGCTACTTGCCTTGCAATTCGCTAACGAATATAACCGCACTCCGGCAACTACCCGAATATCGATTGTGCGCGATCTGAATATTGATTTCACACATTTTGGTGTTATCGCCGGAACTATTATTTTCGTCTTATGGGTTAATTTCTTGATCACTGCATGGTCGAATGCGGTGAATCTTACTGATGGTTTGGATGGGCTCGCAGCTGGTGCTTCTACCTTGGCTTTTGGTGCGTATACGATCGTTGCGATTTGGCAGTCTTACCAGAATTGCGAATCAGTAGTCGCGGCTGCTCCGGGCTGTTACGATGTGCGCGATCCGCGCGAAATCGCGATTATTACTGCGGCGATTGTTGGTGCGTCACTTGGATTCCTCTGGCACAACACTTCACCGGCAGCGATTTTTATGGGGGATACCGGTTCGCTTGCATTGGGAGCCGCATTTGCTGGGGTATCGATTCTGACTTTGACTCAGTTCTTGGGCGTTCTGCTTGGCGGCCTTTTCGTCGTCATTGTTGTCTCGGACGTGATTCAAATCGGATACTTCAAAGCCACCGGTAAACGAGTATTCCGGATGGCGCCGCTTCATCATCATTTCGAACTTAAAGGTTGGAAAGAAGTGACAATTGTGGTGCGCTTCTGGCTGATCCAAGCCCTATTTATTGGAGCTGGCCTGTTCTTGTTCTACGCGGAATGGTTGGCACGCCAGTGACCCGTACGATTCCTGGAGCAGCCTATTTCACCGACAAGCGCGTTGCGCTTGTCGGTCTTGGCCTATCTGGAAAAGCATCGCTACACGCCTTACAAGAGCACACCGAGGCTATCCTCAGCGCGTGGGACGCTCGCAAGGCAGCTTTTGATGGCATTGACGTCAGTCAGTTGGACGCATACGGGTACGACGCCGATCCAGCCCAGTTGATCGCGCGCACCTTAGAATGGCAACCCGATCTGGTTATTATTGCTCCAGGTATCCGCCAAAGCGGGGTGGAATGGGCTGAACTGACTAAAGCCGGTGTACCGGTATGGTCAGAAATCGAATTGGCATGGCATTTACGTGCTCAACGTTCAGATGGAAGCTACGCACCTTGGCTGTGCATTACCGGGACGAATGGCAAAACTACCACAGTCACTATGCTCGAAAAAATCATTGCCACTGCGGGTATCCGTTGCCAAGCAGTAGGAAATGTGGGAGCTCCGGCGGTGAGCGCGGTAAGTGATTGTTCATCGCAAGCGGCCGATGTTTTTGCTTTCGAACTATCCTCGTTCCAGCTGGCCGCTACCCATTCGATGGCACCGCATGCGGCAATTGTGCTCAATATTGCTGATGACCATTTGGAGTGGCATTCTACGCGCGAAGAATATGCACGGGCCAAGGCTCGGATTTATGAACGAACCACCGCGGCTTGTATTTTCCCGGCCGGGGATGAACAAATTCAGCGTATGGTTGACAATGCTGAGGTCCAAGAAGGAGCTCGAGCGATTGCGATTACCTTAGATACTCCGGCGAGCTGGGAGATAGGCTTTGTCGAAGATCTTGTTGTGGACCGGGCGTTTAGCGAGGGTGCGCCGGGGGCAGCGGATGCCATTTTTGAAATAGCGGATCTGGCACATTTGGCGCCTGAAGGAATGCCACTACCACTCCATATCGTAAAAGATGCACTGGCCGCTGCTGCATTAGCTCGGTCAGTAGGTGTTGATGCGCAAGCGGTGCGTTCTGGTTTGCGTACGTATATTCCCGAAGCCCACCGCAATGTCCTTGTATCGACTGTTAACGGCGTCGACTACATTGACGACTCCAAGGCGACGAATGCGCACGCAGCCCAAGCTTCGGTGCTCGCCCAACATTCGGGGGCCACTGTATGGATTGTGGGCGGGCAAGCAAAAGGCGCCCGTTTTGAAAAGCTAGTTGCACGGGTGGCAGATCGACTGCACACCGTGATCGTGCTCGGCGTAGACCAAGAGCCATGGCAGGCAGCACTGGCGCAGCTGACTGTGCCCGTACACTATATTGACCCGCAGGTCTGCGACCCAATGAAACAAGCGGTACAGCTTGCAGCCAAGGTAGCCGAAGAAGGACATACGGTTTTGCTCGCACCTGCTAGTGCTTCGCTCGATCAATTTACCAGCTATGCCGATCGAGGAGTACAGTTTGCGGACGCAGTACACGCGCTAGGCGGTGAATAGTGATGAAATTGCGGCTATTAAAACGGCAGACGAAATCGGACAAAGCTGCGGATAGTAGTTCGCAGTCCACGGACAAAACCAAAACCTCGGCAGCCTCAGCAACTTCAGCGGCTACACCAGTGACGGACGAAAAGGCTTTTCGCGCGCGGCGCGATACGGTTATTCGAGCAATGGCTCTGCTCATTATCGCCAGTTTGGCATTGGTTTTTCTCGGCGTTTTTATGGTGTTTTCAGCTACCGCACCATCCTCGATTAGCGCCCACTGGGCCGATCCGGAGATTCAGCCTTTTAGATTTGCGATCCGTCAGGCTATCTTTGCCCTTGTCGGCCTCGGGGGAGGCGTCGTCCTAGCCTTTATGAAGTATCAATGGTTCCGAACTTTGGCTTGGCCCATCATTTTGCTTGGCTGGACCTTGCAAGGGCTGGTACTGGTAACGGGCGGCGAAGGAGTGGCCGGAAATAATAACTGGCTGGTAATTGGCCCGTTACAGATGCAACCTTCAGAGTTCTTGAAGCTGGCCACGGTGATTTGGCTGGCCATGATGCTCGCACGGCTGAGCTTAGAAGAAATCCAAAGTTATCGCACGTTGGCAATTCCGGCGATTGGCTTCGTTATTTCCATCGGATTGGTTGTTTTGGGCGGGGATGTTGGAACCGGTCTGATTTATATTTTGATCGGTGGCGGAATGTTCTGGCTTTCCGGTATGAAACTCAAACAACTCATCCCAGCGGCGGTTGCCGTAGTATTACTGGCAACTGTGCTGGTCGTATCCCAGCCCACCCGGCTGACGAGGGTGGGAGACTACTTTTCGAACTTGTTCATACTCCCCGACACTATTATGCCTACCCAGTCGGAGTACGCGATGTTTGCGTTTGGTTCCGGCGGTATTACCGGGGTCGGAATCGGCGGTGGAAAAGAAAAATGGCGTGATCTTGCCGAAGCACATACGGACTTTATTTTCGCCGTGATCGGGGAAGAGCTAGGGCTGATCGGTGTTGTAACGGTCATTGTGCTATTCCTTGCCATCGGCTGGTCACTGGTTACGATTGCCATGAATCATCCGGACCGTTTTGGGCAACTGATCGCTGTTGGCGCTGCCTTGTGGCTGGCAGGACAAGCCTTCGCCAATATGTGGGTAGTTGTGGGTTTGCTTCCAGTATTCGGGGTTCCGTTGCCGTTCGTGTCGATGGGCGGTTCGTCAATGATGGCAACCTTGTTTATGGTGGGAGTAGTACTCTCATGTGGTTTCGGCGTGCCCGGAGTACGGGAAGCTTTCCGTGTACGCGGATCGCTCGCCCGCGGTGCGCGTGCTCTAGTTCGGAGGAATTCATGACGACATTCGTTTTAGCCGGCGGCGGCACTGCCGGACATGTTAATCCGCTCTTGGCCACCGCTGATGCGTTATGCGAACGAATTCCGGATGCCAGGATTGTGACAGTGGGAACTGCTGGCGGTTTAGAAACCGAACTGGTGCCAAGGGCCGGATACGAACTCGAATTGATTGAACGTGCCCCTTTTCCACGTAGCTTGTCAATTGACGCACTGAAGTTTCCGGGCCGTTATTTAGCCGCTGCGCGGGAAGCGAAGAACATATTACGCCGGACCAAAGCAGATGTTTTAATCGGTTTTGGCGGATATGCTTCCACTCCGATGTACCGGGCGGCACAAAAACTCGGCATTCCGATTATTGTTCATGAGGGTAACGCCCGCCCGGGAATGGCCAATAAAGTGGGAGCGCGTCATGCCCATGTTGTTGCACTGACATTCCCGTCTACTGATCTTCGTGCGGCAAAAGGCGTGACGGAAACGATTGGGTTGCCCTTGCGCCAGCTGATTCGGGATTTGGCACGTGAAGGCCGCGAACGACGCCGGAGCAGTGCGGCTACGCGTTTCGGACTCGATCCTGACCGTCCGGTACTTTTGGTAACCGGTGGCTCGCTTGGCGCCCAGCGGCTTAATGAAACAGTACAGACCGTTGCCGGCCAATTCCCCATCCAAATATTGCATATTACAGGTAAAGGCAAGGACGGCCCGGTTCGCGAAGCGATTGGGGATGCGACCGACTATCACGTTCTTGATTACGTCACCGATATGGATAACGCTTATGCGGTGGCCGATCTAGTTATTACCCGTGCCGGGGCTGGGATGGTTGCCGAGTCTTCGGCGCTGGGAATTCCCGCGATTTTCGTTCCTTTGCCGATCGGTAATGGTGAACAAGAATTAAACGCTAAGGACGTGGTCGACGCCGGTGGTGCAGTTATCGTCAAAAACGAAGATTTCACCCCGGAATGGTTGGCGGAAAACCTGCCGACCTATTTGGATGCGGATAAGCGGGCACAGATGTCGGATGCTGCCCGTGGGGTTTCGCCAATTAACGCTGACCAGCGACTGGCTGAACTTACACTGAGCGTACTAGGCAAGTGAGGCAATAGTGGAGTTTTATCTCATCGGCATTGGCGGAGCCGGAATGAGCGTAGTTGCCCAACTACTACTTGCTCAAGGACATCAGGTATCCGGTTCCGATCGGAAGCTAAATAAGGCAACGGACGCGCTGGTAGCAGCAGGTGCTCAAGTGTTTGCCGGACATGATGCGGCCCAAGTGCCACCGCAGGCAATCGTTGTGCGTTCTTCGGCGATTAAACCAGATAACCCTGAATACGCGGTTGCGCTCGAACGAGGTCAAGAAATCTGGCATCGTTCTCAGGCCTTAGCTTTCGCTAGCCGGAACCAAGACTTCATCGCAGTGGCTGGAGCACACGGGAAAACGTCCACTTCAGCCATGATCGCTCGGACACTTGACGCCCTGGGAGCCGATCCTTCACGGGCAATCGGCGGCTCATTGGCGGGAGGCCTGCCGGGCGGATATTTAGGAACCGGCACCATGCTGGTTGCCGAAGCTGATGAATCTGATGGGTCTTTCCTTAACTACACCCCGCGCATCGCTCTGGTGACCAATATCGAACCTGACCATTTAGACCATTACGGTACAGCGGAAGCTTTCGAAGAAGCGTTTGTTGACTTTACACGGCGCATTGTGCCCAATGGGCTGTTAGTTGCCTGTGCCGACCATCCAGGTAGTCGCGCTTTAGCGTTAGCAGCACGATTGGCAGGAATCCGTACCGTGACTTATGGACGTGAAGAATCCACCACAGACCATGTGCATCTACACGATACGACGGTCACGTATAACGGCAAGAGTTATCAGATTAATCTGTCGGTTCCTGGGGAGCATATGTTGTTGAATGCGGCAGGGGCATGGGCGGTATGTCATGAACTCGGATACGACGGGGACGATATCGGACGCGCCCTTGCGGCTTTCGGCGGAACTGCTCGCCGTTTTGACCTCCGCGGTACTGAGGCAGGAGTGGCAGTAATCGATGATTATGCACACCACCCGGCTGAAGTCGCGGTGACCTTAGCTACCGCACGTAAAGAAACGAAAGGCGCGGTGCGAGTTCTATTCCAGCCCCACCTGTACTCGCGAACCCAGAATTTTGCGCGAGAATTTGCCACCGCTTTAGATTCGGCGGATTCAGTAATTGTCACCTCTGTTTTCCCGGCACGTGAAGTACCCGAAGACGGATTAGAGGGCGATGCTATCGTGGCATATTCGGAAAAAGCCATTTTCGAACCGGATATGGAGGTCGCAGCACGTATGATTGCTGGCCAGGCCGCGGACGGTGATCTAATCCTGACAATGGGCGCCGGTGATGTCACCGAACTGCCCCCAATAATCTTAGAAGAACTCGCGAAGCGATGAGAGAACCATTACGCCCACCTAAACCACGCCGTCTCAATAATCTGATGGCGGAGGCGGCCTACGCTGATGAGGTTCGGCCAGTAGGCTCGCATTCGGTGCCGGATCCCAATATTCGTCCTCCGCGTTTTTCCCAAGACTCTGTTGAAACCGCTGACGAGCCGGTCACGGCTGAAGAGGGGTTTTACGACGACGATATTGACGACGCCGGGTTCTCAGCCGACGCGGATTACTTAGACGACACAGGATACGTAGATGGTGCCCAATACCCCGATGAGGACGATTTTGCTGATGAACAGGTAGCGGAATCGACACAAAGCGAACCTAGTAAGGTAGCGCGGATGTCGGACCGGTGGCGGGAACGTAAACGCGAAGCGCGTAAGATCACGCTGAAACGTATTGGCATGCTTCTGGGCACCTTGGCGGTGCTCGCTGGAATCGGATGGGTATTGTTTTTCTCCCCGTTGTTCATCTACAAGTATTCGGCAACGGATATTCGTGGGGTGGAAGCAGACTCGATTATTGATCCGGTCTTGGTAGAAGGTGTTGTTATTCAGCGGGACGGACAAGCTCTGTTACTCATTGATAAAGGCGAACTGGCGGCCGATATTATTGCCGCCGTCCCAGAAGTAAAGTCCGCAGATATTTCGCTTTCGCTACCGTCGTCGTTGTCAATTGAACTTACCGCTCATGAGCCGCGGGCCTGTGTAGGCGAAGTTGGCACATGTGTCGCAGTGGCCGCAGACGGAACCGAATTGAATGTTCCTGACCAGATGCGTTCGAGCTTAATCCGAATTGGTGGGCTACCCGAAAATCTTGATCGGGAAGCCATCTTAAGCGATATTTTCGAGATTCTCGATCTTCTAGGAGACGATATTCGCGCTACGGTTCTTACTGTAGATATTGCGAACAACGGCATGATCACTTTTACGTTAACCGAGGGGCGGACGGTTAACTGGGGTGTGGCTGACGATAATGAGATGAAAGCGCAGGTTTTAGCTACTTTGCTTGAACGCAGTGCCTACTATTACGACGTATCGATTCCGCTATCTCCAGTAACCAGCTAATTTCTTCCGCAACTTTGGCAACACACCCGTTAGATCGTTGTAAGTTGACGCGGATAACTCTAACTTATGCCCGAGGTTGGAAGCTTAAAACTTCAAGTTGTACTTGAAGTTTTTTGGAAGGAAAAATATGTACGCCCTGAATAACAATGCAAATATTAAGGTCGTTGGTGTTGGCGGTGGTGGCGTTAACGCTGTTGACCGTATGATTCAAGATGGTTTGGCTGGCGTTGATTTTATTGCAGTTAATACCGATAATCAGTCGCTGGCAAAGTCGGAAGCAGAAACTAAGCTAGATATTGGCCGTGATGTGTCTCAGGGCTTGGGCGCAGGTGCTGATCCGACGGTCGGCCGCCGGGCGGCCGAAGAAAACATTGATGTTATTCGGGAAACCCTGCAAGATGCCGATATGGTTTTTGTGACCGCAGGTGAAGGCGGCGGTACCGGAACTGGTGCTGCTCCGGTCGTTGCTAAAGTAGCCCGGGAACTGGGTGCTTTGACTGTGGGTGTTGTAACCCGGCCTTTCACTTTCGAAGGCCGTCAGCGCACAAATAACGCCAATGCGGGAATCGCTGAACTGCGCGCTTCAGTAGACACTTTGATCGTTATTCCTAATGACCGGCTACTTGAGATTTCTGAGGAAGCAATCTCGATGATTGAAGCCTACCGGATGGCAGATGAAGTACTCCGCTCCGGCGTTAAAGGAATTTCGGATCTGATTACCAAGCCGGGTGTGGTCAATCTTGACTTCGCAGACGTAAAAGCGATTATGAAGGATGCTGGTACCGCGCTCATGGGTATCGGTACCGCATCGGGTGAAGACCGTGCGATCCGCGCAACTGAACTGGCGATCTCTTCGCCGTTGCTGGAGGCTCGGATTGACGGGGCACACGGTGTGCTCTTGTCGTTCACCGGTTCAACGGACTTCGGCTTGCACGAGTATGCGGAAGCATCACAACTTGTGAAGGAAGCCGCTGATCCGAACGCTAACATTATTATTGGTATGACCATTGACGAATCGCTGGGCGATGAAGTTGTGGTTACTGTTATTGCCGCTGGTTTTGACGAGGCACAGGATCACCTCTTGCAAGAAAGCCAGCAGTATGAACAGCAACGCCAACCTGGTCAAGTTCAGACTGCCCCAGCGCCTGCAACGCCAAGAGCAGCTGAACCGGTGGCTCCGGTAGTTACTCAGCCTGTTGTTCCGCAGATGCCTGAACCGCAAGTTGCTCGGCCAATGGTTACCGGAGTTCCGCAGGCAGCGGAAGTCGTGCCACCTACTTTGGAAGAGGAACAGGGTGCGAAACGTCCAGATTTGGATATTCCACCGTTCCTTTTCAACGAGAATAACTCCTACTAGCAGTTGTAACTGCGCTGACTTCCAACCGGTATCCCGGGCGCTGCGCGCCCGGGATACTTTTCCTACATGCCAATCGACAGGAGACCTGCGATGATGAATCAGCCTTTGGTGCGTTGGGTTGACCTCGGGCTTGACCCAACAATAAGTCTGGGTTTCACCAGTCGCAGTGGTGGATTTTCAGATGGCGATTGGGGTGGCCTTAACTTGGGTTTCCATGTCGCTGATGATCCGGCCACCGTAGCTCGTAACCGACAATTATTAGCCACAGAATTAGGCGTGCCGGTGGTGTGGATGGACCAAGTGCACGGGAGCCATATTGCGGATGCTCGCCACGCGCAAATAGACGATAATGGCTTTCTCAATGTAGGCCAAGCCGACGGAATAATTATTGAACGGCCAGTGATCGGAGATGGGCTGGCAGCAGCAGTGATGGTTGCTGACTGCATTCCGTTGCTGATAGCCGACCGCACCGGCCAACGCGGAGCCGTAGTTCATGTGGGTCGGGCGGGGATGGATAAGAATATTGCGGGTGCGGCAGTGGCGCAGCTTGTTGCACGCGGTAGTGCAGTGACAGATTTACGGGCAGTGCTCGGACCATCGATATGCGGGTCTTGCTATGAAGTGAGCCCCGAGTTAGCTGCAGATGTGGGAATGCGTCATCCGCAAGCGTTGAGCCAGACTCGTTTCGGTACCCCCGGCTTAGATATTCGATCTGGGTTACTGAGTCAACTGGATGGGCTTGGGGTAGCAGCGGTTGACGATGATATTTGCACCTATGAGACGACTGGGTACTATTCTTTCCGCCGTTCCACCCACGAACGTAGCCACAGTGGACGATTCGTTGGAATAGTGCGCCTATTGGCCAAGACACACCGAGCTAAATAGTGGGAATTAGGTGACGAAACATTTAGCTTTGAAGCAAGCAGTGCTTAGCAAGAGAGTTCATTATGGGAATTTTTGATCGCATTACCGCGAAGGCAACTCCGTACGACGAAGATTTCGACTACGACGAGGGCCAGTACGAAGACGAATACTACGAGGAAGAGGTTCCGGAGTCGCCGGTGTCTCCGGTACGTTCGCTTCCTACGCCTGAAGTAGCCCGTATTGTGACCGTATGGGTTGATAACTACAATGCGGTGGAAGATTTCGCTAAGGAATTCCGTAACGGTTTGCCGGTGATTTTGAATCTTTCGGATGCTCCGGATGATCAGCGTCGTCGGATTGTCGATTTTGCCCTCGGACTGGGGTATGGGATGGGCTACTTCAATCAGATCTCTGATGACGTATTCCTGCTTACGCCTCGTTCCATCGAACTGGAATCATATGGCCATAAAGGCCCGATAAAGTTCCTTTAGGGTTCAATGGCAAGTTTTGGTTATCTGCTCTATTGGGCGTGTACATTTTATATCTTCGTGCTCCTCGGGCGTGTAGTTTTTGATCTGCTTATGATCGTTGCACGTGACTGGCAGCCGCGAGGTCTGTGGGTTGTATTCGCCAATATTGTCTATATGCTTACCGATCCGCCGTTACGGTTGATTGGCAGGTACATTAAGCCGCTTCAAATGGGGTCGATTGCACTCGATTTAGGATTCATCGTATTGTTCATTGCGGTACAGATTTTGCAACGAATTGCGCTTATGATGATTTATTAAGAGTGAAAACGGGCTTTATGTGACAAATTGAACGGTATTATTTGCTTAGGAAGCCCCTAAAAGGCTAAACCTTTAGTAGTCTGTGGAGTTAGGTGCCAAATCGGCACACACAATAAATGTAATAACGAGGTGACAACGGATGGCTCAGCTGACCGAACACGATGTTGTAAACATTCAATTCAAGGAGCCGGCAAGCGTCGATCAGGGTTACGACCAGGACGAGGTCGATTTCTTTCTTGACGAGGTAGCCGAAACTATCGCGACATTGACGCGGGAGAAGGCAGAACTTGCCGACCAGCTTGCTCGGGCCCAGGCTCGAGTCACTGAACTCGAAAATGCTGCAGGTTATGCTCAGCCACAGGCTGACCAGGCCTCGCCGTACGAAGCATCGTCGACCGCTTCCTACGGTCAGGTAGACGATGAAGCCGCACAGGCTACGTCGGTTCTGACGATGGCTAAGCAGCTCCATGATAAGTACGTCGCTGACGGTAAGGCTGAGTCGGAGCGCCTGATTTCTGATGCACAGGCGGAGAAGACCCGGATCATCACCGAGGCTGAAGATATTCACAACCGTACGCTGACCAAGCTGGAAGAAGAGCGCTCGCTGATCGAGCGTAAGATCGCTGAACTGCGTGACTTCGAGCGCGATTACCGTACTCGCCTCAAGAGCTACCTCGAGTCGCTGTTGCATAACGTCGATTCGAACCAGCAGTAAAACAATCTCAGTGCATGGAGGGCGCGTCATGCGCCCTCCTTTGCTTTTGTTATAGGGTTAACGAGTGCTGAAAAATCCTCGTTTTTACTATGTTGCGTTACTTCTTGGCGCGATAGTTGTAGCGATTGATCAAGCCACGAAAATCTGGGCGCTTAATGCGTTAAATGATGGCCGAACCATAGATTTGATTGGCCCATGGTTGGGCCTGAAGCTGACCTTTAATGCGGGTGCTTCTTTTTCTTTCGGTGATTCTTTCACGTGGTTTTTCACGCTGTTTGCAGCCGTATTTAGCATTGGCGTACCCATTTATATGCGGCGGGTGTCTTCACCCGGCGCGCTTATGACACTGGGCGTGGTATGGGGCGGCGCGGTCGGAAACTTGATTGACCGATTGTTCCGAGAGCCGGGGTTCCCCAACGGGCACGTAGTCGATTTTATTAAATATGCCGATTGGTTTATCGGCAATGTGGCTGATATTGCGCTTGTTGGCGGTTTAGCCGCCTTTGTATTGGTCGACTATGTCCTTATTAAAAGAGGGCACAAAGACGTTGATGACGAGGAAGACAGCGACGAAGACTTAGTCGAAAGCGAGGCTGTGGAGGGGAACGATGAGTAACTATTATCCGGTTCCTAACGGACTTGCTGGGCAACGAGTTGATGTTGCGGTGGCGACGATGACTGGATTATCGCGCTCCAAAGTCGCCGACTTGATCGCACAGGGCAAAGTATTACTTGACGGCCAAGTGCCCGGAAAATCAGATCGGGTAGCCGTTGACAATATCCTGAGCGTGGAACTGCCTCCTGCGCCGTCGACCGAACCAGAACTCACCCCGGTAGAAAATATGGGAGTGCTGTACGAAGACGAAGATATTATCGTCGTCGACAAACCGGCAGGGGTCGCTGCCCATGCCTCCCAAAATTTCGAAGGTCCTAACGTGTTGGGCGCATTGTTAGCGTCGGGAGTACGGTTGACGACGTCGGGTCCACAAGAGCGAATGGGTATCGTTCACCGGCTTGATGTAGGAACCACTGGAGCAATGGCAGTTGCGAAGTCCGAGCTGGCTTATACGATGCTTAAAAGGGCCTTCCGTGACCGAGAAGTGACGAAGATATACCACGCCCTAGTCCAAGGTCATCCCGACCCGCTCAGCGGCACTATTGAAGCTCCGATCGGGCGCGACTTTCGACACCAGTGGAAGATGGGAGTGCGTGCCGATGGTAAGCATGCCATCACGCATTACGACACTCTGGAAGCGATGGCCGGGGCAACGCTGGTTGAGGTGAATCTTGAAACCGGACGCACCCATCAGATTCGAGTGCATATGAGTGCGATTAAGCATCCGTGTGTCGGCGATGAAATGTATGGTGCCGATCCTCAGTTAGCGGCCACACTAGGCTTAGAACGGCAGTGGCTACACGCGGTGCGTTTAGGCTTCAACCATCCTCGTACAGGGCAGTATATGGAGGTTAACTCCGAATATCCGCCGGATTTACTGAACGCTTTGAACGCCATGCGTTCCGGGGTACTGTGAGAAATACTGTCCGAGGCGGGAATTAGGATTTAATCATGACTAAGAATTTCGCTCACCTTCATGTGCATACTGACTTTTCGGTACTCGACGGCGCCGCAAAGATTTCGCATGTGGTTGCCCAAGCAAAGGCGCAGGGCCAACCGGCCGTGGCGATTACTGATCATGGTTACCTGTATGGCGCTTACGAAATGTATAAGGCTGCCAATAAGGTCGGAATTAAACCGATTATTGGCTTGGAAGCCTATATGACGCCGGGGACGTCCCGTTTTGACCAGACACGGCAGCTGTGGGGTACTGAAGCTCAACGCGCAGATGATGTCTCCGCTCGTGGTGCGTACACCCATTTAACTTTGCTAGCTGAAAACAATACTGGAATGCATAATTTATTCCGGATGAATTCGCTGTCTTCGCTCGAAGGGCAGATGGGCAAGTGGCCGCGGATGGACCGGGATCTTTTAGAGACTTACCATGAAGGCCTGATTGGGACGACGGGATGCCCTTCCGGTGAAGTCCAAACACGTTTGCGTCTAGGCCAGTGGGATGAGGCAGTAAAAGCTGCCGGTGAATTACGCGATATTTTCGGCAAAGATAATTTCTATGTGGAAATCATGGATCATGGCATCGAAATTGAACGCCGAGTCCGGCAAGAGATCCTCGAAATTGCCAAGCTTCTTGATGCTCCTTTGCTTGCATCGAACGATTCACATTATGTGACGAAGGAAGATCGCGATATTCAAGACGCGATGTTGTGTATCAACTCGGGTACCACCCTTATGGACCCGGATCGTTTCAAATTCGATGGCGATACGTACTACCTGAGGCCATCACATGAAATGTGGGAGCTTTTTAGGGATATTCCAGAAGCCTGCGAAAACACGCTGGTCGTGGCAGAGCGATGCAATGTGTCTTTTAAGACCACTGCTGATGGTGCGAATTACATGCCGGCTTTCCCAGTGCCTGCAGGGGAAGATGAAACTTCATGGTTTATTCGTGAGGTCGAAAATGGGTTGCGTAAACGCTATAACGGTTCGATTCCGGATCACGTGCGCAAGCGTGCAGATTATGAGGTTGGCGTTATTACCTCGATGGGCTTTCCGGGGTACTTCCTCGTGGTGTCGGACTACATTAAGTGGGCGCGGAAACAAGGTATTCGGGTGGGGCCAGGGCGTGGATCGGGCGCCGGGTCCATGGTGGCTTACGCATTGGAAATCACCCAACTTGATCCGATCAAGCACGACTTGCTTTTCGAACGTTTTCTCAACCCAGAACGTATCTCTTTGCCCGATCTTGATATTGACTTTGACGATCGGCGTCGTGATGAAGTCATCGCCTACGTGGAAGAAAAATACGGCAAAGATAAGGTGGCTCAGGTTGTCACCTATGGACGGATTAAAACCAAGCAGGCGCTTAAAGATTCGGCACGGGTACTGGGCTTTCCTTTCCAAGTCGGTGACCAGCTAACAAAGGCACTACCGCCAGATGTTCAAGGAAAGCCAATTAAGATCAGGGACATCTTTGACGAAACCGCTGAGCGTTATAACGAAGCGGGAGAGTTCCGCGAGCTTATCCAAGAGATTCCGCAAGGTCAACGTGTTTACGATGTGGCAGTTGGCCTTGAAGGCATGATGCGGCAAACCGGCGTCCATGCATGTGCGGTGATTATGTCCTCGGTGCCCTTGATGGATGTTATTCCGCTGATGAAGCGTCTACAGGATGGCGCAATCATTACCCAGTTCGAATATCCGCAATGTGAAGAACTCGGGTTGATCAAAATGGACTTCCTGGGGTTGTCTAATTTGACGATTATTGAAGGCGCGCTGGAAAACATTCGGATCAATGGCAAAGAAGTGCCCGATGTTGACAATATGCCGCTTGATAATCAGCAAACGTATGAACTATTGCAACGGGCGGAAACCCTCGGTATTTTCCAATTGGATTCTTCGGGCATGCGGACTTTGCTTAAGCAGATGAAACCCGATAGTTTCGATGATATTTCTGCCGTTTTAGCGCTTTATCGGCCGGGCCCTATGGGCGCGAATTCGCATACTAATTACGCTTTACGGAAGAACGGTTTACAGCCGAAGACGCCGATTCACCCAGAATTGGAAGAAGAATTAGCGGAGATTCTAGGTGGCACACATGGGTTGATTGTCTTCCAAGAGCAAGTTATGCGTATCGCGCAGAAACTGGCAGGGTTTACGCTGGGGCAAGCAGATATTCTCCGCAAAGCGATGGGAAAGAAAGACAAGGGCGTTCTCCAAGAACAGTTTGCTGGGTTCCGTGAGGGAATGCGAGCAAGAGATTATTCTGATGAGTCGATCCAAACCTTATGGGACATACTTGTTCCGTTTGCTTCCTACGCGTTTAACAAGTCGCATTCAGAAGCCTATGCTCTGGTCGCTTACCAAACAGCTTTCTTAAAAGCCCACTATCCGTCTGAATTCATGGCTGCGTTATTAACCTCGAATCAGAACGATAAGAAGAAGGTCGCCCTTTATCTTGCTGATTGTCGTCACATGGGTATTCGGGTAAACGTTCCGGATGTGAACGAATCTATGGGTGACTACGCCGCGTTTGGCGAAGAAATCCGAGTGGGTTTGGGGTCGGTACGCAATGTGGGCTCGCAGGTAGTGGCTGGGATTATTGAAGCCCGTACGAAAAAAGGAGCGTTTGCTTCTTTCCAAGATTTCTTAGACAAAGTCCCAGCGTCGGTGCTTAATAAGCGCTCTATTGAAGCACTTATTAAAGCCGGTGCTTTTGACTCGCTTGGGCATACGCGTCGTTCTCTAATA
>JAAYWS010000069.1 GCA_012516575.1 Actinomycetaceae bacterium
GTTTTCCAAATTAGGGAATATCGAACTATCCGAAGATAGTCTGCGGATAGTTCGATATTCCCTAATTTGGGGAGCTGAAAGTGGGGTACTGGGCTCATTTCTGCTCCTAAAACCTGAATTTGAGATGCGTAACCTAAGCGCGGGACGCAAAATGCACTATCTGTAGCCGTACTTAGCGGCAAAACATGTACCAGTCCACCATGGTTAACAAAAGACTAACCAAGCTAGCGAAGACTTACCGAACTGTCCAGTCCAGGCCACACGAGACAGTCCCACCAAACTGAGTGTCAACAAACCACGGAGAATCCCAGGCCATAAGTTGCTGTCGGGGTGCCATAGGCTATTGACAGGGGTGCCATAACCTGCTGATGGGGGCACCAACGGGGTACCAGCAAAAACAAAAATAACCGCGCTTCTCGCTTTTGGCGATTTCACGCGGTTATCTGTGTGGCTCCGACCGGCGTCGATCCGGTGACCTTTCGATTTTCAGTCGAACGCTCTACCAACTGAGCTACAGAGCCAGAAAGAAAACACCCGGTTTCCCGGGCGATCTTTCGAGCGACCCTGACGGGACTTGAACCCGCGACCTCCGCCGTGACAGGGCGGCGCGCTAACCAACTGCGCTACAGGGCCTGGTAGGTATCTTATGATACCTGACTTCTGTAGAAGTCTGTACCCCCAACCGGATTCGAACCGGTGTCACCGCCGTGAAAGGGCGGGATCCTAGGCCGCTAGACGATGGGGGCAAACCCGAAGGTCTGTTCCAAACGTTTCCGTTTGGGACCTGTTAAGCATAGCCAAGGTTCACTCCATAATGCAAAATTTTGACTGTGTGGACCGGCTCACGTCTAAAAGCCCCGAGTTATTCTGCGCTTTGAGCAATTAAACCTAGGGATACTGGGAAAAACTCGATAGCCTAACAGTATGAGTTTTTCGCATATTTTTGGCTTGGGTGGTGCTGGTATGAGCGTAACCGCGCCCGGTTTTACGCGCGATCTGCCAGAGGCACTGGTCACGACGCCGGTCGCCGCCACAACCCCGGCAACCACCACAGCGCCCGCCGCCGTAACCCCGGCAGCCACCACGGCCCCAGACGTGCCGGCACCGGTTGAAGACGTCGTCGAAGTGACTTTTAATGCGATCCAACTACTGCTCGGCACCGCAATTGGCGTCGTCATCGCCATCGTGATTGGCACAGTAATCGTCACCGTCAGTCGAGCATTTGGCAGACGGTACCCGGTTTATCAACAGGCCCACAAGAAGATGATCCGGCCGTTCGGATTTCTTGCACTGACGCTCGGCGCATGGATCGGATTTTCACAGGCGAAAGCAAATGTTGATCCGACCGTTGCTCCAAAGTGGTTGGACACATTAAGTCATGTCTTCCTTGTTGCCGTGATCGTGCTTTCTGGCTGGCTACTGGTCCGCATTTCGCAAGGCATTTTCCAAGCGATTTATGACACGGTTGAAGAAGTCTCGGCCGAACGCGCCGCGCGTATTAAGACCCAAACCCAGATTATTCAGCGGATGACCAGCGTCGTTATCTGGATTCTGGCGGCTGCCGCAGTGATGCTGACTTTCCCAGCCGCACGCACTACGGGCGCGTCGATTTTCGCCTCCGCCGGTCTGATTTCGGTGATCGCCGGTTTAGCCGCCCAATCCACACTCGGCAACGTTTTTGCGGGACTTCAGCTGGCGTTCTCGGATTCCATCCGCGTTGGCGACACTGTTTTTTATGAGCAAAAAGTTTCCAAGATCGAAGAAATCACGCTCACCTACGTTGTTCTTGAAGTGTGGGACGGAAGCCGGATCATCGTTCCATCAACCAAGCTCACCCAAGAGCCTTTCGAGAACTGGACCCGCCGCGAAACTGAAATGACCGGCACAGTGGAATGGACGGTAGATTGGGCAATTCCGATTAAGGATGCTCGCCGACAGTTCAACTATCTGTTGGGCAAAACTGATCTGTGGGACGGCGAAAAAGGCGAACTGCAGGTGTGGGAGGCAATCAACGGAACGATTTTGCTGCGCGCAGTGGTCTCCGCGAAGGATTCGGGAACGCTGATTCAGCTCCGCAACCACTTGCGTGAAGAAATGGTCGAATGGATTCAAAAGGAAGCCCCGCAGGCTATCCCACGCTACCGGCGTATTATGTGCGAACCAACGAGTATTGCCGAAGAAAACGCGTTGACTGCGGCCCTCGTGGATGCGCGGTTAGAGGCCCTTCCGCCGGCTTTCGAACCGGCAGCAAAAGTGGAGGAGCAAGCCTTACCGGATGAAGATACCGCTGAACGTACTACCGTTATCGCGCCGGGGGAGTTGGAGGAAATCGCGCGCACCCCGATTAGCGAGCGCGACCCGAACGTGACGATCGCAATGGATCCAATCTCGGGCAGTCAAGTCAAAATTGATATGGACAAGCTCGCAGGATATGGAACGACGCCGGACGGTGGAGCGACGCAGGACGGCCCGGTTACGAAAGACGGCACCGTTGCCCAAGACAGCCCAGCGGCGAGCAGTGGTTCTACCGGAGGCGACACACCGCGATCCAGCCGAATCCGTCGTCGTAATAATCCTGTGCGCCCGTCCGCGCCAAGCTCCGCCTCAGGCCAAGAACCAGCGAAAATAATCCCGCCGAAGGGCAAAAAGTGAGTACTCCGATCCGGAAAACCGACGCTGAATGGCGGTCCTTGCTTAACGACATGGAGTTTTTCGTGTTGCGCCAAGCTGGCACGGAACGGCCGGGGAGCGGCGCGCTACTGCACGAAGATCGGCGCGGTGTGTATCGTTGCCGGGCGTGCGATGCGCCGCTGTTCACCTCGGCGGCGAAGTTTGATTCGCACTGTGGCTGGCCGTCGTTTTTTGATCCGAATGAGAAGGACGCCGTGACCTATCACGACGACGATACTCTCGGTCACCGCCGGGTTGAGGTGCGGTGTGCCACGTGCGATTCGCATTTGGGACACGTATTTCCAGATGCTCCGCACACCCCAACTGGCCTGCGCTATTGCATGAATTCGGTGGCGCTTAGTTTCACCCCGGATGACGCCAGCGCATGAGTGAAGTTTTTGTCAGTCTGTGGACGCTAGTGGTTTTTATGGCCATTGGCGTGGCGCTAGTCCGAGCCCGGGTTTTCCCGGCGACGGCGGACCGCTCGCTAGCTAAACTGGCTTTTTATGCGCTCATCCCCGCGTTGATTTTCGCCTCGGTTTCGCGTGCGGACCCGGCGGCAATGGTGTCGCGGGTGGCTGTGGTGAACGTATTGCCGCTGTTTATTGTGTTCGGCGCTTACTACGTGCTGGCAGTCCACGTTTTCCGGTTAAAAGACGGCGAACAAACGATCGGGGCGCTCAGTGCGAGCTACACGAATGCGGGCAATATTGGGGCGGCCTATTTACTGGCCGTGGTAGGCGATGTTTCCCCGGCGGCACCGATTATTTTGGTCCAATTATGCGTGGTGACGCCGCTGTCTTTTATGGCGTTATCGAGGCAGACCGGGCAGTCGGGGCAGGGCATGTGGCGCGACTTGTTCCACGCGGTGAGTCAGCCTCCGGTGGTCTCGGTGGTTTCCGGCCTGGTTGTGGCGCTGACGGGTATTCAATTTCCGAGTTTTGTGATGACGCCGGTAGATGCCTTAGCTGATGTGGCAGTGCCGATTTCGATGATGGCGATTGGAATGTCCTTGTCGAGCGTGACGTTGCCCCGCGTCAACCGGGCGGTGCTCCCGTTAGTCACCGCCGTCGTCTTTCAAGTGTTCCTCGTTCCCCTTGTTACTTTCGGGTTGGCGATGGCCTTCAAGTTGAGCGGGGTAGACCTGCTGACCGTGATGACGTTGTCGACCATCCCGACCGCCAATAATGTGTTCAACTATGCGCACCGATACGGGGTGGGCGTGGACCTGTGCCGCGATACGATATTGCTTACCGTAATCTTGTCAATGCCAGTATTGGCAGTTGTAGTGGCAATATTTCATATCTGATTATGTGGCTGTGACGGATGGTCACGCCGACTTAAGAACTGAGAAGGATAATGACGACGTCGAGGGACACCGCGCAAGAGACATGGGCGTGGGCACCAGTTATTCTGCTGGTCACCGCCTTTATCCAATACTATGGTGCGTCGATTGCCGTGCATTTATTTGCGGTGGCTTCAGTGCTAGCCGTGGGCTGGGGGCGCGCGTTTTCCGGGTCGCTGATGCTGCTGGCGTGGCGTCGTCCAAAGATAGATGTGCGCAGTGCTGCCGGGCGTCGGGCACTGATTGGGCCAGCGATTTTAGGCGTGGCGCTGGTGTCGACGAATCTTATTTTCTATTTGGCGATCGCACGGATCCCATTGGGAACGACGGTGGCACTGGAGTTTATTGGCCCGGTTATTCTGGCGCTGGTCGCTGGGCGTGGCTGGCGGGTGCGTCTTGCAGTGGTGTTTGCCGTATCGGGGATTTTCATGATCTCCTGGGTTGGCGTGGATTTGAACGCACCCGGGGTGGCAGCAGGGATTGTGTTAGCGATTCTTGCCGGGCTGTTTTGGGCGACCTATATGTATATGGGTCGCAGGTTGACGGTCGAAGCTAATGGTTTTGATTCGTTGGCCATCGGCATGTTTATTGGTTCGCTGGTGTATCTGCCCGTGGTGCTACCGGATCTTCCAGTTATTTTTGGTGACGCGAAAATACTTGGGCTCGTGGTGCTGGTGGGCTTGCTATCGTCGGTAACGCCTTATGTGGGCGACATGGTGATTATGAAACGGATTAATGCCGGCACTTTCGCGTTGCTGAACTCGTTGCTTCCAGCGGCTTCCCTGCTGGTCGGCATTATTTTCCTTAAGCAAATCCCAACACCGGGGGAGCTCGGTGGTCTTGTGTTAATCACGATCGCGGTGGCGCTCGCAAACTATCCGGGGAACTCACTTCAGCGCAAAACCAGCGCAAAACAAAACCCTGACGTCTAGTTTTCCGCTAGATATCAGGGTTATGCCAAGTAGGCCCCGTGGGACTCGAACCCACAACCAACGGATTAAAAGTCCGCTGCTCTAACCAGTTGAGCTAGAGGCCCGCGCTTGTGTTCACGCAGTTCAACAGTCCTAGCCGGGTGGGCCGAGACGTGGAACCCTTGGGTTGATTTTGGCAACCGCGACTGTGAACACAGCACATCGCTTTTTGCGACCTTAAGGATTCTACAACGCTTCACTGTTTTTGAACAATGCCGCCTAGTGATGAATACGCCACGTCACACCCACAAACACCATTTAGCCGCGTACGCAAAGCCCGCCCAACCTACTGTGATTTGCGAGACAATAGACGAAGAGACCATACGCACAACCGAAGGAGGCAATTATGGCAGCAAAGTATCGTCGACCCGCACAACTTACCCCGGAGCAGGTGGAGCTGATCGAAGGGGATGCTGGTACGGAAGCCCGGATGGAGCTTGCTCATGCCACCGCCTCCGCGCTCGTTCCGCTTGGTCGGCAACGCTATGAGGCAGCTACCAAGGAGCGCATCCTCGAAGTGATCGAGGATGAAGGCATTGACGGAATCGCGGAAACTTGGGTGGACGCCCCGGAGAATTCCCTCCCGGGTGTGTTGTGGCGCGGCTATCTGCTTTCCGAGTGGATCCGACGCTACCCGGAGGAGGTCGCTCAGCGTTACACCGCGGCCAAGATTATCTACGGCGAAAAGAACGCCGACCAAGTCGCCCTCGTGGTCACGCCTGCGATTTTGAAAAGCATGTGGGATGAGGTGTTCGACGGCGATTTCGACGGCGATTTCGTGGATGTTATCCGGCAATCCGCCCGTTTCACGCACCTATTGTCAATCGTCACCCAAGCTTGGATTGACGACGATGGGCATCCGCTCGCCACACACGTCACCCTTCGCGACACCGCAATGACACGTACCTCGGAAGATTTCCGGCGCGCCGGCGAAGAACTTCTTTCCGGAACTCTGGCTTAATAACGATTATTCTGCGCGCCACCGATGATCTTGGCGACCACCTCGCATCGGTGCGTACGTTACTTTCGCGCGCCCAAAGCTGGGTTCTTTGTGTGCTCTTCACCTCTAGAATTCAGGTTGCGAGCAGAAATGAGCCCAGGGTTCCACTCATAGTTCCCTAACGCCCACTTCCAGCCTCTCAAAGTTTGCTTCCAGCTCCCCAAATTAGGGAAAATCGAACTATCCGCAGACTATCTTCGGATAGTTCGATTTTCCCTAATTTCAAATTGCTCTA
>JAAYWS010000070.1 GCA_012516575.1 Actinomycetaceae bacterium
CAGACTATCTTCGGATAGTTCGATTTTCCCTAATTTGGAGAGCTGAAAACGGACTTTGGAGAGCTAGAAGTGGATTCTGAGCTTATTTCTGGACGCAAAGCCTGAATTTAAGGTGCAAAACATGAGCGCGGGGTGCAAAATGTACTGGCTGTGGCCGCACCTGACAGCAGAACATGAGCCAGCTCAGATGCGCCAGTTTACCAAGGTTAACACTGCTTTCCCGCAAGCAAACCGGCAGCCAAGCATCCAAATAATACAAAATGGGGGCGTTGCGATCGCAACGCCCCCATTTTTTGTGTAATTAAATTACATCTTCTTGCCAGCCGAGCCGAGCTGCTGTGCAGCTTCAACAACACGTGCGGCCATGGAAGCTTCTGCTACCTTGCCCCACGAGCGCGGATCGTACTTGGACTTGTTGCCAACTTCGCCGTCAACCTTGATGACTTCGTCGTAGTTCTTCAGCATCCAGTCAGCGATCGGACGGGTGAAGGCGTACTGGGTGTCAGTGTCAACGTTCATCTTGATAACACCGTGGCGAACAGCGGTTGCGATCTCCTCTTCTGAAGAGCCCGAGCCGCCGTGGAAGACGAGGTCGAATGGCAGTTCCTTACCGTACTTCTTACCAACAGCTTCCTGAATCTCGCCGAGCAGTTCCGGACGAAGCTTCACCGCACCCGGCTTGTACACGCCATGGACGTTGCCGAAGGTCAGCGCCGTCATGTAGCGGCCGTTCTCGCCAAGACCAAGAGCCTCAGCGGTTGCCATACCGTCTTCAACAGTGGTGTAGAGCTTCTCATTGATTTCTGCGACGACGCCGTCTTCTTCACCACCGACAACGCCGATCTCAACTTCGAGAATCGTCTTTGCCTGGTTCGACAGGTCGAGCATTTCGCGCGCAATTTCGAGGTTTTCCTTCAGCGAAACAGCCGAACCGTCCCACATATGAGACTGGAAGAACGGCTCACGGCCAGCCTTCACTTCTTCAATCGAACGCATCATGATCGGCTTGATCCACGGATCAAGGTATTCCTTCGCGCAGTGGTCAGTGTGCAAGGCGACGGTAACGCCATAGCCCTTGGCGATCTCGCGGGCGTATGCCGCCATAGCGAGCGAACCGGCAACACGATCGTTAACGGTCGAGCCGGACCAGTAAGCGGCGCCACCAACGGAAACCTGGAGGATGCCATCCGACTCAGCCTCAGCGAAGCCGCGGATTGCAGCGGTCAGCGTCTGCGAGGATGTTACGTTAATTGCCGGGTATGCAAACTTGCCTTCCTTGGCACGATCAAGCATCTCGGCATACTGTTCTGGGGTTGCGATTGCCACTTAATAGCTCCTTCGTTGTGGAATTGAACTCTTCTATTGTCTCACTGTTTTTCGGTTCGTGTTAAGTCCTTAGGCCCTTCACTTTTATTACCAGTAAAATTATAACGACGACGGCGGCAAAGGAGCGAAGATGATTGAGTCAGATCCGGTTGTAGCGGCGCAAGAAATTGCCGAGTTGATGCGTGGAAAGAAAACGCTGGCGATCACGGGTGCAGGCATTTCTACTGATTCTGGCCTGCCAGATTATCGGGGTACCGGAGGTAGCGAAATCCCCACGGTAGACTTCGACATGTTCATGTCAGATGAGATGTGGCAACGCTGGGTGTGGCAGCGCAACCACGAGACATGGCGGCAATTTGAGCAAATCAAGCCTTCTCCCGGACATCGGGCACTCGTGAAGTTAGAAGACGCCGGGCTGGTTACCGGGATCGCTACCCAGAATATTGATGGTCTCCATGTCACCGCAGGCTCGCGGAAAGTGTGGGAATTGCATGGTTCTTTCCGGTTAGCGCGCTGTGTGCAATGCGGGCAGGCAATTTCGCGCGAAGCATACGGCCGTCAACTCGACAAGTTAAACCCGGGATGGCCCCAGCATGACCACGACGTCGCAATTTTAGCCACCGTTGATCGGGAGGCTGCCGCGGCGTCGACTTTTCAACCGGCTCCGTGCGAGCAGTGCGGTGGGATTATGAAACCAGACGTGGTCATGTTTGGTGAGTCTTTACCGCCGTGCATGAACGATGCGATGAACGCCGCCGGGCAAGCCGAAGTGGGCTTAGTAGTGGGCTCGTCGTTACTGGTCAGCACAGGCGCATGGGTAACCCGGCAGGCATGGGCGCGCGGTGCAACGCTGATTATTATTAATCGCGGGCCGACGGCCTTAGATGATTTAGCAGATTACCGGTCCGACGCCGGTGCTTCCGAAGTGTTGACTGAACTGGCGAAGTTATTGGGCTCTTCACAGATAAGCGGGTAATTGTTTTTTGAAGCTTCCTGCTCTTTCTGGTGCTGGTATTTCGCGGTTTATTAGATTTAGTGGACAAAATATTGCGGGTGAC
>JAAYWS010000140.1 GCA_012516575.1 Actinomycetaceae bacterium
AGAACTTGATTGGAAGAAATGCACCAAGAAAGTATTACAGAGAAGGTGGAACTCAAAATTTAAGTGCAGGTGCTAAGAAGTACAGAAATCGTAATAGAAAAACCAAATAAAGCCACTAAGCTCACGAAAGTGGGCTTTTATTATGCAGAAAAGGAGCAATAAAATGGAAAAAACAGTAAGCGTAAAAGTTGATGACTTAAAAACTGTACTTAATTTTTTTGAGGATATTAAGTACGCAGATGTAATTATGAGAGTTTGCCAAAGTCAAGGTTTCAGGGAGCAAGTAAAGCTCATGATGAATGCAAAACTTGTTGAAGATAGCTTTGCAGCGATAAAGAAACTCATTCAAGAAGCAGAAGAACCAAAAAAACAAGTGTCTGGAGTAGTTGAAGATACATACCCAACAGCACTTGAAGATGCATACCAAACAGCAGTCAAAAACGCCTTAAGTAATTATTATGAAGAAATGGATGGAAAAGAAGAAGAACCTGAAAAAACAGCGACAAAGAAAGGAACTGCAAAGAAATGATAGTTACTCAATTAAGCAAAAGTATGTACAAGACTTTTGAAATCAAGGATGAAAACGGCAATCCCTTGACCATCGCTGTTATGTCTGTTAATTACAACGACAGAACTGTTGGCATTACACTTGATATTGTCAACAAAGAACAAGCTAACGCCAACAAGCAAGAACTTGAAAAAGAAATTAAGCTGTTCATGTTACAGCTAAATGAAAAGCTTAATGAAATTGGAATGATAAACATAATTAGTTGATAAAGGCAGCTAAATGCTGCTTTTTTCATATAAAAAATTTTGCTGGACTGCACAGCATATTGCAGACTGCTATGCAGGTGGGTAACCTGTCAAAAAACCTAAGCAGAGAAAGGAAAATTATGGAATTTTTAAAGGAGATACTTGGTGATGATATCTACAATCAAGTAGCCGAAAAACTAAAAGACAATGCCAATATTAAGTTGGCCAACATAGCAAACGGAAGTTACATTCCGAAAGACAAGTTTGACAGCGTAAACAACGATGTCAAAACTTACAAAGCTCAACTTACAGAGCTGCAAACTCAACTTGAAGCTGTTAAAGCTTCTGCTGCAGGCAATCAACAATTGCAAGCAGAGATACAAAAGTTGCAGACTCAACTCACAGAAAAAGATGCAGAAATGAAACAACAAGCATTCAACATTGCTGTTAAAGATTCTATTCGTGGCTATAAAGTACATGACCCTGATGTAATCATGCCCTTATTGGATATGAAAACAATTGCACAAGGTGAAAACGGAAGCATAGTAGGACTTAAAGAGCAACTTGAAGCTATGAAAACTGCAAGACCCTACTTATTTATTGAAGAAAATTCAAGCAAAGGTGGCTTTGGTGGTTCAACCACTCCACCTGCAGAAAAACCAAGTCCTAATGATGCCATAAACGCAGCTATAAGAGGAGCTGCAGGCAAATAATATTAAATATTAAAGGAGAATTAAAATGGGTTATAACGATATTATTTCAAGATTAAATGTACAAGCATTGCAAAGCGACCAATTATACGATGAAGTTATAAGTGGTATGGGTGGTAGTTCTGTTGTAATGCCCTTGATGACAAGATTGCCTAACTTGACTAAAAAGCAAGGCAAAATTCCTGTAATGTCCGTATTACCTCACACTTATTTTGTTGATGGTGATACAGGCTATAAGCAAACAACCAAAGCTGAATGGGATAATGTTTACATTGTTGCAGAAGAACTTGCAGCAGTTGTACCTATTTCCGAAGCAGTTTTGGAAGATAGTGATTATGATATTTGGGGAGCTATCAGAGGTCCACTTGTAGAAGCATTTGGTAGAGCCTTTGATAGAGCTGTATTGCATGGTGAAAATGCACCTGAATCTTGGCCTAAAGGTATTGTTCAAGCTGCAGTTGATGCTTCCCATGATGTAAACTTAACGACCGACTTGTATCAAGATATTTGTGGTGTTCACGGTTTACTTGACAAGGTTGAATCTGATGGTTATGCAGTAAATGGTGCTATCGCTCAACATGGCTTCAAAGCAAGGCTTCGTGGCGTAGTTGACTTGAACGGACAGCCTATATTCAGAACAGCTTATAGTACTGGTGCAGCTGGTTCTATGGTGTACGAATTAGACGGAACACCTATAACATTCCCCGAAAATGGTGCAATGAATATTGATGACCCTCTTGTTATTTCTGGTAACTTCAAGAAAGCTGTATATGCTTTGAGGAAAGATATTACATTCAAGTTGTTCACAGAAGGTGTAATTACAGACAATCGTGGAAACGTAATTTACAACTTAATGCAACAAGATATGGTTGCTTTGCGTGCAGTTATGCGTATAGGCTGGGCATTGCCTAATCCTGTAAATGCAGTTAATCCTAATGCAGCAAGCAGATATCCCTTCTCTGTATTAACAGCAGAAAATGTTACAGAAATTCAAACACTTGCTTATAGCGTAACAGCTCCTGCAAAGGGTGCTACACCTCAAGCAACTATAACTGCTGGAACAGGCTATACTGGTGCTATTGAATGGTCACCTGCCGATGCAGCATTTGCAGCTGAAACTGAATACACAGCAGTAGTAACCTACACAGCAACCTCTGGTTATGTGTTTGATTTACAGCTTGAAGATGCTGGTGTAACAGGCTTACCCAAGACAACTCCGACTGGTAAAGCACAGTCAGTAGAAATTGACAGGGTATCGCCCACAGAGTTGGTAATTACTGTAGTTTATAAAGCCACAGCAGCCTAATCAACAAAGGTATGCAGAGTAATATCTGCATACCTTAATTTTTTAAAGGAGATGAAAGCGTGAGTAACATAATTGAACTCGACAACATAGAAGAATTGGAAGATATGCTCGTAAGAATCAACGCTTTTATTGTTCCTAATGTAGCAAGAACAGAGCTTGAAAAAGAAGCAGTAAGAAAAGCAGCAGCAAAGCAAATTGTATATGAGAAGCAACTCAAAGAAAGCTTTAGTGGCAAGGATATTCCTCCAAATGTTGACAGCTTTAAAATAGGCAATTTTGCCATGAGTTTTAATCAGGATCAAGGAACTTTGCTTAATAAAAAGAACATAAGCCCTGTTGCTTATGCCATATTATTTAATGCTGGATTGCTGTATAGAGGAGTGCAGTAATGATTGATTTTCTGTTGACCCAAAAAGCAACTGTTGTACCTTTTATAAAAGATGGAGCTGGTAGTACCATTCATGGCGATTCTTATGATGTAAAGTGCCGAATAGATACTGGTAAGAAACTTATAAAAGCGATTACAAGCAACGGAGATGTTGAAGTTGTTGTTGCTAATGCAATCATGTTTGTAAGCCAAGCAGAAGTCATTCCTCCAAAGAGTGTAGTATATAGCAACGGAAGAAAATATGAAGTTAAACGCTGCGATGAAATGATAGGCTTTGGAAGAAGTCATTTGGAAGTGTATTTGGAATGAAATCTGTAAAAGTCAAGCTTGATAAAAAGCTTATAAGAAAAGTAAGTGCTGATTGTTCAAGAAAAGCTACATGGTCTGCTTGCGACCACCTTGCAGCCATAAGCAAGCAACAAGTTCCGTTAGATACAGGAGCTTTAAAAGATAGTTGTGCTGTAAGTGTTAATGCCGATGGCACACAAGCTGTTGTAAGCTACGATACGCCCTATGCAGTCAGGCAACATGAGTACACAGGTTACAGGCACCAAAGAGGAAGAAAAGCAAAATATCTTGAAGACCCTTGTAACGATACAAGCGTTCAAAATGAAATGATAGAAATCACCAAAAGAATATACAAAGAAGGTATGTAGATGGCTGAAAATTTGTTGGAAGATATTGCTTTACATTTGGAGTTTGAAGGCTTTGGTCAACTTCCAGATATAGACCAAGACGGAGATATTTACTATGGCAAATTGCCAGACAAGCCCGATGCAGCCATAGGTGTTTTAAGCAGAGATGCTGGATATAGTGGAAGTTCACAAGGAGCAAGAATACAGCTCATTGTAAGAGGAAATTCAACTGATGAATCATTTGAAAAAGCAGTTAAAATTACCGAAACTTTGCATGATTTTATTGGATTTCTTGCAGGAGATAGAGCAAGTGTAAATATTGTTGTTGAGAATGGTCCAGCAGGCATTGGTGCAGATATCAAAAACAGAGAAATGTACAGCATAAACCTAAGAGTTTATTATTGTTAGTAAAGGAGAAAATATATGAGTAGAGGTAGAAAATATGGATGTCCTGTCAACATAAAAAACTGGACTATTGAAATTTTAGACCCGAATGGAACGAATGAATATGTTCGCATAAACGGACTGTCATCTATGAGTAAAAGCATAGGTGGAGATACCGAAGATGGTTCTGCAGAATCTGCATCATGGGCAGAGCCTTATATCACAAAACGCAATGGTGCAATTTCCCTCGAAGGAAAGCCTGTTGTATATGCAACTACTGGAGAAGTTGACATTGGTCAAAGCATACTTGACGAATTTGCAGAAAAGACTGGCTGTGATGCCGATGCAACTATCAAGATGTCAGACCCTTATGGTCATACTATGATTGCAGACTATATCGTTGAAAGCAGAGAAGAAGGTGCAGACGGTTCTGGTTCTACGCTGTCTTATGAGCTTGCAATGGTAGGAGAGCCTGAATATCCACCGTATGTTCATGTTTCTACCGTATCATTTAAAGACGGAGAGCTTGCAGTAACCACATTGAGTTTAGCAGTAGGTGCAGCACCGAAGCTAATTTCAATTGTATTCAATCCAGAGGATGCAAGCAATAAAAGATTTCGTATCGGCAACTCAAATAAACGTGTTGCAACTGTCGCAAATATTACTGAAAACAGCTTTAGTGTTGTACCTGTATCTGCAGGCTCGACCACCATAACATTGACTACTGTCAATGGTGAAAAAACAGCTCAATTAGCTGTAACAATCACAGGAGCTTAATAATTCATCTACTTAGATGGCAAAGGCTGTCTAAGTAGATTTTAATTGATTTTATGGAGGATAAAAATGTCAAACAACATATTAAACTTTGATAAGTTTATTGAAGAAAAAGAAGAAGATTTTATAACTGTAACGGTATATGGTGTTGATTATAAGGTTAAAAAATTCATACCTGCAGTAGTGCCAATTATGATGGCAAGAGCAGATAGAGCTAAGACAGATGTAGAAAAATCCAAGTTGAACACTAATATGGTAATGTACTCAATGGATGCCCTGTTTGGTCCTAAAGCTGTTGATGAAATATGTTCTAAAGGATTGGAAACAAAAGAGCTGACAACATTGGTTTCTAAAGTGTTTGCCATGATTAACGGTAAGTATGAAGATGAAGATGATGAAACGGAAGAAATCAGTGATGATGATAACATGGTTGAAAAATCTGGTGGCAAAGCAAAAAAGTAGCCATGCTTGATATATGGGATGCAATTGAAGCCGACTTCCAAAGAGATTATGGCATGGACTTATCGCAAGTACTTGATGTTATAAGCTGGAGAAGATTTAAAGTTTTAATGGATAACTTATCTCCGTTTGGAGCAGTTGCAACAAGCATACAAGCAATAAAAGACACTCAACCTGTAAGTGAAGATGAAAAGGTTCAGGCAGAATCGTTTTTCAGTAGCATTGCAAGCATAAGCAGATAGCTTGCAATGCTATTTTTATTATTTTGAAAGGAGTTGATAGAATGGCATTAAAAGTTGGTGAGTTATACGCTTCGTTTGGAATTGACAGCAAGCAGTTAGATAGTGCTATGAAGTCCATAGAAAGTACTTGTAATAAGATAGCAGGAGATTTAGCTAAGACAGGTGCTGTTCTATCGTTAGCTGTAACAGCTCCTTTGGTAAAAGTCGGTAAAGATATGCTTCAAGCTTCCATTGACTATGAAAGTGCCTTTGCAGGAGTTAGAAAAACTGTTGATATTACAAGTGGAGATATTGAAGCAGGATATAAACGCATAAGCGATGCCTTGTTGGAGATGTCGCAGAACATGCCACAAGACTACATTACATTGTCAGGCATAGCTGAAAATGCAGGTCAATTAGGTGTTGCAGAAGAACACATTGTAAGCTTTACAAAAGTTATAGCAGACTTGGTTGTTGCCACAAACTTAAGCGAAGAAAGTGCAGCTGGTATGATTGCACAGTACGCAAACATTACTGGTATGGACTTGGCTAATGTTGACAGATTAGGAAGTACAATAGTTGCACTTGGTAACAATACAGCTACAACGGAAGCCGATATTGTAGAAATGATGCACGGGTTAGCTGGTGCAGGTAAAATAGTAGGCTTGACAGATGCACAGATAGCTGGACTTGCTGCAACATTGTCATCGCTCGGTATTAATGCCGAAGCTGGTGGTAGTGCAATGTCAAGAACACTTAGCTTAATGGAAAGTGCTGTAATAGCAGGTGGAGATGATTTAAAAGATTTTGCTAAAGTATCAGGACTTACATCTGCAGAATTTGCAAAACAATGGCAGACTGACCCGATGGCAGCATTACAAACCTTTTCTAACGGACTGCAAAAAATCAAAGATGATGGTGGAGATGTTGATGCAGCATTAGAAAGTGTTGGCATAAATTCTGTTGTCATGAAAGATATGTGGAAAAGGCTTATGGGTTCTGGCAATTTGTTGACAGACACAGTATTGTTAGCAAATGATGCCTTCATTGAAAACACAGCCTTGATAGAGGAAGCCGAAAAGCGATATGGAACCCTTGACAGCAAGATAAAAATGGCACAAAACGCATACACAAATATGTTGGCTGCCTTTGGAAATGTTGCAATTGAAAATTCCTCTTTAGGTGGAATTGTAGATACAGTTAAAAACTTATTTATATCCTTAGCAGGTGCTGATGATGCAACAAAACAGTTGATAATCAACGCTGGCTTAATTGCAGCTGCAGCAGGTCCTGTTTTAGTTAATCTTGGTGGAGTAGTTGCACTTGTTGGAAAGTTAGGTCCATTGTTGGCTTCTATGATGTCGCCAATGGGAGTAGTTGCTGTTGGCTTAGGTTTAATGGCTGTTGCAGCTATTGATGCCGATAATCGCATAGGCAAAGGCTTTGAAAGTATAGCTAAAAAAGCCAAAGCAAACTTGCCTGCTGTAAACAAGACTATTAGAGATACAGTAAGTGATATCGGTAAGAGATTGCCTGAATTGATAGGCAGTATTACTGCAGGTATTGAAGATTTAGTACCGTCAATAGTGTCTGTTGTATCAACTGCAGTAAGCTCGTTGTTGGATGTACTTGGCGATAATGCTTCTGGATTACTTGACATTGGTGTAACGCTCATTGAAAGCTTGATAGAAGGCATTACTCAAAGTATGCCACAAATTATGAAAAGTGCAGTAAATTTCATGGCGAATTTTGCTGTTGGATTAATAGATTCCATACCTCGTTTGCTTGAATGTATAGATGATATTGCAATAGCAATCGGCGAAGGATTAACAAGCATAGATTGGCTGGATTTAGGAAGTAAAATTATAGATGCCATAGGAGAAGCACTAAGCAAGATAATAGACATATTTGGTGAATGGTTTGAAAGAGGTAAAGAAGCTGTTTCAACAATCGACTGGGTGTCTGTTGGTATTTCAATACTTGAAGCAATTAAAAGTGCAGTTGTTACGATTGCAGACTGGTTAGGTAAGCTGTTTACTCAAGCTACAGAATGGGTAAACGATACTGACTGGGCATCTCTTGGTCAATTAATATGGGAAGGCATTAAAAAATTCGCCATAGCTGTTGGAGAATGGTTTGCTCCTATGATAGAAAATGCCAAGAAATGGGTTACTGATAACAATATAAGCTGGCAAAGTGTTGGTGAAGCAATAGGTGATGCTATTACATCAGTAGTTCTTGTTGTGGAAGATTGGCTTGATAACATACTTGGAGATGCTACAGAATGGGTAAACGATACTGACTGGGCATCTCTTGGTCAATTAATATGGGATGGTATAGTAAGTTTTGTTGGAAGTGCTGTTGATTTTGTTGCAAACTTGTTCAACAACATTAAAAATAGTTCAGAAGATGGAGAGAACAAGTCAATATTAGAATCTATTGGTGGATTTATATGGAGTACAATCAGGGCTGCTATTTTAGTTGTGGGTGAAATTGGCAAAAACCTATTGGAAGCAATTTGGAAAAGCATAAAAGACAGCTGGGAATGGTTTAAAGGTGAAGTAAGTGGAATGTTTACCGGCTTATGGGATTCCATAGTCGGTATATTTGGTGGTGGAGATAACAAAGAAGTAACAGATGGCACTCAAGGTATAGTAGATGCTGCAGATACAGTAATGGCTACACTACCAGAGCAAACTAAAGGTCATGGTTCAAGGTCAATTGCGCACTTGGTTGATAGCCTTGACACAGGTAAAGCTGATGTAGAAACATCTTCAGCAGCTATAATTGAAGCTATTGACGAACAAGTTAAAACCCTACCCGATATGACAGTTGAATATTCAGAAGAAGCTATGGAAGGCATGGAAGATGCAATAGATTCACATAAAGGCTTGATAGCTACTGCTTCTGAAAATGTATCAAGTGAAGCTGTTGCAAAGTTCGTACAACACTTGAATTATCAAGGTGGAGCAGAAATAGGAAAACTATTTGCTTGGGGCTTGGCTGTCGGTATTAATGCTGGAGCTGTACTTGTATATCAAGCAAGCAGAAGTGTATCGCAAACTGCAGAAAGTTTAGCTTCCTCAACATTAAGCAACGGTTCAGGATTTAGACTTGGATATAATTTCTCCGTTGGAATAGCAAGTGGTATTTTAAGTGGAATAAGCTTGATTGTTCAAGCTGCAAATGAAGCAGCTCTTGCTGCTGTACATTCAGTAAAATCCACCTTGAAAATTAACTCACCAAGTGGAGTTGGAAGATTTTTAGGTAAGATGTTTGATAAAGGTGGAGCGATTGGTGTAATAGAAAACGTTCCTCTCCTTGAAAATGCAGGTCAAATCGCAGGAAAAGCATTGGCTGAATCCTTTTATATCAATGACCCCTCACATGGCGTATATAACGCAAATAAGACGGTCTATGAAAGAAACGCAGGAACTCTTGATAACAATCTTCAAGAAAACAGTACTCAAGGAGCATCTGCAAGAGAGATAGGTTCAGCCATAGCAGACAGGCTCATAGAAAGAAACGTATTTGATAATGATGTTTACTTAGATGGTAAAAAAGTCGGTGAAAACGTAAGTGGAACAGTAAGCAAGACGATAAATAAACGAACTTCTGACGGTTGGGTCGGAAGGTCTGCAAAGGTGGTGTTAGGTATATGATTTTTAATAATGTCGATATTGAAAAAAAGTTTAATGGCTTGAAAATTATAAGCATTAAAAATCATGCCATAGCATCGTATTCAAGCCAGACGGTAGAAAACAAAGGGATTGTGCAGGCGTACTGTGCAATCCCTGATAAAAGGGAAATTACAGTAAGTATTCTGATAAAAGGAAGTACTGAAAAAGGACTGCAAAAAACATGCTATGACTTTGCAAATTGGATAATACAAAGTGGAAAATCAAAGTTGATAGTCAAGAATCAGAAAGAATTTTTTTATTTTGCACGCTGTTTAAAGCTTGATACTCCACAATTTAGTGGTTTGAGTGTTAGATTTACAGCCACAATGCAATGTACAGATTACAGACCTTACTATTGCTCAAGTGGTAAGCCAGCAATAGATACAGCAGAAGAATTAAATAATTTCACCTTTGCTGGCAAGCATTGCCATAATGATTTTGGATTGATATTCGTACCGAACAAGCAAGACTTGTTGCCTAAGATGGAGCTGTATAAAAACAAGATCTCTGGAAAAGAAGGCACTATAAGAGCTGTTGGCAATGTACTATCCGAAAAGCAATATAGTGGCGATTTGTATATCGTAAACAAAAACAATCCTGATAAATTGCTAACTCAAAGTGAAATACAAGCAAGGCTTGATGAAGTAAAATATTGGTTATATAAGACAGACAGAGAACGACTTATATTTGACAGCAATTCAAGCAGATATTATTTAGCAGATATCGAAAAAGAAGTTACTGTAAGCTATGACAAATGGGCGAACGGAGTGATAGATGTAAATTTCACTCTGCAGCCTTATGAAACAAGCATAGAACCTTTTAGCGTAGTAGAAAACATAACGACAAGTGGCACTATAAGCATAAGTAATTATGTTCATTCAAATTTTGATACAAACTTTAAATTGAACGTTGTAAATACAGGTTCTACTGCTATTAACAAGTTTACATTGGTTGTTAATGCCACGAATGATAAAGTAGTCATAGATTTAGGAAAACACTCCTTGAGCATGATACAAGGAGCTGTACTTGAATATGATTCAGAGTACTGTACAGCAAAATTAAATAATGCAGATTGTACCAAATGTGTTGAATTGACAGGATATAATCCTCCAATCATCAGCGTAAAAGGTATTGAAGACGGAATAACTTGTAGTGTAAATAATGGTGCTACATGCGAAGTAACAATAAGTGGATATGAGAGGTGGTTGTAATTAAGCCTAAAGTATATAATCAGCTTATGCAGTTTGTTGGAGTGCTTGAAAATGCAAGCGAAATAGGATTTGTGCATAGGTTAAATGATATTTGGTCAGCAGAGTTCAGCTTGCCTATTACAGACCCTCTCAATGCTATTTGCAAAATGCACAATATTGTCGACATTTTTAAGGATGGCAAATCTCTTGGCAAGTATCGTATTCTAAGGCAGCCTGATGAAGTAATAAGTGATAATGGCACCATGCTTAAGTACGAATGTGAGCATGCTATTTGCTTCTTACTTGATGATGTAATTGACGGATATCTTGAAATAGGTGGCACAGGTATTCCACTAAGACAATGCTTAGAGCTTGTATTGAACAGGCAGAGAATTAAAAGGTGGGTGCTTGATGTATGTGATTTCAGTCCACAATATCAGCATAAGTTTGAAAACTCTCCATTGTTGCCTGCAATATTTGGAATGGCAACAAGCTTAGACCAGCCATACAGATGGACTTATAATACCGATGTATATCCGTTCAAGTTGAGCTTAACAAGTTTGTCTGATGAAACAAATTGTATGATACGAAGGAAAGTCAATATGACTGAAATTAAAAGGGAAGTTGATTCAACTACACTTTGTACAAGGTTGTATTGTAAAGGCTATGGAGAAGGTATAAATCAATTAAATATTAAGAAAGTCAATAACGGTTTGCCTTATATTGATGCAGACACTATAAACAAATGGGGAGTAAAGTCCTCATTTTTTATTGACACAAAAGTTGAGAACGCAGAAACCCTACTTGCATTAGGTAGAAAAGTTTTGGAAAGAGTTAAAAACCCATACATAAGCTACACAGCAAATGCAATAGACTTGTCAAGAATTACAGGTCATAGCTGGCATGAGTTTGACGAAGGAAAGAAAGTATCGGTTAAAGATGATGTTGAGAATGAAGAAATAAGTGCTGTAATAGTTGAGTTCTCTCAAAAAGATATATTTGGTAAGCCTTTAGATTGCGATATAAAGATTGCAAACAAGGATAAAGATGTTGCAAGCAGCATTGCAGATTTAGCTAATAGAGCTGCAATAGCTTCCACGTACAGTCAAGGTGCAACCAACTTGTACAGCCAGCAATTTGCCGATAATGCCGATTCAACGCATCCAGCAATTATGAGAGTGTATGTGCCGAGAGGTTGTGTACGCATTAATCAAGTTCTTTTGTACTGGAAGCTTGAAAGATTTAGAGCTTATGAAACAGGTGCAGAAGCAGGTGGTGGAACAGCAACTACTACTGCAAGTGGCGGTGGAAGTGCCAGCACAAGTGGTGGTGGAGGTGGCGGAACTGTAACGAGTACCACAGGTTGGTCGCAAATTACAGGCTATGCAGACTTTGTGCAATCTCATCAATGGGACTTATACAATTATGAATCGCAGGATTACATTATGAGTTCAGAAGGTAATGCAAGCATTGGCTATCACAGGCATAAGCTTAATCGTCATAAGCATAATGTAAGTGTTTTTGATTCTGGCCACAGCCATAGCGTAAGTACCTCCAGTCATAGCCATAGTGTTAGTATACCTGATCACAGCCATAGCTTCACACTTAACCCTCATACGCATGCAATTACATATGGAATTTATGAAGGGAATAAAGCTACTTCTATAAGCTTAAAAGTTGATGGCAATGTAGTACCTTCAGGAGCAATACAAAGCGAAATGGATATTGTTCCATATTTGAGTGTAGACAGCAACGGCAAAATAAATAGGGGAACTTGGCATACAATTGAAATTATTCCAAACGGATTGAGCAGAATTGAAGCCAATTTATTTGTTCAAACATTTGTGCAAAGTATAGGTGGTGGTGATTATTAATGAATACAAATTTGATTAAAGTATATGTTTCTGGTGATAGCACAGTTGGTAGTTTGATGGAAATGTCGGTACAGCAAGGTGATATCAATTCCAGAATTGTAGAATGTGAAATTTATGAAAGAAAGTCTGATGGTAAATGTGGATATGTTCTAACTCCGTATGATGTAAGCACTTACAATGTTTTAGTTGTGTATGAATTTACAGATGAAAACGGTGTTGTTCAAGCCACTCCAGAGTACTCTTGTACAAGTCTTGGAAGCAACAAAGTAAGGTTCAATATTCCTAATGCTCCACTTGTTCATACAGGTATAGTAGATACTCAACTTAAAATATATGATGTTGGCACACAAGCAATTTTGAACTCTGCAACATTCAAGTTTGAAGTACTAAGAACTATTGGTGCAGGAACAGCAGAAAATGATGATATTCCTATTTTGTTGCAGCTGATAAGTCAGGTTGAGGAGCTTAATAACAATGTAACTCAAGCAGAAGAAAGCAGAGTAAATGCTGAAAACTTAAGAGTACAAGAATTTAATGGTATGAAGGCAGAAATTGCGACTACTGTAAGCAATGCAAATTCCTCCATTCAGACAGCAATAGATGCTGCAACAGCAGCCACAAACGCAGCAACAGCAGCAGCAAACTTAGTACCTAACCAAGTACTTACCGATGCTGTAACAGCTACAAATAACGCAAATACAGCGACTACTGCAGCTAACAATGCAGCCGATGCAGCCAACACAGCAGCAGCTAATGCAAACGCTGCAGCAGAAGCAATTCAAGGCGATATAAGCACGCACGTTAATGATAAGCAGAATCCACATGAAGTTAAGTATGCACAGCTTGCTGATAAGCCTACTCTAAGTACAGTTGCCACAAGTGGAAGTTATAATGATTTAACAAATACGCCGACAACTAACGACTTAAGAGATATGCTTCGTGATGTTTTTTATCCTGTTGGAAGTATATATCAGAGTGTAAACAATGTTGACCCAAGTACCTTTATTGGTGGCACATGGCAAAAAATTGAAGGCAAGTTCTTGTTAGGTAGCAATTCAACTTATGCTTTGGGAAGCACAGGTGGTAGTGCAACTCATACTTTGACACAAAATGAAATGCCTGTACACAGGCATGTTTCACCGATTGCCGACACAAGCTTAACTTCTTATACAATTTCTACTAATGGTAGAGGTATTACTGGAACTGTATACGTACAAGAAGGTCAGGCAGGATTTCAGCCATATGGTAGTAATACTGGTGGCGGACAGCCCCACAACAATATGCCACCGTATGAAGCTGTTAATATTTGGAAGCGTACAGCATAGTTTTAGAAAGGAGCAATTAAAATGCAATTACAAGTTGGAAAAATTAGTCAAATGATGCCTAATTCAAGAGGAGATGATTCTGTCGATTTAGCCTTTGATGATGGAAGTATTTGGGTTGGTTATAAAGGTAAAATCTTTGATGATGCTGGCAATGAAGTTGCAGCCAGCGTAAAAGATTATATTGACCAAAAAAATTCACAATTAGAGCAAGAAAACCTAACAACAATGTTGGCTGTTGCCGAAGTGTACGAATTATTGATGGGGGTATAATGATATGGCAAGAATTTATTATATGTTGATAAAAAAAGGCTTAAAAACACTTGAAGATGTACCAGAGGTGTTGAGAGATGAAGTTATACAATTATTGGAACAAGATTAAAAATAATCTTGTTTTTTTAATAATTAATATGGTTCTGAAAGGAGATGTAGAGTGTATGGCAATGGTGTATGCAACTTTGATAATTAAAGGTGTTAAGACATTTCAACAAGTTCCGTCAAGCTTGAAAGACCAAGTAAGGCAAATATTGATTGACTTGGAATGCGAACATTTAATTGTTGAAGAATAAATGTTAGTCGTGGGTGGCAGGGTGGGAATGATGATTTTTTGAAAGGTAAAAAATTATGAGTTTTACAAATATAGATTTAGCCAAAACAGCAGAGCAAGAAGCTGTAAAAAATTACAAGTATGCGGATATGGATTGCAGAGCATTTGTGAACCATTGTCAAGGCTTACTTGGAGTAAAAAAGAAGTATCTTGGAAGTAATGACATGATAAGGTTCATGTGTACTGATGTAAAGCCAATAGGAAACTCATTACAAGCAGGCGATATTGTATTTATTGTTGAGTATGACGGAAAAGAACCACCAAAATATAAGAAAGGCGGTTCTGCTTATGTTGAAAAGTTTGATGGGCAAAATGCAAGCCATGTTGGAATTTACATCGGCAATGGAAAAGTTGCTGAAAGTGGCTCAAGCATTGGTGGCTCTGCCATAACTGAATTGAAGAAAAGACCCTTTAATTACTATGGTATGAGCAAGCATGCAAGCTATGAAAACTCTCCCTCCAACAATGTTGTTGATAGTTCAGGGAGATATGGGAAAATTGTCAATCGTGGAAACTTTGTAAATTTGAGAGATAAGCCAAGTCGAAGTAGTCAAATAATTTATGAAATTCAAGATGGTGAAGTTATTGAAATTTTGCAAGAGCTGTATGATTGGATGAAAGTAATTGCAGGTGGCAAAGTCGGATATTGTATGAGCAGGTATGTTGTAAAGCTTGATGAAGATTTAGCAGCAAGTGAAGACACAAACATAGCTGTTGAAACAAAACCTGAAACATTAGAAGGTAGAGTTTTAGCTTTGGAAAATAAGGTGGCTTGGTTAGAGCAACGCCTTGAGAAGTAGGTGGTTGTTATGTTGGAATGGTTTAATAATCTGAATGATACGCTTAAAACCTTTGTTACAACGATAACTCTGTCATCTACACTATTTGCGATATTTTATAAGCCTATCAAAAAAAGGCTTAAAGGTATGCTTGATTGTTTTATTGGGAAAGTATTAGGACAAGTTGAAACAATGCTTGATGATAATACTGAAAAAATAAAAAAAGAGTTCACATCAAAGATGGGAACTCTTGAAATAAAAATGAAAACATTTGAAACAATGCTTGGGCGGAACAGCGAAGCCTCAAAGACGTTGTTGAATGAAAGAATAATGAGCAAATACGTGCAAATTATGACTACCGGAGGTACGGTAAGGGAAAGAAACGAGTTTCATGCTTTATGTGAAAAATACAGGAAAATGGGTTTTGATGAGGATAATGTTACTGTATCGCTGGAGGATGATATTAAAACTAAAAAC
>JAAYWS010000141.1 GCA_012516575.1 Actinomycetaceae bacterium
ACTTGTGCCATTTGTGGACGTCATTACGCCCTTTACCGTGTCGCGCGCACAAGCAACAAATATACCAATACCGTCGCACCACTCGACGTCCAACCAATATCCATCTGGTGAATTTCGCGCAGTCCAGTTTACCCCATTCGACGATGTGATTACTGAGTTTGCAACACTAAACCCGTTCGGGACGACAACAAAGATGCTAAGGTTTTCAGACCACGCAATACTTTGGAGATTGACATCAACTGGGCTTTCCCTAACAGTCCATGCGATTCCGTCTGGTGATGTTGCTACGGCGCCATTGTCCCCAACGGCACAAAATAGATTGAGCGACGGTGCCCACACAACATCGCGCCAATGCGTCCCGCTCAATATTCTCCCGCGCTGAGTCCAAGTAAGCGCGTCTTGATTAGAGGTGTACACTTGTTGATTCTTATTGCCGCTAACAACAACAAATCTTTTAAGAGATGGGGAATATGCCATTGCTTCAGCAAAGTCTGGGTCGTTTGCGGTGTAATATTTTGCCGAACTGATAGTCCAGTTGATGCCATCGCTTGATTGATACACGTTGCCGGATAGCCCAACGGCGACAAATTTACCAAGATCGCTAAGCCACATCACATCAGTCGGCCAGCTATCTGTGGACTTTTCGACATATACCCAGTCTGTCCCATCAAATGAGTACATTATCCTGTCCCCGACAACAAGGAACATGCCAAGATCGTCAGACCAGACTACAGACCGCCAAATCCGTTCCAGTTCGTCCGCCGTATACACGAAAGCGTTGTCCCCAGACCCCGTTGGCTTTGCGACTTCTGTGAGCGCCAGCCCGCCCTTCATAAGATTTGATACTTGGACGCACTCGCTTTCCCCTGGGGGATTTGCCATCCATGGGCTGTGTTCTACGGCAAGCGTTACGCCATCCATGGCGTAAGGCTTTGACGGGACATAGAAAGGAGGGGCGAACGGGTTGCTGTCGTTCTCCCACTTATAGGCGTGTATTAAAGCGTGGGAGATATTTGTTTCTTTTGACCCTCTTCTTTCTATCCACACTGGCTCGTTTTGCCACTCTGTAGTCCAATACGAAACAGCCTTTTCCAGCAACATTGTAAGGTTTCTGGCGTCTTCTATAATCGCGTCCTGACTGTCGCCAGAAATAATCAGAGTGAAAACGTCGACAATGTTTGTCCACTTGCGCATTTGCAACTGACGACCATCGGAAAGGGAAGAATCCGCCCACCCACCATCGTCCTTGAAGGCTGGTCTGCCTGGCTCGTAATTACATGCGTTTATACCAGAGTTGCTCGTAAGCAAGCTCACTCTTGTTGTTCCGTCTGTTATTGCTAAAATAGGCGTTGCCATACTACACTCCGTAACTTGCCCGTTTGACCGCTCGTCTATTTGCCGCAACTATCATGGCGATGTCCATATCGTCTCTAACTATGTTCCCGCCCATATTCATGTTGTAAGTAACATTGTGCGTACTTATTGTAGACGGTGTGTAAACACTTGTTGGCGTCGGCTGATAATTCACCAAATCATTGACCGCGGCGAACATGTCCTTTTTAATGCCTCTCATTTCGTCGGTCATACCAATTAGAATACCTTGCGCCATCGGCACCCCGACCTCACTTGCGAAAAGCCTTGAAGGAGAGCCTTGGTCTGACGCATCCTGAAGCGCATTTTTTATTTTGTCTATAATACCCGAAGCCCAATGTTTCAGTCCGCCGACAATACCAAAATCCTCAATCCCGCCAAGCAACCCCGCGAGAATGTTCCGTCCGATGTCGGTAGCCTTCCCGATAAATGTGTTAAGTTCCGTGCTTATGTCTGTCCAAATATTACTCGCCGTAATGCCCATCTTTTCCTTGATGGTGTCAATCATTCCTTTGAGAATACCTTCTGACACGGGCTTACCGACCTTATCGCGAACAACAGCAGAAGAATCGTCGTCAATGCCAAGAACTGCTCTAAAGACGTTTATCCAGAAGTCCACTATATACTCCAGATTATTCCTAAGATTGTTTCGCATATAGTCTAAGAAGCCACC
>JAAYWS010000008.1 GCA_012516575.1 Actinomycetaceae bacterium
CCCAAATTAGGGAAAATCGAACTATCCGCAGATAGTCTTCGGATAGTTCGATTTTCCCTAATTTCAAATTGCTCTAACGCTGAAACACCTCTAAAAACAGCAGATTAGACGCCATCAGCCGCGCTGGAGATGCTACGCCGGGCACTAAATAGCGTTGCCGACCCTTAAAACCGTACCGATTCTTAATATCAGAGCAACCCGCAATATTTTGTCTACGGAGTCCAATAAACTGCTGGATTCCGGTATCACAAGGTCTCCTTGAAGTAGGAGGATCCAAAAACGCCTACACGCTTACCCGTGGAGAGCCACATAAGTTACCGGAAAATCCGGCGTCGTTGCGCAACTGGGAGTTACGAAAACTGAACCTAACACCTACCTCCCACCTAACATAACACTGTGTTATGTTAGGTGTTATGTTCGGTGGGAAGTTCGACAGATGTGTTAGTCTCCCTCCTACATGGACGCGCATCAACATGACACAATTGGCCTATGCGGGTTTTGCTTTTCGATTTATACGGGCTATTCATGCGTATCCAAACGCCCGCCGATGTTGCCCATATCCATGCGGCTGCTGAGCTTGCCAACTTCGGTGTTAAGGCAACCGATTTTGACCGGATTTATCATGAATTACGTGGCCCGCTCGACGCCGGGACCTGGAGTTTTGCCCAGTACCTGACGCAGATCGGCAATCGCCTAGGAGCAGATATCGGTGGTGATCCGCGGCGTATCGCCGCAGTAGAAGAAGCCGACTACTATTCGTGGTCGCATCATGACCCAGCTATGGTGACGTGGTTGGAAGAACTTCGAGCCAACGGCGTCGTCCCCGGGCTACTGTCGAATATCCCAACCAATATTCTGGCGAAAAACCGTGCTCGTTTCCCTTGGCTTAAACTATTTAAGCCGGCCATTTTCTCCTGTGAAGTCGGCCTTGCGAAACCAGACCCGGCAATCTACCGGCTCGCGGCAACACAAATGAACGCCCCGCCCCACGATATTCTTTTTCTTGACGATACTGCGGTTAATATCCCACCGGCACACGCCGTCGGTATGACCGCCGTATTATTTACCGATGAAGCCACCGCGCGTACCGACGTGCACGCTTTCCTCAACGGCGAACCGATAGGACAATTGCAATGACCAGCCGCCCGGCCTCCGCGAATCAAGTAGCGAATCAACCCGCAACGCCTTCGCGCACTGCGGTACGCCTCCCGTTGCCACCGCGGTATTCCGCGCACGAACCGCTTCTCGAATGCGAGTATTACGAGCGTGGTCAGTGCCGCTCGTGCACGCTGATCGACACTCCGCAAGACGTCCAGCTGGCATCGAAACTCGCCCGCGCGCAAGAAAAAATCGCCGCTGAAAACTGGGAGCCACCCTATGCGTCACTGCGCGCCGCGTTCCGCAACAAAGTAAAACTCGTGGTCACCGGCACAATTCGCACACCCAAACTAGGTATCCTAGGCGATGATCAAGAAGGCGTTGACCTGCGTGATTGCCCGCTTCCCAGCGCCGGAATCCGCACCGCAATCCCCGCTATTGCTCGCTTCATCACCGACTGCGAACTGCAGCCATACTCGGTGCGCCACGATACCGGCGTCCTGAAATACGTGATTATTACCGAATCGCCGGACGGGGAACTCATGATCCGCTTCGTGGTACGACGCCGCGGAGTCCAAGGTATTTTATTCAAGAAAATCGACGACCTGATCGCCGCCGTGCCCAATGCGCGCGTGGTGTCGATGAACGTGCAACCAGAACGCAAAGCGATTCTCGAAGGCGAGGAAGAAATCCTTATCACCGCCGAAGCCACGCTACCCATGCGGCTCGACATTGGCACCGACGGCACACCGCGTCCGCTCACTCTCCACCTGCGCCCACAATCTTTCTTCCAAACAAATACTGATGCGGCCGCGCAACTCTACCGCAATGCGATCGACTGGATCGGTGAATGCGACTCGGTGTGGGATCTGTACTGCGGGGTGGGTGGGTTTGCGCTTGCGCTCGCGGCCTACTCGGGTGCTCGTGAAGTGATCGGAGTGGAAACCTCGCAACAGGCGGCCGACGCGGCGCGGGCAGCTGCCACCGAATTGCCGCAGGCCGTGGAGCGCGCAGATTTTATCGTTGCCGACGCAGCTGAATGGATTGCCGGTCAAGAAACTGGGCCCGACGTCGTCGTTGTTAATCCGCCGCGCCGCGGAATCGGCCCGGAAATCTGCGAATGGTTAGAAAACTCGCAGGTCCAGCGTGTACTTTACTCCTCGTGCAATATCGAAACGCTGGCCCGAGACCTCGCGGCAATGCCGTCCTATCGGGTCGAACGTGCTCAAGTGGTCGACATGTTTGCTCACACCGCTCATTTTGAGACGGTTGTGCTCCTTGCGCGTTAACTTACGGCCAGTTCATGAACGCCTGGCTTGGTGTGGCGGCCCGCGGAAATGGTGTGGCGGCCCGCGCAAATGGTGTGGCGGCCCGCGCAAATGGTGTGGCGGCCCGCGCGCCGAATAATATTCAACGAATAAGTAACCAAGGTGAGGTGCGCGATGAATAACACTAGTGACGTCGGATTTCGCTTGCGAGTCAAAGAACTTTTTATTGATTGGCTCGTTATTTCAGCGTATCTGCTGGCACTTTTTGCGGTGACGGGACTGTTTTATTGGGCGGCTTTTCGCGGTATCCCAGAGTTTTCTGAAACCGGTGCACAGCTAATAGCGTTTTTTGCGTCTGTTGTGCCAGTCGTACTTATTTTTGCGGCGTTAGATGCGGGTGGGGGAAGTATTGGCAAGCGCAAGGCCGGGTTGACGCTGTATTTTGAGCGCCCGGGATTCGGCGCAGCGTTGGTGCGTAATATCGTCAAGTTTTTGCCCTGGCAGCTTGGACATATGGGCACGATTCGGGGAATGTATACCGAATTTGATGGGCTGAGTATTGGGCTTGAGCTAGTGTCGGTGGCGATGCTGATAATCCTGCTGGGCATGGGGGTGCTTCGTAAAGACAAGCGGCATCTGGGAGACGTGCTTGCGGGGACGCAAGTGCGTCGGACTAGTTAGTTGTTGGAACGGCCGGCAGGGTTAACGTTCACCATAAAAACACGGGTATTCTTAGCGGAGTAGAAAAGGAGAGACGATGATCAAGGTTGCGATTAACGGATATGGCAATTTAGGGCGCGGCGTGGAACGTGCGGTTGCTGCCAGCCCGGATATGGAATGCGTTGTCGTCTTTACGCGGCGCGATCCAGGTACGCTGAAAACTCTGGGTACGCCGGTTGCGCACGTCGATGAGATGGAAAAATGGGTGGGCAAGATCGATGTATGCCTGAACTGTGGCGGTTCGGCTACCGATCTGGGAACTCAGGGTCCGGCAACGGCCAAGCTGTTTAATACCGTCGACTCCTTTGACAACCACGGGAAGATCCCGGAGTATTTTGCGGTGATGGATGAGGCAGCGCGGGAGGGCGGCCATACTGCGATTATTTCCACCGGTTGGGACCCGGGTTTGTTCTCGATGTTGCGGGTGTTGGGCGATGCCGTATTGCCGAACGGGTCGACCACGACTTTCTGGGGGCCGGGCGTTTCGCAGGGACATTCTGATGCGATCCGACGGATTGCGGGCGTGGTTGATGCGCGCCAGTATACGGTTCCGGTGGAAGAAACCGTGGCGGCAGTCCAAGAAGGGGCGGATGTAGAACTCACGCCGCGTACTATGCACCGGCGGGTGGCCTATGTGGTGGCGCAAGAGGGTAGTGATTTGGCGGAGATTGAGCGTCAAATCGTGGAGATGCCAAACTATTTCGCGCCCTACGACACCGAGGTGCATTTTATTTCCGCTGAGCAGATGGCTACGGAACATGCTGGTTTGCCGCATGGCGGTCAGGTAATTCATACCGGGCAAACATCGGAAGGCATTACTCAGAAGATTAATTTTTCGCTGGGATTAGAATCTAATCCGGAATTTACCGGGGCGGCGCTGACAGCTACCGCACGAGCATGCGCCAAGATGGCCGAACGCGGTTATGTAGGCGCGGCGACCGTTTTTGACGTGACGTTGAGCGATCTGAGCCCGCGCACCCCGGAACAATTGCGTAAAAGCTACCTGTAAGAGCGTGTAAGAGCGGATTCAGCTTTTGAAATTAGGGAAAATCGAACTATCCG
>JAAYWS010000071.1 GCA_012516575.1 Actinomycetaceae bacterium
GCATCATAAACGTCCCTCCCACATCCAAAAGAGAGGCAACCAGAAGCCTTCCCCCAAGCAGAAGGATCCAATACAACTACACTTTTATCTGTGAAGAGCCCGTTTACACGGGGAACAGCGCCTTACAGTGCGAGCTTATCGGCAACGGCGTCGGCCAGCTTGCTCGCAACTGCGTCCGCCTGCTCTTGTGTTTTCGCTTCGACCATCACACGGACCAAAGGCTCCGTTCCCGAAGGGCGCAACAGAACACGTCCAGTTTCGCCCAGTTCAGCTTCAGCGGCAGCGACTTCTGCTTCCAGTTCGTGTGTGCGCGTCTTGTCAACGTTCGGAACGTTAATCAAAATCTGCGGCAAACGCTCAACAAAGGAAACGGCGTCTTCCAGTGTTCCGCCGCGGCGGATCATTTCTGAAGCGACCATAATCGCGGTCAGAGTACCGTCGCCAGTGGTGGCGTGATACAGGTTGATTAAGTGACCAGACTGTTCACCGCCCAACACATAGCCACCCGCGAGCATTTCTTCGAGCACATAGCGGTCCCCTACGTTGGTGGTGACCATATTGATATCTGCTTCGCGCATCGCTAGGGAGAGGCCCAAGTTCGACATCACTGTGGAAACTAGTGTGTTCCCCTTCAGCAAGCCCTGTTCTTTCAGTGATACCGCCAGCAGGCCCATAATTTGGTCGCCGTCTACCAGCTCGCCTTTCGCATTAACAGCGAGGCAACGGTCCGCATCGCCGTCGAAAGCAAACCCGAAGTCAGCTTCTGAGGCCACTACCATGGCTTGTAACTGTTCTGGATGGGTCGAACCGCAACGGTAGTTAATATTCTTGCCATCTGGGGAGGCGTTAATAACCGACACGTTAGCACCGAGTTCTTGCAGGGCTGCCGGAGCGACTTTATATGCGGCACCATTGGCACAATCGAGGATAATGCGCAGACCCTTTAGGTTTTCTCCGGTTTGGATGAGGTGGTCAATGTACACCCGGTCCGATACGATCGCATTTTCCCGGATATAACCTACGTCGGCACCGATTGGGCGTTCCCATTCTTGGCCGAGGACTTTTGCGATTTCGTCTTCAATCGCATCGTCGAGCTTAAAGCCGTTTCCGGAGATGAATTTAATACCATTATCGGGCATCGCGTTATGGGAAGCCGAGATCATCACGCCCAGATCGTAATCGCGGGCTGCGGTGAGATAAGCGATTCCCGGGGTGGGAATCTCGCGTACATGCTCCACGTCCACGCCTGCCGAAGACAGCCCGGCTGCTACCGCGTGGGCAAGCATACCCGAAGACTGCCGGGTGTCACGGCCTACGATTGCTTTGGGGCGGCGGCCTTTGGCTTCGCACGCTAGAACACGGGCAGCTGCTTCACCCAGTTGGAGCGCAAAAGGTGCAGTGATTTCTCGGTTCGCAAGCCCCCGAACGCCGTCGGTCCCAAAAAGCCGTGCCATGGATTCTCCTTAATTCTTCCTACGTATGAACCTCGAGCATACGAGGGTAACTGTGTAACTCTATTACAGGAAAATGAAAATTAGATCATAAACGCTAAGTGGAGTACATAATAAAAATCCCGCCACGAGTCGTAGCGGGATTTTTGGCAGTAATAAAGCTTAACGCTTCGAGTACTGCGAAGCCTTACGAGCCTTCTTCAGACCAGCCTTCTTCCGTTCAACTGCGCGAGCATCGCGCGTGAGGAAGCCAGCCTTCTTCAGTGCCGGACGGTTTGCTTCGCGGTCAATTTCATTGAGCGCGCGGGCAACGCCGAGACGCAGAGCGCCGGCCTGACCGGAGGTGCCACCACCGTTGATGCGTGCTACGACGTCGAAACGGCCTTCGAGGTCAAGCAGAACGAACGGCGAGTTGGCAAGCTGCTGATGAAGCTTGTTCGGGAAGTAGTCTTCCAGGGTGCGACCGTTAATGGTCCATGCACCTGTGCCTGGGACTAGACGGACGCGAGCAACGGCCTCCTTGCGGCGGCCAAGGCCGATACCCGGCGCAGTCAGGGACGCGCCCTGGCCGGTGTTCGGCTCCTCGCTCTTGGATGTGTACGAGCTCAGGTTCTCGAGCTCTTCAGTTTCGACGGTGGTCTCAGCCACGGTACTCCTTAAATCTTTTCCGGACAGTGGTTACTGTGCAACCTGCTTGAGCTCATAGGGCTGCGGCTGCTGGGCAGCATGCGGGTGCGAAGCACCGCGGTAGACCTTGAGCTTGGAGAGCTGCTGACGTCCAAGGGTATTCTTCGGCAGCATGCCAGCGATAGCCTTCTGCACTGCCCTTTCCGGATTAGATTCCAGGAGTTCAGCATAGGACGTAGCCTTAAGACCACCCACAAAACCGGAGTGGTGGAATGCCATCTTCTGCTCGCGCTTAGCACCGGTCAAGGCAACCTTGTCGGCGTTAATGATGATGACGAAGTCGCCAACATCAGCGTTCGGAGCGAAGTTTGGCTTGTGCTTCCCACGGAGCAGGATGGCAACCTGAGATGCCAGACGGCCAAGAACGACGTCGGTGGCGTCAATGACGTACCACTTCTTCTCTACGTCGCCTGGCTTTGGTGTATACGTGCGCACTTGCGTAGCCTTCGTTTCTTCATAGTGGACGAGGATCTTCGTTCGGCGGACTATGGCTTGTGACCGGCGAGCGACTCATCCCAATGGTTAAGTTAACGGTGCTGGACGTTGTCACGTGATGAGTGGGACGGCATCTACGCACAACATGCACAGCGATACACAACTTTAGTGGGATGGGCCTTTAAGGTCAAAGGAAGTTTCGTTGCTGTGGCGAGATTCATGTGTTATCTGAGTCGACGACGCCGCGGTACCGGCGTGCGGCAATAGCTTGCGTTTCGTAGTGTTCGGCTACCGGGTAACCCACCTGCTCTAAAGTGAGTGGATGAGGTGGGGCAACCACAACTTCCCCGTCGCGATTTCGAGCGGCTAAGCGTGCGGCCGGCCAGCTAATTGGACGCGCACCGCGTCCTACTTCTATCAGCGTTCCCATGAGGGTACGCACTTGGGAATGGCAGAACGCGTCTGCACGAGCGTGACCGATCAGAACGTCGTCGACCCGTTCAAAATAAAGCCGTTGTAACGTGCGGACGGTCGATGCACCATCGCGGGGTTTACAAAAAGAAAGAAAATCGTGTTCGCCGAGCAGGTCTTGAGCCGCCGTATTCATTGCCTCAACATCGAGTTCTTCTGAGAGCCACAGCGTGTCGGTCAAACGCGGATCCCAACGCCGTATCCCGTCTGCAATCCGATAGGAGTACTCCCGCCACAACGCGGAAAAACGGGCGTCGAATTCAGCTGGTACTTCTTCGGCGCTACGCACAACGACGTCGGAGTATCCACGGGGAAAATTCAGCTCAGGTAGTGCGATGGCCGCCGCTCGGGCGAGAAGCGAATTGGCCCGCATAACGAGGGATTGGCCCGGGCTGCGGGTGGAACGACCGGGTAAGGACGTCCACGCGGGATACGAAATATCAAAATGCGCAACCTGGTTGCGGGCGTGCACTCCGGCGTCGGTCCGCCCGGCTACTGTTAACTCAACAGGTTCGCGCAGAATGGTGCTCAGCACGCTTTCAAGCTCGTTTTGAACCGTTCGTAGGCCGGGCTGATTCGCCCAACCGTGAAAATGCGCACCAGAATATGTCAGGACAATGCGAACGCGCACCTTATGCGATAGCGTCGAAGTCATGATTGCAGAATCGCACACTCCACGCACATTTCCAAGCACTTCGGATAATATTCACGCGGCGCGTTCCGGCACTTTGGTTGCCGAAGCAACCCGTCGTCCGGTGACATTGTCCTTTGATTTTGGCGGGTCAAATGTTAAGTCTGCCGTTTTAGACCACGGTGGGCAAACGATCTCTGCGTTTATACAAGAACCTGTCCGCTATCCTTTTAGCCCGGCAGATATGCTCGATACGATCGCAGGGCATGCATTAGCGCACGAGGTCGATTTCGATCGCATCACTATCGGGATGCCGGGAGTTATTCGTGGCGGAAAGGTTGTGACGACGCCGCACTACATCTGCCCGGCGGGTCCAAATACACCGGCTAGTCCGCTCCTTGCCGACCAGTGGCTCGGCTTCGATGTGCGAATGGCAGTTGAAGAACGTTTCGGGAGCCCTGCCATCGTGCTTAATGATGCCCAGATCGCAGCGGCGGGAGTCACCAGCGGATACGGCGCTGAGCTCGTCCTCACGTTAGGAACCGGGCTGGGTTGTGCTTTTGTGTATAACGGCCAGTTAACCCCGCATTTAGAAGTGTCCCATGCGCCCGGTCCGGATGGTCGGATTTTTGACGATTATATTGGGGAGGCGGAACGTCTGCGGATCGGCGATGAGCGCTGGTCAGAGCAGGTGTTGTCGGCCATTGATGCCCTTGGGCAGGTCTACTACTGGGATCGGCTGTATGTGGGCGGCGGAAACTCCTTTAAGCTGACGGATAGCACCCGCAACGAGCTGTTGTCTCGTAGCATGCCATCTGCCGGTAGTGTCACTTTTTTGCCCTACGAGTCTGGGGCCGTAGGCGGACATAAAGTCTGGGTTATGCAGCAGTAAGCTTCGACAAATCCTGGGGTTTACCGACTACCAGGACGGTCTGCCCCGTTTTTAATACGGTGCTTCCCCTAGCAGGTTGCCACTGTCCCTCCGCGGAAAGCGTGGCCAAAACAGACAAACTCGTATGCTCTACGACTGCTAGATCACGAAGCGTAAAACCAACGTATTTATGCGGAATAGTCATTTTTACTAATGCATACCCGTAGCCAAGCTCAATATAGTCTTCGAACGCTTGGATAAGTAACCGGGCTGCCCGGCGGGCAATGTCCTTGTTCGGATAAAAGATATGGGCAGGAGCCACCCCGAGCTGTTGCAAAATAGTGCCCTGTTCGTCGTCGGCAGCCTTCGCCCAAATCTCAATACCGCCGATCTTTGCTAGGGACGAAACAATCAAAACCGAAGCCGCCAAATCGCCCGCAATCGCGACAAAAGCCTTTGAGAATTCCTCGATCCCGAGATCGTTGAACACCTCAGTTTTCGTAGCATCGGCGCACACAACATGGTCTAAAAACTTTGACGCCGACTGGACTTTTTGCGGATCCACATCAATGCCAAGGACCTGCACCCCATTGTCCTGAAGTTGCTTGACCAAGGTAGTGCCGAATTGTCCTAGCCCGAATACGACGACGGCGCGGCGGTCCGGTTTTTGTTTTTTCGTTGCTTTCAGGCGATTTTTAATTTCCGCTTGAGTTCTAGCGGCGGGGTCTTCCGGGAGAGACTGTCCCGCACCCAAAAAGTCTTTCATAAAAGAAGAAAATGAAGCCATGATTTTATCCAATCAACGGTTTATCTATTGGTAAGGCGTAAGAATCCTTTTTCTTACGGAGCACGAGGGCAGTAGCGACCGTAACCGGTCCGACTCTGCCCACCATCATTAAAAAAGTCAGAATTAGCTGTGCGCTAATAGGAAGTGTTGGCGTAATACCTGTGGTCAGACCAACCGTTCCTAAAGCTGACGTGACCTCAAATAGCACACGGCCAAGTTCTAGACCGCTTTGCGTCCGAATAATGAATGTGGCAACGAGAATCGTTGACGTTGAAATTCCAACGACGGTCATTGCTTGCGAGATGGAACGCTGATCCAGCTGCCAACCCAGGGCATTCGTGTATTGAGAGCCGCGTAGTTCGCGAAGGACAACAAAGAAAACCACCAGCATGGTAGTGGTTTTAATACCGCCAGCGGTTCCTGCCGGTGAGCCGCCAATAAACATCAGGAAGTCAGTTGCAGCCCAAGTTTCTGAATGTTGGACCGCAATATCAATGCTATTGAAGCCAGCTGTACGTGGGGAGACCGCCGAGAAATAGGCGTTGAGTATTTTAATGGGAACCGGCATATTGCCCAAGGTTGCGGGGTTATTCCACTCCAGAGCTCCGATAACAGTCGTACCCCCAATTATTAATGATGCCGTGCCAACGAGAACCATGCGGGCGGTCAGTCGTAGTTTGCGCCACTGGAAGCGATGCCTTCTCAACGCGATAACAACAGGGAATCCAAGACCGCCACCGATGATCAAAAAACTAATCGGGAGCAAAATAAAGGGGTCGTGTGAAAAGCCGATGAGATTGTCGCTGTACGGGGCAAAGCCTGCATTATTAAAGGCTGAGACAGCTAGGAAAGCGCCTTCCCAAGTGGCACTGGTAAGCCCTTTACCAAGGTAGAGCAGGCGGATTGTGAGCAGGATAAACCCGGCTAGTTGCATAGCGAAGGAAAACTTCACCGCCCCAACAATTACACGTTTTGCTTCTCCCCCGCTGACTCCGAAAGCATAGGAACTCAGTTCTCTACGGCCAAGGCCGAGATTATTGGTTAAGGCCAGCACGATGAAGCTAATCATGGTCATCGAGCCGAGCCCACCGAGCTCGAACAGCATCATTAGCACAAACTGACCGAAAGTGGTCCAATAAGTTGCAGTATCGACAATGATCAACCCGGTCACCGACGTCGCGGACATCGCGGTGAAAAAGGCAACGGATAGTGGAGCGCCCGTCCCTATCTGTGGACCTGCGCTAACCGACGCCCAACCGGGATCTCCGGTAGAAGAAACGGGCAACATCAACAAAAAAGTACCAATGGCAACGGTTAGCAAAAAGGAAACCGTTAATAAGCCTGCGAGCTTAGATATCCTCACCAGTGAAAGTATAGACCTGTTCGCTAGGAATACAAGACCCGCTTAAGTGGGTAATTTCCGCTTGTGAATTACGGAAAGGCGGGTTTTTACTGCGGCGCAGGCACCGACACTACGGCGCAGGCACCGCCACTGCGTCGCAGGCACCGACACTGCGTCGAAATTCTAGATAATCGCTGCATCGTGCGCTATACGGCACGATAGTCCGATTTTCTAGAAATTCGAATCACTAGGTGGCTGCATCCGAGGGTTAAAGGCCAAAAAGTGTGTCTGTGATTAGGGTTTTTCGCTGTTGTGATGCCTAAAGGTCGAGAATTGTTATTCCTGCTAGTAATAATTTATGGCTTCACACTCTTATCAATGGTCGTGTGTTATATGCGGCGGGGTATTAAAAAAGAATGGTAAAACCAGTGCAGGTAAGACCCGGTATCGGTGTAAGAACTGCGGGGCTTCCTCAGTAGCCACCAGGCAAGGAGCTTCCCGTCAGGCTCAGATGAACCTGTTTATTTCATGGATCCTGGGGGCAGGGTCGCGGGCAGAGAAAAACATCACCCGTACCCAGCGTCGGTCCTTGTCGTGGTGCTGGAACGTCGAGGTTCCTCAACCTGAGGTGACCGGCGAGGTGTATACAACGCTCATGGTTGATGGCACCTATTTACAGGGCTGGTGTTTAATCGTGGTCTACAACGGAACCCACGTTGTGGGATGGCAATGGGCCGATAAGGAAACAAAAGCCGCTTACATGCAGGCTTTATCACGTTTCCCGCCACCCGATATCGTCGTTATTGATGGCCATCGTGGTGCTTTTAAAGCAGTCAAAGAACTCTGGCCACACGCACTGATACAACGGTGTTTCTTTCATATTAAGAATCGTGTACGGCAGTTGATCACCACCCGTCCTCGTACCGAATGCGGGATCGAGATCAACCTGCTCACGAAAACACTGATGAAAATTAGTGATCCTGTTCAGGCAGCCGCATGGCTGGTCCAGTACTTCCAGTGGGAAACCCGCTGGGGTGACTTCCTCAAAGAACGCACCTATGCTGGCAAACGCCAACGCTGCCTGCATGACACGAGGAAGTGGTGGTGGACCCACCGTGACCTACGAGCAGTACGAGGCATGTACCGGGCCATGATCAAACACGAGACCCTGTTTTCCTACCTCACCCCGTTAACCACTGACCCGTCAGCAACAGTCCTACCACGGACAACATCACCTTTAGAAGGCGGGATAAACGCCGGGATCAAAAACCTTCTCCAGCATCACCGCGGACTATCAGTAGACCACGCCCGCCGGGCTGTTGACTGGTATTTAAACTCAAAAACCGAACACCCCATCGACCCGGCCAGCTTGATCAAACCAGAACACTACACACCAAACACTGTTAAACCAGCCCCACTACAAGAGCCTGACGGCCCACCCGAATACGACGATGCTGTCAACCCAGCCGCACCATGGGAAGACGGAGTCTGGATCAGAAAAGGCTGGGCCGGACGCTGACGAGCCTAAAACAAGCCACGACACGCCCGGCCCAGACACACTTTTTGGCCTTTAACCCATTAAAGCGCATTAAAAAATGGCCTCGAAACAATTCGAAGCCATTCGCTTGGTGGAGCCTAGGGGACTCGAACCCCTAACCCCCTGCTTGCAAAGCAGGTGCGCTACCAATTGCGCCAAGGCCCCAGGCGGTTCTTGCGAACCGGTGGTTCATTCAAACCTGCAACTTTTTCAAGCGAGCAGTTCTCCTGAACCTGCTGATTCTCGCAAACTTGTGGTTCGCTCAAATCAACGAAATGTTACTCTACCGGATCGGTGACTTGATGCCAAGTAGCTTGGCGATGGACAAGTTCCGTAACTTTCAAGAAGGCGGCGTATCCGCCTACCACTGCGAGCGATCCGATAATGAATTTTTTCATTTCTTCTCCTTCCGCAGTAGCGTGGGCCTAGGTGGACTCGAACCACCGACCTCTACATTATCAGTGTAGCGCTCTAACCGACTGAGCTATAGGCCCTCCGCACCATCACGGTGCCGAACTAGATTAACTCACTTTGCGACCGATCTTCAAACTCATTTGACCCCAAGCGCTACATGTCACATTTCCAGTTGCCTGCCGGTTTCAAACAGGCCGCCGCAGTAGGACTTTCGTAATGCTTTTCGAGATTTGAAAATCGTATCTGCGAGTCGCTTTATTCGTCGGTCACCATAATGTGCATGCCGCCCACAAGGGTGGCAATCACGTTATAAATAATCGCCATCAACGTGCCAAACGCCGTCATAAGCACGATTTCTACCACGCCAACAACCACCGCAAACGACAGCACGCGCCCAAACTCCATGAACTGTCCAAGCTTGAGCAAGGACTCCGAGTTCAAGGTCACAAGCAGGTCATTAATCTGCGCCCACACGTGCATTTTGTCGAGCACAAACCACAAGATCATGGCCGCAATTACGATCATAATGCCCACCGCAACCGAGATCAGGAACGACAGCTTCAACGCCGACCACGGATCGACGCGTGATACCGTCATCCGCACCCGACGAATCCCCACTTCCTTTTTCGCCACTGGATTCGCTACCGGTTTCGAGGCCATCGCGTCCGCCGCGGCAGTTTTAACAGCCGCAGTGCTCGCTTCCTGCGCTACCTTCGTATCCGATAGCTTCGGAAACGGCGGAACCGACGCAGGCGGCGCTGCAACCTTAGTCTCCATAGCATCTGGGGTAGCAGCACTCTCCTCCGGCGATGCGGGCGTCTCAGCAGAAACAGCCTGCGGCTCATCCGGGGTCGCTACGGTGTTCTCCGCGGTTTCGGGCTCGTTGCTCATGTGCATTCTCCATTACCTTTTGTCGCTAAGAATGACGCTACCGTGTATTCTACGACGGCGGCTACTTTCATATCGATTTTTGGTTTTCAGTTTTTTCATCGACGACGTCGGCACCTTCCAGAACGTCAGTCGCGGCAGGTACGTCGGCAGCTTCCGAAACGCCGGCACCTTCCGGAACGTCACTACCTTCCGGTACCTCAGTTTGTTCCGTGTCCTCGCCGGCCTCGTCGTCTTCGTCCTTTTCAAGATTCAGCGCAACAGAAATAATTGTGTCGCCGTCATCCGGGGTTGCAAACTTGACCCCTTGCGTGTTGCGGCCAGTGGTATTAACTTCATCAACCGCGGAGCGCACAACCTTGCCCGAACCCATAATGGACAGGACCTCGTCGCCGTCGTTCACGATTAACGCGCCCACCAGATTTCCGCGGGCCTCGACGATCTTAACCGCCTTGATTCCCAGGCCACCACGATTCTGAACACGATATTCGTCAATATCAGTGCGCTTAGCGTAACCGCCTTCGGTAACCACGAAGAGCTGGGAACCTTCCGAAACCACGTCCATCGTCAACAGCGAATCGCCCTTGCGGAACTTCATACCGGTAACACCAGAGGTTGCCCGGCCCATCGGCCGTAGCGCCTCATCCGTGCCGGTAAACCGCAACGACTGGCCAAACTCGGAAACCAAAATCAGGTCGTCGCCTTCATTCATTAACCGCGCGGAAACCACCTGATCACAGTTGCCGTCGTCGTCCTCGCGCAGCTTGATCGCGATCAGTCCGCCGGTACGAGTCGAATCATAAGCATCGAGTCGGGTCTTCTTCACCAAACCAGACTTAGTCGCTAACACAAGGTAATCGGCCTGATCATAAGACCGCAGAGAAATCGCCGAAGCAATTCGCTCATCTGGCTGGAATTCGAGCAGGTTCGCAATATGCTGGCCCTTAGACTCACGCGAACCCTCGGGCATCTCATAGCCCTTAATCCGGTACACGCGGCCCATATTGGTGAAGAACAAATGCCAGTCGTGCGTAGAAGCAATACCGAAATGTTCTACAACATCGTCGGCCCGCAGCGTCGTACCTTTCACGCCCTTACCGCCGCGGTGTTGCGCCCGGTATTCCGACACCTTCGTGCGCTTAACGAACCCGGAACGGGTAATAGTGACGACGACGTCTTCTTCTGGGATGAGGTCTTCCACTGACATTTCGCCGTCGAAAGGTTTGATTTCGGTACGGCGATCGTCACCGTACTTGTCCACAATCACCGCGAGCTCTTCGGAAACGATCATGCGCTGGCGTTCTGGTTTGGCCAGAATATCGAGGTAATCAGCACGCAAGGCGAGTTTTTCGTCGCGCTCATCGAGGATCTTCTGCCGTTCCAAAGCAGCCAGACGACGCAGTTGCATTGCCAAAATATGGTCGGCTTGAATCTCGTTAATATCGAGCAGTTCAATCAGTCCGGTGCGCGCGATATCCACCGTGGCCGAGCTGCGGATTAGCGCAATAACCTCGTCCAACATGTCGAGAGCCTTAACTAAGCCCTCCAGGATCATGAGCCGTTCTTCGACCTTGCGCAAACGGAATTCGGTGCGACGGCGAATCACATCAATCTGGTGCATCACCCAGTAGTGCACGAAACCGTCCAATGACAGCGTGCGCGGCACCCCGTCTACCAGCGCGAGCATGTTTGCCGGGAAATTGTTTTGCATCTGGGTGTGCTTGTACAGATTGTTAAGCACAACCTTGGGCACAGCGTCCTTCTTCAGAACGATAACGATACGCTGACCGGCACGTCCGGAGGATTCGTCGCGAATATCCGCAATACCCGGCAGGCGGCCTTCTTTAATCCCTTCGACCATCTTGTCGAGCAGGCGGTCCGGATTGACCTGATAGGGCAGGTCGGTAACTACCAGGCACTGACGGCCGTGGATTTCATCAACTTCCACAATCGCCCGCTGAGTAATCGAACCGTTGCCGGTCCGGTACATCGATTCGATGCCCTTCTTACCGAGGATCGTGGCACCAGTGGGGAAGTCCGGGCCCTTAATAAAGCGCATAAGGTTCTCAAGAAGCTCTTCGCGGGTAGCTTCCGGATTTTCCAGATACCACTGGACGCCGGCAGCTACTTCGCGCAGATTATGCGGCGGAATACGGGTGGCCATACCAACCGCAATACCTTCCGAACCATTAACCAGCAGGTTCGGGTAACGCGCAGTCAAAACCGTGGGTTCTTCAACCGATCCGTCGAAGTTAGGCGTGAAATCAACGGTTCCTTCGTTAATATCGCGCACCATTTCCACAGCGAGCGGGGACATGCGAGCCTCTGTGTAACGCGCGGCAGCCGCACCCAGATCACCAGCGGTTCCAAAGTTTCCTTGACCGGAAACAAGCGGGTAACGCATCGCCCACGGTTGAACCATGCGCACCATCGTGTCGTAAATCGCGGCGTCGCCGTGCGGGTGGAAATGACCCATAACGTCGCCAACAATCTTTACCGACTTGGAAAACGATGAGTCCGGGCGGTAACCGCCATCCCACATTGCATAGATAACGCGGCGATGGACTGGTTTCAGACCGTCACGCACATCCGGCAGGGCACGTCCGACGATAACGGACATGGCATAGTCGAGGTAGGACGTTTCCATCTCTCGCTGGAGGTCGACGTCCTTAATAAATCCGTGGTTGTATTCTTTGACTTCTTCGCTCATGAGAATGCTCCTTAAATATCGAGGAAGCGCACGTCGTGAGCGTTGCGCTGAATAAAGCTACGGCGGGACACAACATCTTCACCCATAAGCACCGAGAAGGTTTCATCAGTAGCGGCAGCTTCGCCAATAGAGACCCGCTTCAAGGTTCGCGTTTCCGGATTCATGGTGGTGTCCCACAGTTCCGAATCGTTCATCTCACCCAGACCCTTGTATCGCTGGATGCCCTGACCTTCGGCCTTCGGCAAACGCTTACCCGCTGCCAAACCTGCCTCGAGCACTTCGTCGCGTTCTTTATCGGAGAAGACGTATTCATGCTCGGCATTCGTCCATTTAATGCGGTACAGCGGCGGCATAGCCAAGTAAATATAGCCTTGCTCGACCAGCGGCCGCATATAACGGTAAACCAGCGTGAGTAGCAAGGTGGCAATATGCTGGCCGTCCACATCGGCGTCGGCCATGAAAATAATTTTGTGGTAGCGCAGCTTGTCGATATCAAATTCTTCGCCGACGCCGGTGCCAAAGGCCGTAATAAGCCCCTGAATTGTGTCAGACGACAGCGCCCGGTCAATACGCGCCTTTTCAACGTTCAGGATCTTGCCCCGGATCGGCATAATCGCCTGATGATTCGGGTCGCGGCCGTTAACGGCCGAGCCTCCTGCCGAGTCACCCTCCACGATGAAAATTTCGCATTCTTCCGGATTACGCGAGGTGCAATCCTTAAGCTTGCCAGGCATGGCTGCTGATTCGAGCACAGACTTGCGGCGAGTGGCTTCACGGGCCTTGCGAGCTGCAATACGGGCCGACTGCGCCTGGGTGGCCTTGCGAATAATCTCGCGGCCTTCGCTCGGATGCATGTCGAGCCAGTCGTTTAACCGGGCATACGTGGTCTGTTGGACGAAAGTGCGGGCCTCAGTATTTCCCAGCTTGGTTTTCGTCTGACCCTCGAACTGCGGTTCACCAAGCTTGACCGAAATAACAGCGGTGAGCCCTTCACGAATATCGTCACCGGTCAGGTTCGGATCCTTGTCTTTAATAAGGTTCTTATCGCGGGCATATTTGTTAATCACCGAGGTCAACGCCGTGCGGAAGCCTTCTTCGTGCATGCCGCCTTCGGTGGTATTAATCGTGTTAGCAAACGTGTAGAGAGCTTCCGAATAAGCACCCGTCCATTGCATTGCCACTTCGACGGAGATCATTTTTTCTTTGTCTTCAGCTTCAAAGTGGATCGGATCGGCGTGAACCGGTTCAGCTTTTTTGGTGCGGACGAGGTGGTTAACGTAGTCGAGCAGGCCGTTGTCGTATTTGTAGGTGACTTTCGCGCGGCCGTTTTGCTCCACTTCTTCAGCGACTGCTTCGCCGGTGACCTCATCACCTTCAACAACCGCGGTTTCTCGTTCGTCAATAAGCGTGATCTTCAGACCCTTGTTGAGGAAGGCCATTTGGTGGAAACGCTTGCGCAGGGTTTCAAAATCGAAGACGACGGTGTCGAAGATTTCTTCGTTTGGCCAGAAGGTTTGAACGGTTCCGGTGATATCGGTCGGTTCGCCTTTTTCAAGCGGGGCAACTGGCACTCCGTTCTCATAGGAAATCCGCCATACGTAACCATCGCGACGCACTTCGGTATCCATCCGGTAAGACAGTGCGTTAACCACAGAAACGCCAACGCCGTGCAAACCGCCTGATACCGCATAGGATCCCGTGCCGAATTTTCCGCCGGCGTGCAGAACCGTCATAACCACTTGAACAGCCGGTACGCCTTCGGTTGGATGCAAAGCGACCGGGATTCCGCGCCCGTCGTCTTCTACCCGCACTCCGCCATTATCGAGCAAGGTAACTTCAATTTCGGAGGCATACCCCGCGAGGGCTTCGTCAACCGAATTGTCTACGACTTCGTACACAAGGTGGTGCAAACCGCGCTCACCAGTGGAACCGATATACATTCCCGGGCGTTTGCGGACAGCTTCTAACCCTTCGAGAACTGTAATATCGGCAGCATCATAGGACTGATCTTGGGATACCGTACCCGTTAGATGCTCTTCGTTTTCGTCGGCCATACGCTGTTCGTCAGACACGCCTAGAATTCCCCTTGCTAGCTCTTGTGGAACTGCTTGTTAAATGTGGCAAACGTCATAAAAAGCGATAAAATCGCTCCTAATCGCTTCAGACGCCGTTTGTGTAGGTTCCTACCATTTAGCAGATCAATCCATTATAGCGCGTTTTACAGCCTTTTTCCTGTTTTCCCGCGCGCTGTGGACAGTGTGTGCACGAACGCAACTAGTGTGTGCACGAACGCAACTGTGGACAAAATTGGCTCTTCGCAGAGACGCATGAAATTGTTTTTGGGCCCTTCTGCTTCGAAGGACTTCTGGTCACTTTTTGGCCTCTAATCCCACTTTTTGGCGTCTAATCCCACTTTTTGGGCGCGGAGGTGCCTGCTGTTGAGGTTGTGAGTGTCTAGTCGCCGCATTTTTTGGGTGCGGGAGGGAGGTTTATGACGCCTGCGCGAATTACACCTGCTTTCCCGTCCGTAAAGTCCCCTATGTCGGTTTTATTCTTGAGTTTTCTGAAGCATAAGACGGACTGCGTGCATAAGTATCAACTTTTCGTACCCTCCAAGCCGTATATAGCGCTGGAGGTAGGTAAAAGTTGATACTTATGCACGGATGGAGCTGGTATCACACCATTTAACGCCAAGACCACCACTACATGCTCGATTGTAAAGAAACATTTAAGGACTCGAAGCAGCCTAACCGACATTTTTAAGGACTCGAAGCGGCCCAGCCGACTGTTTTGGCGGCTGAAAACCCTGCTGATCGTTAAAACCGGAGCGCACCTCAATATTTCGTCTAACGAAACCGACAAACCGCTAAATTCCGGTATCAGAAAACCTCCTCGAAGCAAAAACCTCCTCGAAGCAAGAAGATTCAAAAACAACTACACGCTTATCTTCGAAGAGCCACAAAATTGCTACTAACTGTATGTATCGCGTGGCCCGCGTCCGGGAACTGACAAACGCCCATGTTTCCACGAGGGCACATGCGGACCTTGAATGACAATCTCTTTAACCACGCCTTCCCCGAGTTCGTGTGCCAACCGTTGATCCAAATGGGCCGCGAGCGCACGTAGCTGAGTCTCCCAGGCAACCGAACGCGCTTTTAACGTCAACACTCCATCAACACTGAAATCCACCACGGCACAATTGGCAGCCACGGCATCCCCCACAATTTCCGACCATCGGTTAGCTACTTGTGCCACGTCCAGCCGGGTTTTCCACCCGCGTTCAGCAATTGTTTTGTTCAATAGCGTTCCGAGCAACTTGGGATCACGCGATGATGGACGGGCTCCGGAGCCCACATCTTGTCCCGGACTGACGACGAGCGGCGCTTCCCCGATCGGTTCGGGCCGTTCGGCTTTGATTTCAAGATTGGCATCGATGCGACGCCGTACCCATCCGCGCGCTTCGGCCATGTACCGCGCCCGTTCAAGAGCCTGCAGCGGTAACAGATCTCCGTATTTTTCGGCCGCCCGCGCCCGCGCCCGCTTAATCGCTTCACTCATCGGACTCGTCCATCCGTTCAACGGTTCCGTTGTGGACTAAGAATCGTGTGCCGGTCAGTTCGAGTGGCAGGTCATCGCCCACAGCCGCAGTGACGAAAACTTGTTCGGCTTCTGCGACGATTCCGGCCAGTCGGGTACGACGCCGGGCATCAAGTTCCGCAAAAACATCGTCTAAAATCAGGATTGGTTCGCCATCATTAGCCCAATCCCCAGATTCGTCTTCACGCATAAGTTGCCACGATCCTAGGCGCAGCGACAGTGCATAAGACCATGATTCTCCATGCGAAGCATAACCTTTTGCGGGCAGGGTGCCAAGGCTGAGTATCATATCGTCTCGGTGTGGGCCGACCAGATTAACCCCACGATTAATTTCATCATCACGGTGTGCCGCTAGAGCCTCGAGCATTCGACGTTCACTTAATTCCACGTCCATGAGCTCAGCTTCGTGGCTGTCAATCTGGCGTACTATTTCGCCAGTATCATCCCCAGCAATGAGCGCTATATCGGGCACTGACCAGTTCAAACGCTGATCTACGTTACATAGATAGTCGATTCGTGCGTTCCCTTTTCCACCGGATACTTCCCGGTAGTAATGTTCCACATGCGGGCGGAGCTGGGAAATAATTGCTGCCCTTTGCGCAATAATCCGGGCTCCATGTCGAGCTAGCTGAGCATCAAAAATCCCTAATGTGGTTTCATCAACGAATCCGCCTCGTCGCCGCGCTTTTTGCATAGTTTTTAGCAGGGCTGCTCGCTGGCGTAACACCTTGTCATAATCACTTTTCACCCCGCCCATCCGCGGACGAAACTGGACCATCACATCGTCGAGGAAACGGCGTCGCTCTCCAGGATCACCTTTCACCAACGACAAATCCTCCGGCGCAAAAACCACTGCGCGCACGATTCCCAATAGCTCTGCCGGGCGCACATTCCCACGATTAAGCCGTGCCCGATTCGCGCGCCCCGCGAGAATTTCAATATCGAGCGTCGTCGGCGATTCTCCGTGAAAAACTTTCGCACGAATAACCCCGGCATTTGCTCCTTGCCTGACCAGTGCGGCGTCGGCCGATACCCGGTGGGATGAAAACGTCGCCAAATATCCGATAGCTTCCACCAGATTTGTTTTTCCCTGGCCATTTTCCCCAATAAACGTGGTTACACCGGGTGAAAATGAAAGCACCACCTCGCGATATGAACGAAAATCGTTCAACGCAAGATCAGACAGGTACACGTTCCATCCTTTATCACCTCACCCGCACTGTCGATATGCGGGCGGACCGGATTGAAAGCCCGGATTAAAACTAGTTTGCTCCGTAGGTACGAATCGGCATGAGTAGCAACCGGAATTCTTCATCGGCTTCGCCGTCCTTATCAGCAGTCATCACGGCCGGCTTAGTCGGATGAGTTACTGCAAGGCGGACCTTGTCGCCGGTGATTGCCTGGAAACCTTCCTGCAAAAATACCGGGTTGAACGCCATTTTCAGATCGTCGCTGTGCACGTCTGCCGGCAAAGCTTCGGAAGCCTGCGCGTTATCGCCCTGACCAGCTTCAATAGTGACTTCACCTTCGGTAAAAGACAAGCGCACAGCAGCGTTCTTCTCTACCACTAGGCGCGAACGCTTAATTGCATCGAGCATATCGAGGCGGTCCATCACCATGTAACCAGCGGTGTCTGCCGGGAACAACGAGCGGACCTGCGGGTATTCGCCGTCAATTAATTGCACCGTGTTTTGCCTACCACCAGCAGCAAAACCGATGAGTGCGGCTGGGCCGTCATCAGATAGTGATACTTCAATTGGCCCAGCTGAGCCCAGGGACTTCGCAATATCGAGTAAGCGCGAAGCACGCACCAAAATCCGCTTGGAAATCGTCATGTCTTCCGGATTCCACGAAATATCGCGGATCGCCAACCGGTATCGGTCAGTTGCCATAAGCGACATTTGGTCGCCTTCGATTTCAATACATACTGATACCAGCATCGGTAGCGTGTCATCATTCGATGCTGCAATAGTCGCCTGCGACACTGCTTCTAACCACTCATTGCCATCAACCGTGCCAATTACCGGTGGAAGCGCGGGAAGTTCGGTGTATTCATCGGTCGGCATGGTCTTCATGGTAAAACGCGAATTACCACATTCGATTTCCAGCTTGCCACCATCGAGGGTCAGTTCAATAGGCTTGACTGGCAGTGCACGGCAAATATCGGCAAGCAGTTTTCCGTTAACAAGTACTTCACCGGCATCTAACACATCGGCTTCAATGCCAATATGCGAGGTAATATCTGAATCTCGCGAGCCAAGCGCGATCGTACCATTTTGTGCAGCTTTAATTTTCAAGCCAGCGAGGACGGGAATAGCAGGACGATTCGGGATCGTGCGAGCCACCCAAGTGACTGCTTCTGTGAAGATGTCATGTTCGACGATGATTTTCACCGAATACCTACTTTCTGTCAATAACTAATTACACTTTACGCGAACTACCGGCCATTCGCCCATAAACCAGTTAAGGCAATGGTTAAGGCAGTAATTCTATAAGTTTTTTGTGTTGTTTATTTTCAGTTTTCCCCAAGGCGTCGGTGGTGACCCGGGAAAGAAAAAGCTTTATTTAATTAGGTAGTAATAGTAGTAGGGTCTGTGGAATCTGTGGAAAACCATGCTTTTCCTTGTGTTACCGCCAAAAAGTCATGTGATTAGAGCTGTGGTTGAGATGTGAGGAAGACGATTTGCCTGTGGGTGAGACATTTCAAGGTTGTTTTTCTCCACAAATGAACAGAATTTGTCCACAGTTTTTCACCGACCAAATCACATGTTCATTTGAGCTTGTTCTTTGGCAGCATTTTTGATTTGTGCGGTCAGATCCGAGACCTGATTAAACATGGTTTGCTTTTCCGCCATTAACCGTTCGACTTTACGTAACGCGTTAAGCACTGTTGTGTGATCACGCCGGTCAAAAACTTCAGCGATCTTCGGTAGTGAAAGATCGGTCATTTCCCGGCACAGATACATTGCAATATGACGTGGTGTGGTCAGAGTGCGGGTGCGCGTGGGCGATTTCAGGTCCGCAACCGGAATATTGAAATACGAGGCCACCTGCGCATTAATCAGCCCGGCCGTAATCTGAATCGAACTTGGATCTGAAATCATATCCTTCAGTTGCGATTCAGCCAGATCTAGCGTGATCTCTTGTTTTGTCAGATCTGCAAAAGCCCGAACCCGGCGAAGCGCGCCTTCCATTTCACGCACGTTCGTCGTCATCCGTGAGGCAATAAATTCGGTGACTTCCAAGGGAACATTCATATTTTCGGCCGCCGCTTTGCGGTTCAAAATCGCAATACGCGTTTCCAGATTCGGCAGGTCAATCGCAGCAGTAATGCCGGAGTTAAACCGCGAGATCATCCGGTCTTCGAAATCGACGAGCAGGTTTGGCGCAACATCAGAGGTGATTACAATCTGTTTATTGGCGTTAATTAGCGCATTAAAAGTGTGGAAAAATTCTTCAAGCGTGCGGGACCGGTCGCGCCCAGATAGGAACTGAATGTCGTCAATCAGGAGCACGTCGACGTTGCGGAACTGATCCTTAAAGGTGTGCATCTGACCTTCAGCCAGCGCATTAATAAACGCATTCGTGAACTCTTCCGCCGAAACATAGAGCACCTTTTTATCGACATACATTTCTTGAACGGAATTGCCGATGGCATGCAATAAATGGGTCTTGCCCATTCCCGAGTCGGAATAGAGGAATAGCGGGTTGTACGTCGAGCCTGGGATTTCGGCGACGGCAAGCGCCGTAGCATGCGCAAAACGGTTCGATTCTCCGGTCACAAAATTTTCGAAGGTGTAACGCGGATTCAGGCGCGCTTCTACCTGGTTGGGTTGGGAGTGAAACTGCGGAGGCTGGTAGCTCTTCGTAGGTGCCGGCACGGAGCGAACAGGCTGCGGCTTGTCCTCAAACGCCGGTTTTTCGTACGACGCCGGCTCATAGACCGGGGTGTCGTAGGAAGGTTCGTAAACCGGTTCGTATGACGACGCTGGAGGTACGGGCCGTAAGGTACGTCCGGTATCTTCACTAAATTCGCGGCCAGTGCGATCAGATACCCCACTTGGCGACCATGTTGGCGTATGAGGTGGTACCTGTTGCTGGACTGGATGTTCGGACAGTGCCGGATCAACCGAAATATCGAGATTGAGGTGGCGTCCGAAAATAGCTGATAGTTGCTCGATTAAAAGGTCTCCAGCCGATGAGGCGATGAGGTTGCGCGTGAATTCTGAGGAGACTCCAACGTAAAAGGTGTCGTCTAAAACGGCGAGGGGTTGGGCTAACCGGACGAACGCGGTTTGTGAATCTGAGAGTCGACCTTCAGCGCGTAGGAGCTCAATAGCGGCGGTCCAAGCATCGCGAGCGAACTGTCCGTCTGACATCGAGTCTCCTTATAAAGCAGAAAATCAGGTGACGAAAGCGAAAACCGCGGAAGCACACCTGTGGGCAAAGGCGGGAAAAATCCCGCCGCCTCTAACTGTCCCACTAATTTTAGAGATAAACAAGCAATTATTTGAAAGTTATCCACAGGGTTATTCACACATGTGGATATTACATACGTGTAATTACATGATATGAAGCGCGAGTTTCTGCGCGAAACAGTAAACCACAGGGTTACCCACAGATGTGGAAAGCGATTTGTACGATTTTTGTGATGTTTTACGACAGTCTCACCTGTTGTGACAATAGTTACGCGGAGCCGATCTTTTGTTGACCAACCGGGGAAAACTCGCGTAAAGTCATCTAGTCATGTGTGCTGTAAAAGTACACACGCAATGGATATTGCGTTCCGAATCGATGGAGTAACCCATGTCTACTAAGCGTACGTTCCAGCCGAATAATCGCCGTCGTGCGAAGGTTCACGGCTTCCGCAAGCGTATGGCCACCCGCGCCGGCCGCGCAGTACTCGCCAGCCGTCGTCGTAAGGGCCGCGAACGCCTGTCTGCCTAAATGCTTTCGGCAGTCAACCGGATGCGGGCCGCCAGCGATTTTACGCTCACGGTCCGCAAAGGTAGGCGCAGCGGAAACAATCTCGTGGTTGTCTACAGTTATACAGACAACACAGCAACAGAAGCCGACCTTGAAACAAAGGTCGGCTTCATTGTCGGTAAAAAAGTTGGAAACTCCGTCACGCGCCACGCGGTTGTACGCAAAATGCGTCATATAATGCGCGACCTCGTTTCGCAACTGGATGCCAACCGCGTCGTCATCCGCGCTTTGCCCGAATCAGCAACCGCTAACTCTGCTCAACTACGCCAGGCAATCACTACCAGCCTGCAAAAAAATCGTGCTTTTAAGACGACGTCGTCCGCGCAAAACATGCTCGACACAAAGGATCGGGATGTCAATGAAGAATAATCCGATCGCACGGGCGTTAAAAGCCGCAATTCGTTGGTATCAACGCAATATTTCGGCTGGTTTACCGCGTCGGTGTCGCTATCAACCGACCTGTTCGCAATACGCGGTGGAAGCGATTAACGTTCATGGTGTAATAAAAGGTACACTTTTAGGCGTATGGAGAATCCTCCGATGCAACCCGTGGAGTAAGGGTGGCGTAGATTGGGTGCCAAAACCTGGTCAATGGCCAAGCAAGCCCCTCGGATACCAAGAACTTATGGCGCTCCGCGCCGAAGAAGAAAATTCTGAACCGTTATCAGACCACCGCGGTCATGGCGATGACGAGGCAGCGGGAACACCCTAGCGTTCCCAACACAAGTCGATACGAAAGAAGAACTGTGGATACAATTCTTTTCCCCATCATGTGGGTTATCTCGTGGATTATGTACGGGATTCACTCGCTGTTGATCATGCTCGGAATGAGCGAGGGCTCGGGTGCTGCGTGGGTCCTGTCTATTGCGGGTTTGACGATTGTCATCCGTATTTTGATTATTCCTCTGTTTAACAAACAGATTCAGGCCACTCGGTTGAGCCAAGAGCTACAGCCGGAGATCCAAAAGTTGCAGGCCAAATATAAGGGTCGCAAGGACCAAATTTCTCAGCAACGCCAGCAAGAAGAGCTGATGGCACTATATCGGGATCGTGGTACTTCGCCGTTTGCGTCCTGTTTGCCAATGTTGGTTCAGATGCCGATTTTCTTCGCACTGTTCCGGTTGCTCTACGCGGTAGCTCCGATTTCGGATGGCTTGCGTGATCCTATTGGTGCGATTAATGAAGATATTGCAGAGCAGATTGCCAATTCGACGCTGTTTGGTGCGCCGCTGTCGTCGTCCTTGGGTACCGCTACGGAATATTCATTGACGCTGAATGTGCGGGTTGTGGCGGTTGTGCTGATTGCATTAATGATCATCACGCTGTTCTATTCGCAAAAGCAGATCATGATGAAGAATATGCCGGAGGCCGCGCAAGATCCGAATAACCAGGCATATAAGATGCAAAAGTACATGCTCTACGGCATGCCGTTCATTTATATCTTCACTGGTTTTGCGTTCCAGATTGGCGTGCTGGTGTACTGGCTGACGTCGAATATTTGGAATATTGGTCAGCAAACTTGGTTGATTACCTATAACCCGACTCCAGGTTCGCCGGCATGGAAGAAGCGTCAGGAGAAGATCCGGGCGAAGCGGATTGCTAAGGGCTTGCCGCCGGATGAAGAAAAAGAAGATGACGACGCCGAAGAGCAGCCTACTGGTCAGCGTGAGCAGCCATTGGGCAAGGAGCGCTCGAAGAAGGCGGCAGCGAAAGCTACGAATACGCAGGAAACTGAAGAGCCCAACGTTAATGAAGACGGAGAGGTGCTTGGCCCGGACGGGCTGACGGATGACGAGCGTGCACAGCGTCGTTATGAGCGGCGGATGGCACAACGTGAGCGCTCAAGGCAGAAGCGGAAGAAGCGCCAGAAGCGCCAGAAGCGTCAGCAACAGAATCAGAAGAAGCGTAATTTCTAAGAAGTGAATCAGGGAAGTAACAATGGCTGAGATGGATATCGATCTGCGCAAGGCCCTTGATGAAGAGGGCGATTTTGCGGCGGATTATTTGGAAGAATTGCTTGATATTGCCGATCTGGATGGTGATTTAGAGATCAGTGTTGAAGCTGATCGGGCGGCCGTGGCAATTGTGCATGAAGAAGGCGGTGACCGCCGGCTTAAGCGCATGATTGGTCGACGCGGTGAGGCATTGGATGCTTTGCAGGAATTGACGCGATTGGCTGTGCAACAGCAGACCGGTGAACGCTCGCGGCTGATGCTCGATATTTTGGGTTACCGTGAAGGTCATCGTAAGGAGATCGCGGCGATTGCACGCGATGCGGTGGAGCGCGTAGAAGAAAGTGGTGAACCGTTCGCACTGCGCCCGATGAACCCGTTTGAGCGCAAGGTTGTGCACGACGTGGTGGCCGCTGCTGGTCTGTATTCGGATTCTTCCGGTGTGGGCCCGGCTAGGCATGTGGTGATCTCGCTACCCGAAGATCAAGACTATAGCTTCGATTACGACGAAGACGATGATTACGAGGAGAGCTCGGAGTCTGCCGATTCCATGGATTCGGCGGAAAGTGCGCAATCTACTCCTTCGGCAGATAGTGCTGAGTAATTAGCTTAGATTTACGTTTTTTTGTTGAAAGCGGGCAGTGAACGCATTCACCGCCCGCTTTGTCATTAATTTCTTCTCTAGTCTCTAGTAATTTCGTCGCGAAAAAGACGAACCACCAGATTGTATGAACTGGGTCACAATGCGGGAAAATCTTGATAGCATCAAGGAAGCCCTTTTCGTAACATGCCTGATCAGCAGGTATGCATTTATTTAATCTGTTCAATCTTTTTATTAGGTGGTTAACATGACTACTTCGATTTCGTTGACCTGGAAGAAATTGGTGGCACTGTTTGGAGCCGTGCTACTGGTAATTGGAATTGGGGTGACTGCGTTGCCTTCGCCGGCTTCAGCAGCACCCAACACGCCGGAGCCTACCTTAAATGGTGAGTGGAATTGTGACGCGGATGGTGAGTGTCAGTATCTTGATTCGACCGGCGCTGCATACGCAAGTACGTGGCTTTTGTGGGGCGGAAAGTGGTACTACCTCGGACCTGGTGAGTATATGTATCGCACGGTTGGCGCACACACAGAACATAACGAGAAGCAAATTGATGGTAAGTATTATCGCTTCGACAGTAGTGGCGCTATGATCACCGGCTGGGTATTAGTTGAATATAGCGGTATAAATCACTGGATGTACTATGGCGCCGATGGATCTCGTTTAACTAATACGGCCGCTTATATTGACGGTGCATGGTATGTGTTTAACACGAATGGAGTAATGCAGTTTAGCGGCGGTTTCGGTATTGGTGGTCGGTACTATCAGTTGACCGCTTCGGGTGCCGCGGTTATCGGTTGGTTCGAGCACAATGGCGATTGGTACTATTACGGTTCGAATGCTGCCAGAGTTGAAGAACAATGGGTCCAATCGGGTGGTAAATGGTACTACTTCGGCTACGACGGAAAAATGTATGGCGGCAAGGATAGTGTAGTTATCCGTCCTATTGGACCGGACTACTACGCCTTCGGTACCTCTGGTGCAATGTTAACCGGTTGGTACCAAGTAATTGTGGATGGGAAAACGGTATGGATGTATTCCGATTCTAATGGTGTTGTCGTTCACGATGATTGGCGTTATTTAGGCGGCAAATGGTACTACTTCAAGCCGACTGGTCCCATGTATGTAGGCAACGGGAACAATCTCGAAAAGATTGGCGATAACTGGTATCGGTTCACTTCCTCGGGAGCTGTTTTAACCGGTTGGTATCAGACGCAGACAGCTCAGGGCAAAGTAGCTTGGAACTACCATAAAGATAATGGAGCTCTCGCTCATGGAGAGTGGGTCGCTACCGGTGGTAAATGGTATTCCTTCGCCGATACTGGTTCGATGCGTGCTGATACCTGCACGGGCAAGGTCAACGATGATATTGCTCGCGATATTTATTGTTTCGATGCTTCCGGGGCGATGATAACCAGTGGTTGGTACTACAGTTCCCAATTTGATTCGTGGAAGTATTTAGGTTCGTCCGGTCTTGCTTATACGGGTTGGGCTTATATTAATGGAAACTGGTACTACTTTAATCCACTAAATTGGAGCAACATGGTTGCGGGCACGACCTTCCAAATTGCCAATGTGAACTACGTGTTCAGTGCTAGTGGTGCATGGACTGGTCAATCCTTCGCCGTCGGCGGTGGCATAGGAATATAGCATTCTTCCTGCATCATTATTAAAGCCGAGAGCCATCCGCTCTCGGCTTTAATAATGGAAATTAGGTGTGCTCTACCGGACTGTCGGTGGAGCTACACAAGCGCTCCAGACAAGTCAAAGGAGTGCTCAACTTCGTCAATAGTTTGTGTGCCAGTGACCATTTTTCCGTCGAGGTCGAAGTAGTACGTCATGTCGCCAAGTTGCAGCCAGCCGCGGTGCATTGCGCCAGATGTGTCAAAGTAATACCAGTCGTTGTCGACGTATCGCCAGCCGGTAGCCATACCACCGTAATTATCGAAATAGTACGTCGCGTCGTTAAGCGTGTGCATACCGGTGATCATTTGTCCGCTTCCCGGTTGGAGGTAATACCACGTGTTGCCAGGTTTGACCCAACCCGTTTTCATCGCACCCGAGCTGTCAAAGTAATACCAATTACCGCCGACATGCTGCCAGTTGGTTGCCATTGCTCCCCAATTGAGCATGTAATACCAGGTTCCGTTTACTTTTTGCCAACCCGTTTTCATCGCGCCTGAGGAATCAAAGTAATACCAATAGGATCCTGTTTTCTTCCAACCAACTGCCATGTTTCCGTACCATGAATCAAGCAAATACCATGTTCCCCCGGCGTATTTCCAACCAGTTGCCTTATATCCGCCGGGGTTGATGTAATACCAGTTTCCGAGGCTGTCTTTGTACCAGCTGTTCGCGTAGCCGGAAAGCGAGCTTCGATCTACTGCATAAGAAAGAGTGTAGGTACCTTGCCATCCGGTACCCGCTTGATTAGGCGAATACACGAGGTTGCGGGCAGCCATTCCTAAATCAACATTGCCGACGGCAGCAGCTCCATGATATTTCAGCCCAGGGTCAATGAGTGCGTGTAGGTGGCCGTTCGCTGAGTTAAACCAGCCATTTGCGGCGATAAGCGCATTAACTTCGCCGTGTCCCCACCCGTTATATACAGCGGTATACATCGATGAATAACCCCATGCAATAATTTCCGAGTGAGCGCGCTGATTCCAATATGTTGCACTCCAGACAGAATCACCGGACACGGTTCGCTTATGTGCAATCTGGCCGTGTACTCGGGTTTCTACTGCGCGTTGTACGGCGATCCGTTCGATTGACGCATCCCAGACAAATCCATACACATAATCACTGCGGGTGTAGATTCCTTCTTTGGCCGCTGCTTGCCGCAAAGTCATGCCATTGAATGGCACATTTCTATCCCACATATCGCCGCGTAAAGCCCGCGTCGCACTCATGTAATCCGATCGAGTGGTGACTTGATCAAGGTAGGTTGTGTAAGGAAATATTTCATAGTTGGACGGGTTTGATCCGTAATAAACGTCAGTGACATCAGCCCTATCCCAGGCTGCGTATGCGGTTACTGGAGAAAAACTCCATATTAATGCCAGTGTTAGTAATATCGCGACACTAGCCGAACGCGTCTTCGCAATCATCGTCGTCTCCTCTCGATTGAAGTGGTTACTTCTGAGTTTCGACGACGGATTTAAGAAAGCTTTGAGTCAGTAATTAATCGATATTAGGTCTTAAATGATAATTTTCTTAGGTAGATTGGCGTTTTTTCATACCTTGAGCTTGGACGACATTTTTGACGACGACGGTACGGCTTGCGATGAGAGAGGCGAGAGTTCTATACACCCGCGACCGCGCGGGCCGTGACGTAGAGTTCCGGATCTAGCTCATGTTGTAGATCCCAGACGACTTGCATGGGTTTAGATCCTTGCGAGCTGACAACCGATACCGGTCCGGCAAAGGTGTATGCAGCACCGCCGTTAAAAGTATCTTCTTTCGCTTCTCTCACAAATAGCGCAACATTTCCTTTACCTGCGGCATAACGCTTTCCTGTGGGAGATGTTGACGACGTCGTGGACTGTGACTCCCAGTGAAAACGTTGCGGACTCATTGCGTAATCCCGGTACATTGTTTGTGGAGAAAAATCGGCGCTCGATTTTTTCAACGTCACCAATAAAACATCAAGACTAAGGTCCTCAATATATTTAACGCCTTCACGTACATCGCCCGGTTTTTGTCCGATGAAATTCCACCCAAGGCCAAAAGCTGCAAATAATTCTTCGCGAGTGTACGAAGCACCAACTTTAAGCGGAACATCAGTAATTCTTAAGGAATCGTCATCCACGTCGTGTAAGCGGGGATATTCCCACTCAGGAGTTTCAAGAAGACTGGAACCATCGCGCAGACTTACCTCGAAAATTTGGTCAAGTTCATCGACAAACCCAGGAATAGATCGCAGAACATTAAGAGCTTCATCTAAAGATTCAAAAGGCACGTCGTTACGTTTTCCGGTTGGCCATACCGAGAAAATCAGCATATATGCATAACAACGATCTGTCGCTGACATTTCATTTTCACGCATATTGCCTCGTAGGAGGTTTAGATAGGCTTGTGCACGTTCAAGGTCATCAACGCGAGCTAGCACACGTAAGCGTCCTCGTTCATTATCAAATTCGTCCTGTGGTTCCCTGCCGGTTGCGGCTAGATATTTAATGCGCCACCAACTCCAGAAACGATTTTCGCGTCCTGCTATTGTGCGTGTCGTCTTTGTGCGCGCGTAGATATTGGGAAGCTCAAGGAAAGAATGTTCCAAATAATCGGTGAGTGTTAACTCAGCACCGGATGAAAACTCAGGCAACATTTGAACACGACGCACATCATTAACTACCGAATCAAAACGAATATCGAGTCGATCACGTAAAGAACGCAAAATGGTATCTTGCGAGTATTCGTCTAAGATGATTTGGCATCCGGAAGGTAGCGTTGCAAAACCATTTTTTATTGCTTTTTCGAGAGCCCGGCCGCGCTTTCCGGTAATAGCAGCAAGTTTCCGATCAATCTGGAAGTCTTTTGCCTGATTGCCGACAAAATCGAGGACGGTAAGCACAGATTTATTGGGGCTCCGACGTAGTCCACGACCTAGTTGCTGCAAAAACACGGTTGGTGATGACGTCGGTCGTAACATAAGGATTGTATCTACCGCTGGAACATCAACACCTTCATTAAAAATATCAACGGCACATATCATTTGAATTCGGCCGTCGCGTAGGTCCAAGAGTGCCTGATCACGCTCAGTAGCCGGCGTCTGCGAAGTAATCGAAACAGCATTTAACCCAGTGGCGGCGAACTTCTCAGCCATAAAATTTGAATGATTAATATCTACGCAAAAACACAAGGCACGCATAGCTGTTGGATCGATAATGTAACGGTCTATAGCTTGGGTGATGAGTCGGGCGCGTGCGTCATCAGCGGTATATAGCAAAGAAAGTTGGGAAGTATCATATTCGCCGCGGCGTAGTTCAATTCGGGATAAATCTGTGCCGTCATTGGTCATGAAGTAATGGAAAGGTACGAGAATGTCTTCTTCAAGAGCTTCCCATAGACGCATTTCGGAGGCGATTCGTCCGCCAAAGAACTCAATTGCAACACTTTTTCCGTCAGTGCGTTCGGGTGTTGCCGTCATTCCTAATAGTTCGCGTGGTTCAAGATGATCGAGGAGCCGACGATAGGTGCGTGCTTCAGCGTGATGGAATTCGTCGATAATGACGATGTCGAAGGAGTCGGAGTGAAAGTGTCTTAATGCATCTTCATGGAGGGACTGAATTGACGTGAATAGTGCATGTGAATGATGTTGTATATCGGCAAATGTTTGTGTTGTTATAGGTTGCCCAACACTAAGAAAACCGAGATTTGGATCTTTGGCTATGTCACGAAAAGTGCGTACGGCCTGACGCAATATTTCTTTGCGGTGTGCGACGAAGAGCGTCCGCGGTTTTCGGCCGAGTGCTGTGAAAAGCCGTTTGTGTACGCGAACCCAATCCAACGCAGCTACTACTGTTTTACCTGTTCCGGTAGCTGCAACTAAAAGGTTATGGTGATAGCCCTTGCGCCGCGCTGCTTCTAATTCGTTAAGCATTTGGCGCTGGTAGGGATAGGGATGAACCTCCAGTGGCGTATAGCCTATAGCTTCTTGTTGATCGAGTGTGCCAGGAGGCCGTCCGTAATTTCGTGCACGGTCTAGTGCGTTATCTAGTCGGGTAGCATCTCGTTCTGGGTTGTATTCTTCGAACGTGGAGGATTCCCAATATGAATTAAAGGTGGCTTCAAATTTATTGAATACAGCAGGTGTTGTGTTCGGGGAAAGTCGTACATTCCATTCCAAGCCATCAGTCATTGCCGAACGAGAAAGATTCGATGAGCCAATATAGGCAGTGTGAAATCCGGTATTTCGACGGATTAACCATGATTTGGCATGGAGTCTAGTTACTGCCTCATCGTAAGCAATCCGAATTTGAACGTCATAGTTATGTACGAGGCGATCGAGTGCCCGACGCTCGGTAACACCCATATACGTTGAGGTGATCAGACGAATTGGAATACCTCGATCGGCAAGGTAGCGAAAAGATTTATCTAGCGTTGAAATTCCTGCCCATTTTACGAACGCCATAATAATGTCGACGCCGTCTGCTGAATAAAACTCAGATTGTAGCTCCGCTTGGATGTTAGGTTCGTTAGACGCATTTGTTAATAGTGCGGCGTCGGTTAATGGCGTGTTTGGTCGTGGTACGGATTGTAGAACATTGCCGTTTTGAGTGCGGCGGACTTCTAGGAGTTGTTGCGCGCGATTCTTCTCATTTAGGGAGAGTTCAGAAGAGTCGATACGTTCTAGGATCTCATCTACGAGTTTCACGGCTTCTTTCGGCTTCAGTGACCGCAGATGTGATTCGAGTCGGAGCTTCACATGTTCACCCATGATATGAGAAAGATCGGCGTCATCAATAGGCTGAGTTGTAATGACTTCCGATGTGTCCGATGGAAGTTTATGAACGAGTCGGGTATCAATGACACTTTCGTACAGGCCAGGAAGAAGAGGGTCCCTCGATTCGTTGTGGATCATATCGCGTTCAGCCATGGATCCAGGGTAGCTGCCATTTCGGCGGAAACTAATTAGGCCGGCCAAGAAGGGTGACGAATTCTGATTGATATCGTTTATCTTGCTCAATATGGAAATATAGAGGCAGTGTATTAATTTCAATTGCGCGATGACGGAGAAGAAATACGGTGACGGTGGAACAAGCACCTGCGGGTGGAGTGGCTGAGTTTGGTGAAAAGATTTGGTCCCAACTCTTGCATCTAGCTGAACTGCTGGAGAGTGAAGGGCAGCTTCGTGGTCTAGTTGGACCCCGGGAAATGGATAAACTTTGGTCACGACATATTCTTAATTCGCTCGCTATTATAGACTTTATTCCTGAAGGTGCAAAACTAGCAGATGTTGGTTCCGGCGCAGGGTTTCCCGGGTTAGTAACGGCAATTGTGCGCCCTGACCTCGATGTTCATTTAATTGACTCGCTTGGTCGGCGTACAGATTGGCTTGAATACGCTGTTGATAATATCGGATTATCCAATGTCACTATATACAACAAGCGAGCAGAAGAGCTGCATGGGAAACTTGTTGTTGACGTGGTGACTGCGCGCGCTGTGGCTGCGTTGAAGAAGTTAATTCCCTACACTCTCCCCCTCGTAAAGTCTGGTGGGCAGTTAGTGGCATTAAAAGGCAGTCGTGCAGAAATCGAAGTTGATGAGTCAGTTAAACAGTTGAACAAGTTCAATGTCGACTGGGTTGATATTCATGATGTGGATGTGTGGGGTACGGACGAAGGTACGCGTGTGGTTGTTCTTCAAAAGCTGTGACTGCTCCGGAAGTTAAATTAGCTGCCGAGGGTTTTGTTAGCGCGGAACAAATTCCGATACACGTATACCGTTTCACGTGAAACATTTCGTGCATGTTGTTTTGGTGACAAGTACCTTTATATAAAAGTCTGTTTGGATAGCAAAATGAATTTGTGGATGTTTCGAGCTTATATTTCGTTGAATAAAGAAGTTATCCAGAGAATACCAAACCGCAAATGGATAACCGGCATTCACGAATGGATAAACGGCGCCAACGAGTAAAGAAGCTAATCAGTGAATAAGAAAGTTGATCGAGTGACTGACGCTCGAAGGCGAATAGCTAAGGCGATGTGAGTGTAATGAGAAGGCGTTGCCACAGTGCTGAATGTTTCACGTGAAACATTCACCATAGAATCGAATTCTTATTCGGGGCTTTCAGGATGAGGCTGCTTAGGTTGAAGCCGTGAACAGGCTGATGCGGTGCTTCGTCGGAACGCGATTGAAACACAATTGGATTAGTTAGTTGGATTGCCCAGGTCGTCACTAACATCAGGTAATTAATAATAAGGTGATTTCGCAGCCCAAATGTTTCACGTGAAACATTAACGTCGACCAAAGAAGTTCATGCAGGAGCAATTATTTGATGACTCTCGATCTCCATTAATAATTAGCAATGTAGTTTCCCTGGTGAATCGCAAGCCGGCGATGTTTCACGTGAAACATTGACATGAATAGCTTTCGAAGTTGAACACCTATACGCACGTAAATTCGCGCTCTGACAGGCGTCGAGTTTATCCACAGATCCGTTCGTGTCACTATTATCCACAGTACTGTGCCGTGAACATTAATCGGAGATAGTTACGAGTAGAATAGATTCACTAACAATAAGGAGTTTGTCTAGTGGATCCCCGTAAAAAAGTGGCACAGGCTGAGCAGCGTGCGGCTGATCCAGCACGTGTGGAACATCAGCTTTTCAGTGAAAAAACTTCACCAGTCGGTGCGGAATTGCTACGCGACCGTGAATTGCTGCGTGAGCTAGAGAAGGCAGAGTTCGTTGCACCCGAAAATACACGTGTCATTACGGTAGCTAACCAAAAGGGCGGTGTCGGTAAAACAACGTCGGCGGTTAATCTCGCTGCTGCTTTGGCTCGTGGGGGACTGAACGTATTAGTTGTGGATGCTGATCCACAAGGAAATGCAACTACTGCCCTAGGTGTTGAGCATGGTATCGGTACGCCATCAGTGCTTGAGGTTATTACTGGGGAGAAATCGCTTATTGAAGTACTGCAACAGTGTCCAGACTTCCCTTCTCTTCTAGTAGCACCTTCAACAATTGATTTATCTTCAGCAGAGATTCAACTTGTTCTCGAAGACAATAGAGAATTCCGTTTAAGAGACGCAGTCAATGAAGCACTTCATCAATTTCAAAATCACGGACAACGAATTGATTATGTGTTGATCGATTGCCCACCAAGTCTCGGCCTGCTCACCCTGAATGCTCTCGTGGCTGGACGTGAAGTGCTTATCCCAATCCAGACTGAATATTATGCGCTGGAGGGACTAACACAACTGATGAAAACTATTGAAATGGTCCGGGGCGGGTTGAATCCGAATCTGCATATTTCAACAATTCTTCTCACTATGTATGATCGCCGCACAAATCTAGCTCAAGAAGTTGCGGCTGAAGTGCGCAACTATTTCCCCGATCAAACGTTGAGTGTGGAAATTCCACGAAATATCCGAATATCAGAAGCCCCCAGCTTTAGGCAGACCGTTCTCACCTACGATCCGAGATCAACTGGAGCTGTTGCTTATCTAGCCGCCGCTTATGAAATGACTCGCCAAAATAGCTAACTATCCGATCACTGAATTTCATCAGTGATTCGAATATATGGATAAGATTAAACGCATTGAGCAGTAAGAGGAAGTAAATCAAATGGCAGAGAAAAGGCGTGGACTTGGCCGCGGGATCGGTGCGCTTTTCCCGGAAAGCCAAGAGGAAATAAAAAACCGTCCGATTGATGTGTTCTTTTCGGGAACGGCCGCGCGAAAGGAGCCTGAAGAAAAGCAATCGCCGGAAGGAAGCCAAGATTCAATCGCAAGTACTCTTGAAGCGTTGAAGGGAATCCGTTCTGAGCTACACAGTGACTCTGTGTCTCGAGTTGGTGACGACTACCAAGGTGACGGCGCTCCTCAGGACGGCGATGAATCCCAAGCCGACGTTACGCAAGAATCAAAAGACAATGTTTCACGTGAAACGGTTGCTCGTTCAACACCTGGCAAGGCTACCGGAAAAAGCAAGCTTCGCGCGAGTGCGAATACCCGCATAGCCACTACAACCGGAACTGATACAAAAACCTCTGATACGGATTTAGTTCCTGTTCCAGGAGCGACCTTTGGTGAAATCCCGGTGACGGAAATTATCCCGAACAGAAAACAGCCTCGGCAAATTTTTGATGAAGATGACCTTGCTGAACTTACCGCATCCATCCGCGAAGTCGGTGTACTTCAGCCAATTGTCGTCCGGCCACTGGCAGAGCCAGATCCAGATAATCCGGAAGCACGTTATGAATTGATTATGGGTGAGCGTCGCTGGAGGGCCTCAGCGGCGGCCGGTAATGATACAGTACCCGCAATTGTTCGACGCACTGAAAATGCTGACTTGCTAAGGGATGCGCTACTAGAAAACCTTCACCGCACTCAGCTAAATGCTCTAGAAGAAGCTGCTGCCTATCAGCAGTTGCTCGAGGACTTTGCTTGCACCCAAGAAGAACTCTCCCGTCGTATTGCGCGTTCCCGGCCGCAGATTTCAAATACTTTGCGTCTGCTTAAACTCCCACCATTAGTTCAACGTCGGGTTGCAGCTGGAGTTATTTCCGCAGGTCACGCGCGTGCACTACTCGGATTAACCGACCCAGCTGCGATGGAACGACTAGCACAACGTATCGTAGCTGAAGGCCTTTCCGTTCGTGCGGTAGAAGAGATTGTTGCCTTAGGCGATGATCAAGCTCCGACCACGCGCACTCGCCGCCCACGGGTCTCACAGTATGAAGCAGAGCTGAGTGAATTAGCACTTCGGCTTGCGGATAGATTCGACACGCGTGTTCGGGTGGACATGGGCTCTCGCAAAGGAAAGATGACTATTGAGTTTGCTACAATAGAAGATCTCAACCGCATCCTTGATCTGCTCGATGAAGACGGTGTGGATCTTCAGTAGCTACCTTATGAGGGTAAAAGGCAGTCCCCGCCATTTCGTAAAAGAACGAAACCGGGGACTGGTCGATTACCTTGATGCTAGCAGTTAATGGTCATCTAACTCAAGTAGGTTTGGGTGTAAGTATTGCGGGCACGAGATTGCTTTGAGAGCCCGCAATACCTACACCCACAACTAGGCTTAGTGTTGAATAATCTGTTTCGCTTACGTCGATACTCCTTACAACCAGCGCACGCGCTCCATTTCTGATTCAACCACTTTGGCTAGTCTTTGAACGCCTTCGGTAATACGTTCCGGAGTCGGATAGCAGAAAGACAGTCGCATGTGGTCTGAGCCTTGACCGTCAGCATAGAACGCTGTTCCGGAAACATAAGCAACCAGATTAGATACTGCCTTCGGCAACATATCCTTAGCATTCAAGCCCTCCGGCAGCTTCACCCACACGTAAAAACCACCCTCGGGAACATTCCACTCACAGTACGGCATGTACTTTTCGAGCGCTGCGATCATCGCATCACGCCGATCCTGATACATGGCGCGATATTCCTTGATCTGGCCCATCCAGTCGTAGGTGCGCAGATATTCCGCAATCGACAGCTGACCAACCTTAGACGGCGAGAGCACCGCATTCTCATTGGCCAAGATCAGGCGCTGAGTGATTTCATCGGAAGCCAACGCCCATCCGATCCGGTATCCCGGAGCAAACGTCTTTGAGAAAGAACCGAGGTAGATCACGCCGTCCGGATTCCAGTTATACAAAGCCCGGTTCGTTTGATCATTAAAAGCGAGCATGCCATACGGATTGTCTTCGAGAATAATCACGCGATGACGCTTAGCAATCTCCACCACCTTTGGCCGCCGCTCATAGGCCATAGACACGCCACCAGGATTATGGAAATTAGGAACCGTGTAAATAAACTTTGCTGGCCGGCCTTCGTCTTCTAACCGCGTGAGCGTCTCATCCAAAGCCTCCGGAATGAGCCCGTCTTCATCCATCGGAACATGAACAACTTCAGCCTCATGAGCTGCGAAAACACCAAGCGCGCCAACGTAAGAAGGCGCTTCAGCCACGATCACATCACCGGGATTAATAAAAATCTGGGTCACAATATCGAGCGCAGCTTGTGAACCGGTTGTTACCACGATCTGGCTCGGCTTAGCTTTAACGCCTTCCTTAGCCAGCACGTCAATAATTTGTTCGCGCAGTTCAAGCTCGCCCTGGCCTCCGCCATACTGCAGCAGTTCTGGGCCGCGCTCGCGGATCAACCGGGCGCTCATATCTGCTAGAAAATCTAGTGGAAGCCCCGCAATATTCGGCATTCCCCCAGCTAGTGACACCACTTCCGGTCGGTTAGCAACCGCAAACAAAGACCGGGTCTCTGATTGCTTCGTGCACAGTGCGCGGTTCGAGTAGGCGTGAAGCCACATATCGTCTTGTTTGTCAGTTTCGGCTGCGCGAGCGGCGTCGACGCCGCCAGTAGCACCGACACCGGTAGACGCGGCAGCGGCGGCGGCTGCTACATTTTTAACTTGGGTGCTGCCATCCGTACGTTCTGCCATAATTACTCCTTTTTATTCGTGGACACCGCTATGTTGCCACGTTTTTCGATAGATTCGATAATCGCGTTGCGCACAGCAATCTTAGGCCGTGCGCCCACCAAGCTCAGAATTGGCTCATTTCCGTCCAAAAGCTGAATAGTTGGCACAGCTTGAACAGTGAAACGATCAGCTAGCTCGGGTTGTTCATCAACGTCGACGACGACGGCGGACAATAATTTTCCCGCATCTTCGCCGTGCAACGAAGTGAGATAGTTACGGATATCGACGGAGACCTCATCGAAAATATGACGCATCTGCAGTGCCGGACCGGCCCATTGGGCCGAATAAAAACGAAGTTCAAAAACTGGCAGGGTATCAACCACGGGTAGGTTATCCATCGAAGGCTTGGACGAAAGGTGCACCGACAATGTTGTTTGCCTCAACAACAACCGCCGAGCACGTCGCGTCGTTCAACACGACGTGCCACGCGGCGTCGGGCACCTAGTTCGCTGCCGCCTTCGCTTCGAGTTCCATCAGGTAGGCTTCGGCGTCCAATGCCGCAACCGCACCCGAACCAGCTGACGTAATAGCCTGCTGGTAAGTCGAATCAACAACGTCACCACAGGCAAATACGCCCGGAACTGACGTCTTAGCCGACGGCGAATCAACCTCGATGTATCCGGCGTCGTCCAGCTCAAGCTGGCCGCCCAGTACCGCGGTGCGCGGAACGTGTCCGATCGAGACGAACATGCCGTTTACTGGCAGATCCCGGGTTTCGCCGGTAACCGTATCGCGCAGAGTTAGCGACTGCAGCATCTGATCGCCGTTAACCGACTCGACAACCGAGTTCCAGTGCATCTTGATATTGTCGACCTCAAGCAACCGGTCAGCCATCACCTTCGACGCACGAAGTTCATCGCGGCGGTGAATGACGTGAACGGTCGAGCCAAAACGTGCCAAGAACAGTGCTTCAGTTACAGCAGAATCGCCGCCACCAATAACTGCGATTTCCTTACCGCGGAAGAAGAAACCGTCACAGGTCGCACAGTAAGACACGCCCTTGCCGGACATTTCAGCTTCACCCGGCGCACCGAGCTTGCGGTACTCCGACCCGAGCGCCAAAATAACCGTCTTCGCCTGATAAGTGTCTGACTCGGTAACAACGGTCTTAATCTCGCCGTCCAACTTCAGCTCAACGGCGTCCTCGTAACGCATCTCGGCGCCGAAACGTTCAGCCTGCGCCTGCATCTTCTCCATCAGCTCCGGACCCGCAATACCCTCGGGCCAGCCTGGGAAATTCTCAACTTCAGTGGTGGTCATAAGGGCGCCGCCGGGCTCCAAGGTACCGCCGAGCACGATCGGCTTCAGCCCTGCACGTGCAGTGTAAATAGCGGCCGTCCAGCCAGCCGGGCCGGAACCGACGATAATGACATCATGGATGGTGGTCAATGCACTACCTTTGTTCGTTCTTATGCGGGCCCGCGTTCTGCTACACGGATCCCTCGCGATATTTAAGTTTAGTAGACGACGAGTTCGGCAGTATAGAACTGGTACAGTCCCTCTGGAGTCACCGGCAGATCGGTGATCCAAATAACGAACCCTTCTGCAACGAAAGAATCCGCTGGAGTGAGCGTCGTAGTTGTACTACCTGCGCTTTGAGCCAGCAGATTTCCTCCTGTTGGTTCTTCCTTAACGGTTTCGCGTAGCTGAATATTCCCGCCGGTGCCCCACAAGGTCAATTCCACCGCGGAAACTGTAGAAAGTCGTTCGAGCTGGACATAAAAACCGAAACCGTCAGTCGCGCCTGACTCTGCGGAATAATCGTACGAATTCCACCAGGTATCTGGGTCGCCGTCAATAATTAGCTCGACGCCTTCCGGGGTATTTAACTGGTCTGCGCCATCCGGTTCGATGAGCTCAATACTGACGACGACGGGTGCAACGCCGTTGTCGTTTCCGTACAGCTCAGGTGTTGTGACCTCAACGTCATCAAATGGTTTGAATAGGCCACGAATCCCAAACCAGCCGCCAATAAGCACGACCAGTATTAACAAAACAATCGTGATTTTTGTGGCGTCGACTTTTGTTTCGTTTTCGCGTGGTTCGCGTTCGAGGTCGGGAAGGATAGGCCGGCGCGGCGACTTTTTCTTTTTTGCAGGTTTGTCGGAGCCAAGAATACCGCCCCAGTTGTTGTCGGGAGCAACGCTTGGAGGTGGTGGAGCCCCAAATTCTGCGGGTATTTCTGGTGCAACTTGCGTTGCAGGGATAGCCGACGCATCCGAAGCAAGCGACGTCTCCGAAGCAAACGGAGCTGTCGGCGAGGGTGGGGACTTTGGTGCTGGCGGCAAAGACGGAGGAGGCGGATAGCCCAAACCGGCTGGAAGCGACGGTGGGGGTGGGTTGCCAACACCGGGAGGTAATCCTTGAGCTCGTGAGCGCCAACCGCCAAAAGCCGGCTTTTTAGTAGGCACACGGGTGTCAGCCGGTTCAATGGCTATATCGGTCTCATTGGCTTCGGCGTCGTCTGCGTCGGCGTCGTCTGCGCCGTCCGTATCTGCGTCTGCTTCCGAACGGCCGAGTTTTGGCCACTGTACTTGAGATAGTTCGTTGTCCGTATCGTCCAGCCCGAGGAATTCTTCCACAGAGTCGGCCGAAGCAACCGAAGCATCAGTTTTTGAGGGGTTAACCGGGAACCGAGCTAGATCAAGTTCTCCCCATGGCACCAGCCGGAGCATAAGATCATCGGGTGATACCGCGCCCTCACCGGAAAGCTCATGGTCGAAAATATCCACCAGTGGCTGTGGCAGATCGGCTAAATCATGGGCTTCGACAAAAAGCTCCGTTTCAACATCCAGCTCACCTAACTCCGGAACTGGCCGACCCAGCAAAACAGCTGCCAACAAAACCGTCAGCCCAATAGCTTCTTCGCGATCCAATTCGCCAGACGGCCGTGACATATCCTTGCCTGCCAGCGCTGCGCGAATCCCGTATCCGTCAACTATGATCTGCCCGGCGTCGGTCAAATAAATATCGTCCGTCGTCAAACATAAATGTCGGATGCCGTGATGACGCAAGGAATTAACCGCTGATGCCACCTCACCCAAAAGGGCGCGGACGGTTTCTGGATCAACCGGCGTGCCATCAAGGAAAGAACTCAACACCCGACCCGGCGGCACTTCAGTAATTAACGCGAAATCGGATGCGTCCTCGTCCGCAATCACCGACATAATCGCAACCGTATTCGGATCGGCGTCGTGCCCGGTATGAATGAACGCTGTTCGCCGAGCCGCATCAATTGCTGCGTCACGCATCGGACTATCTGGATCAATCACGATTGCCCGGACTTGCACCGACAGTGCAGTATCGCGCGCAACCCAAGAACGGGCGGCATCGGTGAACGCCTGCGGGTCCATCAGCTCGGTTAGTTCAAACCGATCCGCAATACGCTTACCTGCGTGGGCAAAAGAAGTGCTCACATAGTCTCCCGAAACGAACAACAAAAACGATAATATCTGCGCACTACTTTACTCGGGCTGGGCCGACTTTGGCGCAGAGGAAGTAGGTAAGTCCTCACCAGCATTCATTGCCGCCGAAAATTCTGCCACGGGAATCGGTTCCGAACGCCGACCTTTACGCACCGAATTCACCACTCCGAAAACCAGCAGGGCCACGAATAATGCGGCCACGACCAGCGTTCCCACATTTTCCCAGTCCGCGCGTACGCGCACGTCAAGATCTTCAGATTGCCCGATAGGCACACCGTTGGCATTCGTCACAGTAACCGTTACGGTCAGATTTCCTGACCCGCGTGCTTCAACAGGCACACTAACCAAAGTGGTCGAATTTTCCGGCAACCGTGCCTGGACAGGATCGGGCGCATGCAACCGAGAATCTGAAGCTTCAATATGAATGAATACGGTTACCGGATAGTCGAACCGATTCGTCACATTGATCGGTAGTGCCGAACTTTCCGAAATCATATTAATCGTCGAAGAAGACTCCACCCGGATTGCGGTTTGTGATTGCGGATCGGGAGCCAGACCTGCGATTTGCGTGCTACGCGTATCGGGGAACATCCGCCAGTGCACACTAAACAACACATCCGCATGCGTGATCGCCGAATTAGAAATCAGCTGCGCATTGTCAAAAATCGACGCAAAATTATCGACTTCGGCCATGGTTTGGGCTAGCTGATCGATATCCGTTGCGTTGAGCTCACCCGGGTTGATTGCCGCAGTAGCGAGCGGATAACGCGCGTTGGTGTCCGGTACGGTAGTAAGAAGGTCACTAATATTGGTGGGCGTAAGCCAAGGAGCGTCTAACAAAGCGTGGACGGTTTCTTGCCGGGCGACGGCGTCGGATGCGTAAATTGCATCTCGGCCAAGAACGACGACGCTCGCACGCGAAGCATTTGGAAGCTCGCGATACTGGACGGCAGACAACGCCAAAGTTACCTGACGCCGGTCAAGACCAGACAAGTACAAACTGCTGCTGGAAATTTCAAGAGCGCCGGATACGGCCGTGTTTAAAGCCTCGGAAGTGATTAACACCGGCAAGGACTCATCGAAAACTTCCGTAACCGTGTGAGCGTGCGGCACATAATAAGGGTCCTGAATAAGCGGCATGGCCGAATCTGGCACGATTGCTGCTTGCGCGCCCAAATCATGGGCGAGTGCGAGGGTTTCTTGATCAGGTTCGCCAACCAGCAACGCAATATCGAAGACGGCGTTAATTCCGGTCGTGTCAGCCCGGGTAAGACTTTCGGTGATTAAATGCTCAGCGCTCGCGGTTTGCCCGGTGTGGGCAAGGGCGGCCAGATCGGCGTCGTACAACGGCAGTAGGTGCACGGGAGACTGCGCGGCAGTTTCGCTTGCCTGCAACGTGGCGACAACCTTCTGGTCAGTGAACAGGCCCGGGTCAACAAATAGCGAAACGCCATCTCGTTGCCAGGCGGCAATCTGTTCGGCAGTATCAGCACTAATGTGTACCGGTGCGTTCAACGTTGTCCCGGACATATCCTCTGGTGTGGCCTCGGCGTCATCTTCGTCTTCAACGGAAAGAAAATCGACGAAAGTCGGCAGCGTCTGAATCGCTCGGGTATCAAAAGTAACCGGGAGGACGACGCTGATCGGCATCGGAGTCAGCTCCACATCCGGTTGCACAATCACCATAGACCGATCAGTGAGTTCACGGTTATCATCGGTCAGTGCCTTGACCTCAATCCCGCGCGGCCCCCACGAGTACTCGCCCGTGGACCACGCAATATTTGCGCGGTCAATGCGGATTGTATGCTCGTAATACTCCCCGGGCTCGAGCGTGAGCGTGAGGTCTTCTTTTCCAATTAACGCGAAATATCCGCGACCATTCATCCACAATTCCACTTGTGCGGCCGTGGTTGGCGTAGTCGTTTGGGAGAAGATCTCCAGACGGTTAATCGTGACCGGATCAAAATCCGGATTCGTAATCGTGACGGTGAGTTCTAAATCATCGGTCGGGGCAAGTATGGGCGTGGCGAGCGCCGTGATTTCTATGTTTGGTTCTTCGGCCGCAGGTGACATGCGTATCGGACTTGCGCCTACCGGCGTCGTGCCTGCTGGACTTGCGCCTACCGGCGTCGTCCCCACCGGGCCAAGTAAACCCAGCGAGACCACAACGATTCCCACGCTTAGCCAGAACCGGCGCCACCGCGTCATGATTCCTCAGCCGGACCTTCTAAAAGTTTGCGGGCCATCCCTACGATTCGGCGTTCATTGGGATACGCCAGCCGGCTGGGCAGTTTATCAATACGCACCCATTCAACTTTTTCGGCTTCCTGATCCGGATCGTTTTCTACCGTCAGCGTGCCGGAAAGCGCTTCCAGCAAGTAATGGTGGACTACTTTGTGTACGCGCCGGTCGTTGCCGGAAAACCAATAGTCGATTGTGGCAAGGTGGCGTAAAACGCGGCCATGAATACCGGTTTCTTCCGATACTTCACGTACGGCGGCTTGTTGAGCGGTTTCGACACCCTCTAAATGGCCCTTGGGTAGGCACCATTCGAGGCGGCCTCCACGATTTCGGCGTGCGATAACGGCAACATACGCGTGGCCGTCGCGTACGGAAACAATAACCCCGCCTGCCGAGGTTTCGTTGACAACAGGCAACGGAGGGCGTGAATTGCGCGAATTTCGCGATCCACGCGGTGCCCGGCGCGAAAACGAGCGCGCACCGGGTGTGCGAGAACGCCGCGAACTGGGCGGACGCGGCGTTGGAAATGATCGTGACATGATGACTTCACAACTTTTGGCCGACTCAGATGTGCTTAAATACGCCAATTCGTGGCAGTCTTGGAGAGTGACTACACGTGAACCGGTATTTAATTCTCAATCGACGATGGCGGACACTGACCTCAATCAGCGTGCCCGGCTGCTTACCCAAGGTCAGATGACCTTCGCTAAGCTGCCTAAGGCAATACTTGAACTAGGATCTATTTTTGCACGTAATGGATTCGAATTGGCGCTGGTTGGCGGACCGGTTCGAGATGCTTTCCTTGGCCTGCCGATTCACGACTTCGATTTCACCACGTCAGCGCGCCCAGAAGACACTGAAAAACTACTGAAACAGTGGGGTGATGCCACGTGGAATATTGGCAAAGAATTTGGCACGATCGGCGCGGCGCGCGAGGATCTTGTCGTCGAAGTCACCACGTATCGCACTGAAGACTATGATCCGAACTCGCGCAAACCAGAAGTGCAATACGGCGACTCCATTGAAGGAGACCTGACCCGGCGTGATTTTACGGTGAACGCGATGGCGGTGACCTTGCCGCAGATGAAGCTCGTGGACGTATGCGGCGGCTTGGATGATTTAGTGGCCGGCGTGTTACGCACCCCGGTCACGGCCGAGCAAAGTTTCGACGACGATCCTTTGCGTATTATGCGGGCAGCGCGATTTGCGGCCCAACTCGGTTTCTCGGTGGCGGAGGATGTGCGGACGGCTATGACGAATATGGCCGGACGGTTGAATATCGTGTCCGTGGAGCGGATTCAGGCGGAGTTGTATCGGCTGATTATCTCTCCCGATCCGCGCCGCGGCTTAGAGATTATGGTGGACACCGGCGTGGGCGATATTGTGTTGCCGGAACTGGCGAACCTGCGCGAAACCACGGATGAACACGGACGACACAAGGATGTATACACGCACACCCTGACCGTGCTTGAGCAGGCGATGGCTTTAGAAACGGATGCGGATGGTCCGGTTCCGGCGCCCGATTTTGTGTTGCGCTTCGCCGCGATTATGCACGATTGTGGTAAGCCGGCCACGCGGCGTTACGCGCCGGATGGCACGGTGTCCTTTCATGCGCACGATATTGTGGGCGCGCGAATGACGACGAAGCGTATGAAAGCTTTGCGTTTCGATAAGGCGACGACGAAAGCGGTTGCACGCCTTGTGGAATTACACTTGCGATTCCACGGGTATGGCGAGCAGCGGTGGTCGGATTCGGCCGTGCGCCGGTATGTGACCGACGCCGGAGACCTGCTGGAACGCTTGAACCGTTTGACGCGTGCGGACGTGACCACGGGGAACCGGCGTAAAGCAAGGCGGCTGTGGGCGGCAATGGACGAGCTCGAGCAACGCATTGTGCAGCTTAAAGAACAGGAAGAAATCGACGCGATCCGCCCGGATTTGGACGGCACGCAGATTATGAGGTTGTTGGATATTAAGCCCGGCCCGGTTGTGGGCAAGGCGTATAAGTTCCTCATGGATCTGCGCATGGAAGAAGGCCCGCTCGGCGAAGAGGAAGCCACTAGGCGGCTATTGGCTTGGTGGGAGGAACAAACGCGTGACTGATCAGCTTCAACTTCCAGTGCTGGAACAGCTGGCACGCTGTGCGCGCCACGACAAGTTCCGCAAACTGCTGGCAGTACGGCTGGTCTCCCAGACCGGTGACGGCATGTTCCAGGTCGGGCTCGCCACGCTTTTCTTCTTCAACCCACAAAACGCAACCACCGCGATCGGCGTCGCGGCAGCTTTCGCTGTTCTTCTCTTGCCTTTTACCGTCGTCGGACCTTTTGCCGGGCCGCTTCTGGACCGGTGGCGACGGCGTCAAGTACTGTTCGGCGGGAACCTCGTGCGCGTGGCACTGACCGCGATCCTCGCGTTACTCGTGTACACCGTGCCCGAATCGTGGGTGATTTACGTGCTTGCGCTGGTCACTTTGGGCGTTAATCGTTTCTTGCTATCTGCGCTGTCTGCTGGTCTGCCACATACGCTACCGAAACATTTGTTATTAATGGCCAATTCGATAACGCCCACCCTCGGTTCAGTGGCCGCAGTATTTGGCGGTGCGCTGGGATTATTGCTCTCCCTGATCGCCGGATCTGGTCCGCTTCGTAATGCGCTCGCGTTAGTGTGTGCACTGACGCTGTTCGCCGGGGCGGCTTTGCTGGCTTTACGTTTGAGAGCGGACGAGCTCGGCCCAGATATTCGACCCACCCGCCCGCTCAGTCGAGAGCTCTCCATCGTGGTGACCGACCTGGTAGCGGGCGCGCGCTACCTTATCCGTCGCGGAACACCGGGTGCGGGCCTGACGATTATGGCGATTCACCGCTTCCTTTATGGCGCGAATTTTATTGCGCTGATTTTGATTTCGCGCAATCTGTTAGAAGACCCGATGGACGCCGACGCCGGGTTGGCGCGGTTTGCTTTTATTGCCGGGATATCTTTTGCGGGCAACGGTTTGGCGATTGTGCTCACCCCGATTATGCACCGCTACGTCAGTGCACATCAGTGGATTCTTATCTGTTTAGGAATTTCTGGGGTTTCGCAAATGCTACTGATGATCACCTATACACCGCCGCTGATTTATGTGTCGGCAGTGTTGCTGGGGTTAGGTGTGCAAGGAGCGAAAATTGCAGTCGATACGATCGTGCAAGGTGATACTGCAGACCACTATCGCGGGCGGGCATTTTCGCTTTACGACATGATGTACAACGCGGCTTTTGTGGGTGCGGCCGCGCTCGCAGCTTTTACTTTGCCTGATACGGGCTGGTCTGCGGCAGTGTTCGGTGGTTTGACGGTGGTATATCTGCTGGCCGGGTCGTGGTATGGCTGGTTTATTCGAAAAATCGGCGGCGAACCGCGCGTCGTACACAATACTTAGGAACCTTCCCAAAGATGTCCGAGCGGCAAACTAGACTAGTGGTAAGCAGACCAACCCGCATGTGCGCCTAGTTTCACTTTCCCTCCCCGTGGGGCAAAATGAAACAGATGGGAGAAAAGGAAAAACTGTGAGCGACAGCCGATCCAACGATACCCCGGCATCTGCGCCGGGTGACGTCGAGCGGGCAGAAGAACTCACGGTCGACGAAACTGTGCAGGCCGCTGAGGAGGAAACTCCGAAAGGCAATAACGGTATGACCGGTATTGCAATTTTGCGGGTGCTAGCTTTGCTTGCGATTGCGGGCATTGGTTTACATTCGATCCAAGGCGTATTTGCTCCCGTTTTCTTTGCTCTGACGCTGGTGTTGGCGATCCGGCCGCTGGGACGATTCCTCATTCGGAAAAACATGCCCTCATGGCTGGCGTCGACGGTTACGATCGTCGTCCTGTTCGTTTTAATCCTCGGAATGCTCGGGGTGACGATATGGGCGTTGGCGCCGGTGCCCGAAACCCTGATGAACTACTCTGCGAATTTCGAGGCGCTATCGCATGATGTGCTGCGTTGGTTGCAAGAAAAGGGCGTGGAAACTGACGATATTTCGACGTATTTCAACCAGGTGAACTTTAACGCTATTGTGTCGTGGGCATGGTCGCTGGTCGATTCTATTTTCTCTTTCGGCGGTCTTATGGCGATGCTCGGAGTATCGTCCTTCTTCCTGACTATTGACACAATGATCACGCGTGCTCGTGGTTCGATTATTGACATTTCGCATTCCAACCTCGGGCAGGCACTGATCGGCTTTGAAACCCGGGTGCGCCACTATTGGATCGTGTCGTCTTTCTTCGGTCTAGTTGTGGCGGCGATTGACGGCGCGGTCTTGCAGGTAATGGGTATTCCGTTGGCATGGACGTGGGCCTACTGGGCGTTTATCACGAACTACATTCCCAATATTGGTTTCTTCATCGGCGTCGTCCCGCCCATGCTGATGGCCCTGCTGGACCAAGGCTGGGAATCCATGGTGTGGGTGCTGGTGCTGTACTCGGTGATTAACGTCGTCATCCAAACTTTCATTCAGCCTAAGTTCACCGGGGATATTGTGGGCTTATCCCCAACCGTCACCTTTATCTCTTTGATGGTGTGGACTAGTATCGTGGGTGTGCTCGGCTCGATTCTGGCCGTGCCACTGACACTTTTCTTCAAAGCGCTCTTGGTTGATTCGGATCCGAAGACCCGCTGGTTAGATGCCTTCTTGGTATCGGAAACAGAAGCTAAGCGGCGTAAAGATGATGGACGTTACGATATTGAAGATCCGGCGGAAGAAGAACTTCCGCATCTGACCAATCCGTTAGCGCCCCGCAAAGGTGAAAGTGTATCGCGGCGTCGTAAACGCACTAAACCTGCGGCGATCAGTCGCCAACTGAGCCGGAAAATAACCCGGAAAAAGTAACTAATCGAGGACGTTATGGCCACAAAGCGTAGAAAAACTACTTCGCGCACTACCGGGCGCGGCGGTGCAACAAAAACAGCCACCAGCGCTAAGAAAACGCCGGTGTCAAAAAGTGGTGAGAAGCCTCGGAAGAAACGCTTTAACTATCCGCGTGCGGGGTATGGGCCGATTCGCCGCTGGATTCCTTCCTTGCGTTTTGTGCTCGGAAGTATTTTCGCGACGTTCGCGGTAGGAGTGGGCGCTTTCTTTGGCATGTACCTGATGGTTCCGATTCCGGAGCCGGACGATTTCGCGCTTGCGCAAGCTACCACGGTTTACTACTCCGACGGGGAAACCGAGATTGGCCACTTTGCGGAAGTCAACCGCGCCTCGGTGCCGATCTCTGAAATGTCACCGCATATTCAACATGCGGTAGTGGCCTCGGAAGACGGCACCTTCTACGAAAACAACGGTGTTGATCCGAAAGCTATTTTGCGTGCGCTGTGGAACAACATTCAAGGTAACCCCACTCAGGGTGGTTCGACGCTGACCCAGCAGTACGTGGAACGCTACTACATGGGTCAAACCACGTCACTTCCGGGCAAGATCTTGGAAGCCGTGCTCGCGATTAAGATCGACCGGCAGCAAACCAAGGACGAAGTACTGGAGAACTATCTCAACACGATTTACTTCGGCCGGAACTCTTACGGTATTGAAGCCGCGGCGCAGACATACTTTGGGGTGTCTGCGAAGGATTTGGATATTTCGCAATCTGCGCTGTTGGCGGCAGTTATTCCGGCGCCTTCAGCATGGGATCCGGCAGTAGACCCGGAAACTGCGGAAATACGTTTTGATCGCGTTATTAACCTGATGGAACAGGACGGCTGGATTACCGCCGCTGAAGCTGACGCCGCTGCCTTCCCCGAAACGCTTCCGGTAGCCACAAACTCTGCTTTAGAAGGTCCGAACGGGTACATTCTGAACGAGGTCCGTCAAGAGCTTATTCACGACGCCGGATTCACCGAGCTGGAAATTGACACGGCCGGATTTAAGATTGTCACCACGATCGATCAGAACATGCAGCAAGGCGCGGTTGATGCAGTTAATGCGATGCCAGATGATCGGCCGGAGAATAACTATGTGGGACTGATTTCGGTTGATCCGAAAACCGGTGAAGTGCTTGCCATGTACGGCGGTGCTGACTATCTAGAGCGTCAACGTAATTCGGCAACTCAAGACCGTGCACAAGCCGGTTCCGTGTTTAAGATTTACACCTTGGTTGCTGCGCTGGATCAAGGAATCTCACCGGAATATCCGATTGACTCCCCGGCGACTTATACGCCGGCAGGCACAAGCACACAATTTGAGAATATTTTCGGAACATCGGCATATGGGATTACCCTGCGGGAAACCACTGCGTTGTCAATGAATACCGGATATATCAAGCTCAACGAAGAAATTGGTCCGCAATCGACGGTTGATATGGCAATTAAGTTGGGCCTGCCGGAAGATTTACCAGGCTTGGATGCAAACCTCGGTAACGTGCTTGGTTCTGCCTCACCAACAGCAGAAGAAGTTGCACTGTCCTTGTCGACTATTGCGGCGAATGGCGAGCGCCCAGATTCGATTCACTTCGTGTCCGAAGTGCAAAACCGTTCGGGCCATGTTGTGTACAGTGGACCAACCACCTCAACTCGGGTGATTGACACTGATACGGCAACCCTTGCCGCATACACCTTAGAAGCCGGTACACAAGCGAACGGTACCGCATCGAAACTCAGTGCGCTGGGCCGCCCAATCGCCGCGAAAACCGGAACATCCTCCGGGCCGCGCTCGGCATGGGTGGTCGCATTTACACCTGATTTGGTGACGACAATTAGTATGTACCAGATTGGGGAAGACGGTTCGGAAGAGGACCTGACTCCTTTTGGCGGATATTCACTGATTACCGGCGGATCGGCGCCGAGCGATCTTATGCTTAACTATCTCAAGGTTGCTTATAAAGATCGCGATGTTGAACGGTTCCCGGATGCGAGTGCGATCCTGCAACGACTGCGGTCGACCTTGCCACCTCCGGAGGAAGAAGAAACCGAAGAGCCGGAGGAAGAGACTGAGGAGCCGGAAGAAACGCCAAGCCCGACGCCTACCCCAGAGCCAACTACTACACCGGAACCGGAGCCCGAGCCGGAGCCAGAGCCCGAACCTGAACCGGAGCCAGAGCCCGAACCAGCTCCGTGACGAGCTGGCCTGCTCCGTGACAACACGGTTTCGCGGTGGCCTAGCTTTGCGGCGACCCCGCCGCCTAAAAGCCGGGCGGCAACTAAACCGGGCGGCAACTAAACCGGGCGGCTACCGGCGTCGTAAAAACGGCGTCGTCATCCTTGGATGCGTGACGCCGCGACGCCACAGCGGAGCCTATCCACACCGCGTAGATGTGGTGGACTCCGCACGCGAATTACCTGCGCAATCAGGTAGGCTTAAGAACGTTGCGTTTTTACGTAACAGCATGACCCTCCTGTCACGGAAAGACCGTGACCGCTTGAGTCCAAAGGAGGTGGGTACACATGCGTCAGTACGAGATGATGATTATTCTCGATCCTGAAATCGATGAGCGTACTCTCCAGGTCAACCTTGAGAAAATGCTCTCCGTAGTCCCGGCTGAGGGTGGAACCCTCGACAATGTGGACATCCTCGGCAAGCGTCGTCTTGCATATGAGATTAAGAAGAAGTCCGAAGGTATTTACGTCGTCGTCTACATGACTGCGACCCCGGCAACCGCTCAGGAATTGGACCGCCAGCTCGGCCTTAACGAGACTGTTATGCGCACCAAGCTCCTGCGTCGCGAGTCGAAGTAAGCCTAAGAGAAGGAGAAACCATGGCTGGCGAACCGATTATCACCGTGACTGGAAATCTCACCGCAGATCCAGAACTCAAATACGTTGGCTCGGGCACGCCTGTCGCCTCGTTTACCGTCGCGTCCACGCCGCGTCATCTCAATCGTCAAACGAATGAATGGGAAGACGGCGAAGCAATGTTCATTCGTTGCTCCGTATGGCGCGATTACGCGGAGAACGTTACCGAATCCCTGTCGAAGGGAATGCGCGTTATCGTTACCGGGAAGCTCAAAGTTCGTAACTACCAGCGTCAGGACGGCTCGCAAGGCACGTCTATTGAAATGCAGGTAGACGAGGTTGGTCCGTCCTTGCGATACGCCACTGCACAGGTAACTAAGACGACCGGTGGTGGCCGTGGTGGCTTCAACCAGGGAGGTGGCGCCCCGCGTGGACGCGCCTCTTACGATGCTCCGGCAGGCGGATCTTCCTATGATCCGTGGGGCCAAGCACCAGCAGGCGGATCGTCGTTCGACGATAACCCGCCATTCTAAAGACTTTGGGAAAGCGCTGATTCGCGGGGAACGTTAGCCTGCCGAATGAAAGTAGCGCGCATCCCACCGGGATAGAACCGGGAGTGATCCCGTGCAGATCCCGCTCATATGTGAAAGAGGAACCACAATGGCAAAGCCAGTACTGCGCAAGCCAAAGAAGAAGTCCAATCCGTTGAAGGCCGCGAAGATCGACGCCATCGACTACAAGGACACCGCAACCCTACGCAAGTTCATCTCGGACCGCGGCAAGATCCGCTCCAGCCGAGTAACCGGCGTATCCGTTCAGCAGCAGCGTCAGATCGCGCGTGCCGTAAAGAATGCACGTGAGATGGCACTGCTTCCGTACACCAGCTCCAACCGCTAAAGAGAGAGGGAGAAGAACATATGAAGATCATCCTCACTCATGAAGTAGAGAAGCTCGGCTCGGCCGGCGATGTCGTCGAAGTTAAGGACGGCTACGCACGCAACTTCCTGCTCCCGCGTGGCTACGCCACTCGTTGGACCAAGGGTGCACAGAAGCAGATCGATCAGATGGCTGAAGCACGCCGCAAGCGCGCAACCGAGGACATTGAGGCAGCTCGTGAGCTGCGCGATGCTCTCGAAGCTGAGGTTCTGACCGTTACCAAGAAGGCTGGCGACAATGGCCGTCTCTTCGGTGCGGTTACCACTGCTGATGTTGCAGCTGCCGCTGAGGCGCTGACCGGTAAGAAGGTTGATCGCCGTGGCGTTAACCTTGCAACCGTTATCAAGTCGGTTGGCGAATACACTGGTCAGGTCAAGCTACACGCTGACGTCACCGCAAATATCAAGGTGAATGTCGTAGCTGCCTAACCAGCTTGCACTGAAAACTAAGAATTGCCCCGAGGGACTAGCCTCGGGGCAATTTTTTCGGCGTAACGCCCTATATGTCGGCTTTGGTGTTGTGTTTTTCTGAGGCATAAGACAGATTTTGAACCTAAGTATCAACTTTTACCACATCCAGCGCTATA
>JAAYWS010000009.1 GCA_012516575.1 Actinomycetaceae bacterium
GTGTTCACGGTTTACGTGGGCACCTCGGCTGATGAGACTCCGTACGTCTTCACTATTGCTAACAACTAGGAACTACTTCAGCTTTAAGCTGTAGTAACCCAAAGTGGGGCGAGTTCGCACTGAACTCGCCCCAGCATCGCTTCATTGATGATCATAATAGCCGGGGAACAACGATAATAATGTTTGGATTGTGGAAAAGATACGACGGCGTGCCTGTAGCTACTCGGTTGTCTTTTATAGGCACACTTGTTGCTATTGTCGGTGCACTATTATTGATCATCACGATCGAAAAGGTGACTGGATATTGGTATTATGAATGGCTTCTTTGGCTAATAGCGTTGGTTACCTTTATCGGTTTAAAGCTAGTTTTTAATCAACTCACCGATTATGTTGCGGATAAATTGACACCCGCTACGTCCACAGTTACCTGGGACGTTAAGACAATCGGGAGGTCGAAGATCAACCCTGAAGATATTTTGCGGTTGAGTTTTCCGGCGTCGTTAACGATAACCCGGGACGCGGAGCCGATAAGTGGACGAACTCCCACACTAATTTTCCTCAATGGAGAACATGTCGCCTCGCTACGAGAGAATGAAACTGTGACCATACCACTGGAACTTAATTGGAATATCTTGCAGACAAACACAATTGGATCGAAAAACGCTCGTTATGAAGTCAAAGTGGACGATGGTGCTAGGGGAACAATCCACGTCAGCCGTGGCTTATTTCTGGTGAATGATGTTGTTTGGAAATCGCGACACGAACAGGATTAATCGGCGAGGAAAGAACCATGCACTTTAAGGCTAAACTTAGCCTATGAAGATAGTGCATCATGGCGTTGAAAACATTCCGGTAATGGGCAAGCGGCCGCTATACGCGGTAATCGGCACACCGATAGCTCAATCGATGTCGCCCGTCATTCACAATTCCTCGTTTGCACATCTTGGAATTGATGGCGACTATATCGCCCTTGATCTACAAACCGACGAGCTTAAAGACGCTTTCGCGAAGTTTCGCACGGGAGGATATGGCGGGATTAATGTCACGATGCCGCATAAAAACGCCGTCATTGAATATCTCGATGAGCTCTCAGATGGCGCCCGTCTGATGGGAGCAGTCAACACTATTGAATTTCGCGACGGCAAACTTATCGGCCACAATACTGATGCTATTGGGCTACTCGGTGAAATCGCGAAAGTCGGTGGGCAGATTAAAGGATGTACCACGCTGATTATTGGCGCAGGAGGAACCGGGGCAGCGTTGATAACCCAAGCTGCGCTGGACGGCGCACAGCGGCTTATACACGCTAATCGGCCGGGTCCGAACCTTGAAGCAGCACGCGATCGGGCTGGCGAACTCACTGAGCTGACCGGTGTACCTATTGATGTTGTTGAACTGGGTAGCTCCGAATTCCTTACCGCTGTCCGCGAGGCTGCGATCATTATCGACTGCACAATGGTTGGTATGGGGAAACTCGCCGAGCTTACAAACGTGCCTCCAGAACTTATTCGTGCGGACCACATTATCGTTGACACGGTGTATTACCCGCGAGTCACCCGGCTCTTAGCTGACGCACGCTTAGCAGGCGCCCGTACCGTCGACGGCCTTGCTATGCTCGTCGCCCAAGCCGCGTACGGCGAAAAAATCTGGCTTAACGTCGACATGCCATTCGACGTAGTCGAAACTGCACTGGAAAAAGCCCAGACAAAGGACTGACATGGAATTTGCGAAATCGCCCCGATCCACGCTGGGTATTGAATGGGAACTACAGTTAATCGACACTGATTCGAATGATCTACGACAAAGCGCCGACGCCGTGATGGATCGCGTGGAAGCCTTGGGCATCGATACCTCGATGGTCCACCGAGAAATGCTTTTAAACACGGTCGAGCTGGTATCACGCCCACATAAACGCGTCGCCGACGCCTGCGCCGATCTGGAAGCTGGACTAGAAATCGTGCGCAGCGTGGTCGAACCAATGCGGATTACTCTCGGCTCAGCCGGTTCCCATCCTTTCGCTAATCCCGCCTATCAGCGGGTAACCGACTCGGCACGATATGCCGAGCTGGTTAAGCGCACCCAATATTGGGGCAGACAAATGCTCCTTTTCGGTACGCATATTCATATCGGGATAGAATCGCGCGATAAAGTCCTACCGATCCTAAACGCACTGCTCACACGTTTTGCCCAGTTACAAGCTGTTACTGCCGCGTCACCGTTTTGGTCGGGTCAGCTCACGGGCTACGCCGATAATCGGGCAATGGTTTTCCAACAGCTGCCAACAGCCGGAACACCCCACCAATTCGATACTTGGGATCAGCTTCAAGAATATGCCGAAGGTATGCTCAAGACTGGAGTGATTGAAGAATTTGATGAAATCCGGTGGGATATTCGCCCGTCCCCGAAATTTGGCACGCTTGAAATCCGGGTTTGCGATGCGGCGACGAATATTGCCGAAGTGGGCATGGTAGCCGCGCTGTGTCAGTGCTGGGTGGAGTATTTTTCACGGGAACTCGACGCCGGCCGGGAACTTCCTACAATCCCGCCGTGGTTTGTATCCGAAAATAAGTGGCGTGCTGCACGCTATGGTATGGACGCAATCTTGATTCTGGATCGCGAAGGCAACGAAGAACACGTCGAAGTTACGTTGCGACGCTGTCTCGAATTCCTCCTGCCCATTGCGCAAGACCTAGGATGCGTTGACGAGCTGATGGTACTCGAGCGTGTGCTAGAGCTGGGTGCTCCGTATCAGCGTTTCTTAAAAGCAGGCAAAGGTAAAGAAAAAGAGCGAGAAGCAATTGTCGATTTTATGATCGCGGAAATGATTGCCCGCCAGCCACTCGATCCGACTGCTATCGATGACGTCGGCATCGCCGTAACCGGAAAAGCCGTCGGAGACTCTCGTCCGGAAAACGAGGCATAAAATGTCGGAGGTGCTCCAGATCGCCCGGGACTTGATCCGCTTCGACACATCAAATTACGATCGCGATGACGACGTCGTGGAAACCCCGGCTGCACAATACGCTATGGACCTATTTGCGGAAGTCGGTTTACACCCCGAATGGTACGAACCGATTGCCGGCCATCCCTCAGTTATTCTGCGAATTCCGGGCGAAGACCGCACCCGACCGGGACTCTTAATACACGGACATCTCGACGTCGTTCCTGCAGTAGCAGGGGACTGGTCGGTGGACCCGTTTGGTGCAGAGATTATTGATGGCATGCTGTACGGACGCGGTGCAGTTGACATGAAAAACATGTGCGCCATGATAATCGCACTGGTGCGCAATATGGCCCGCGAAGGCTGGCAACCTCCGCGCGATATTGTGGTCGGCCTGCTTGCCGATGAGGAAACCGGGGGCAAACGTGGTGCTCACCAACTCGTGAATAACCGTCCGGAGTGGTTCGCTGGAGTTAGTCATGCTATCTCGGAAGTCGGCGGATACAACACGTACGTCAATGGGCGACGCGTTTATTTGCTTCAAACAGCCGAGAAAGGCATTTCTTGGTACAAGATCACGGCCACGGGGCGCGCCGGGCACGGTTCACAGATCAATGAAGATAACGCGGTGACCAAACTCGCTCAAGCACTAGCAGCGATCGGAAATGAGCCATGGCCGATTCATCTTTCGCCCACGGTACGCACGTTATTGACCGGCGTCGCCGAATTATCTGGGATACCTTTTGCTGACAACGATCCAGAGATCATTAACACTCTGATCGACGCACTCGGGCCAGCGAAAAGATATGTAGGCGCTACGACTAAATCCAGCGCACAACTGACACAAATTCAAGGTGGTTATTCCACTAACGTTATTCCCGGACAGGCATGGGCAACTGTGGACGCTCGCCCGCTTCCCGGGCACGAAAAGGCTGTAGAAGAACGCCTTCGCGAGCTCGCCCGCGGATGCCACGTCGAAAGCATTCATCAAGACGACGGTATCGAATACGAATTTAGCGGGCCCGAGGTTGCTGCTATGGTAGCAGCGCTTAAAGCTGAAGATCCGCAGGCAGAAGTATTGCCGTATATGCTATCTGCCGGCACAGATAATAAGGCTTTTTCGAAACTTGGTATTAAAGGCTACGGGTTCGCGCCGGTCCAAGTACCTCCCGGTTTTGACTTTCCAGCAATGTTTCATGGCGTCGATGAACGTATTCCGGTTGATTCACTTGATTTCGGGCTTCGAGTTCTCACGCATTTCGTACGTAACTGTTAAGAGCGAGTTTCGATTTTTCCGTTTCGCGGGTAGTCTTCAGATATGGCTATCGAACCTTCATCTGCACTTGAGCGGCTTATTGCTGCGCTCGAAGACTTCCACGCGGCTGCTGAAAAATTCCAAGATCCAGACGCGCCCGCCGTCGTCCGTGCCACGGACGTTTTGGCAGATGCCTACACGCTTTACGATGACGCGGTCTACACCGAATATGGTATTGAAGCGCCCTTCGATACGTACTCTGATGACGACTTCGATGAAGACGATCATGATGATTACGACGACGAAGACGATCATGATGATGAAGATTATGACGACTTCGACGAAGACTATGACGACGAAGATGACCACGACGATGACGACTTCGGCGACGATGATGACTTCGGCGACGATGATGACTTCGATGACTACGATGATGATGATTACGACGACGAAGACGACGACTAAGTCGGCGCTTTAAGCAGTCACGTCATTAAGTGCTTCGGTTACCGGGATCGGTAACGGAGAATAATCGAGATTCACAATCTGATCAAACTGGGCGGCAGTCCGGGCACCGCAGAGCACAGTGGCGACCTCGGGTTGGTCCATTAGCCACGTCAACGCAATATCGGCCGGAGTGCGCCCCAAACCATCTGCAGCTTTCGCAACCGCTTCTACTTGTCCGCGTGATTGTGAATCTAAATATCGTTCTACAGTTGCTGATAAATGGTCGGTTGCCGCCCGCGAAGTAGGCGGAATTGTGTGCCGGTATTTGCCGGTTAGCACACCCGAAGCTAACGGTGCTTGGGCGAAAATACCTATCCCAAACTCACGCGTAGCTGGCATTAACTCTTCTTCAGTGTTCCGATCAAGTAGTGAATAATCAACACTTACAGCGTTAAGAGCAGGAAGATGCCGATCACGCAAATACTGGGCGGTTCGTGCAACCTGCCACGCCTGATGGTTCGCTAAACCGATATAGCGTACCTTTCCCTGGCTCACAAAATGTGCCAACGTCTCAACCGTTTCTACAAAAGGTACTCGTGGATCGGGAGCCGCAATGTGGAGCACATCCACGTACGTCGAATTTAATTGGGAAAGTGTGTCGTCAAGAGAACGGATTAACGCGCTACGTGAACAATCCCTGACAATTTTAGAATCCGCTATATGCAAACCGGCATGAGCAACTATGACGAGATCTTCACGATTAACCGTTGTTGCAAGAACCTCACCTAAAACACTTTGGGCAAGCCCATCGCCGTACATAGGGGAGATGTCAACAACGTTCCCGCCATGGTCGAGCAAAGATCGAACCATCCGACGCGCATCATCAAGCTCGGTGTCACGACCCCATGTCAGGGTCCCCAAACCGAGCTTGCCTACAACCAAGCCAGAATTTCCACAATTGGTACGCTTCACATGTTAGAGCCTAATCGAGTTCAGCGATCGGCGGTAACCTTGACACGTGGGTATTTTAGAAGCAATCATTTTAGGCATCGTCCAGGGATTAACCGAGTTTTTACCGATCTCATCATCAGCACACTTGCGTATTGTGGGAGATCTGTTTCCTAATCTTGGAGATCCGGGCGTAACCTTTACCGCGGTTACTCAGATTGGTACCGAAACCGCTGTCATCATTTATTTTTGGAAAGACATTAAACGAATCATTGTTAAATGGTTCCAGTCCTTGCCCGTAGGGCCTTGGAAAAACCAAGTTCCAAGCTCCGATCCTGATGTTCGGATGGGCTGGATCGTTATTATCGGGACTTTGCCGATTGTGGTTCTTGGCCTGCTGTTCGAAGATGCAATTGACTCGGTATTTCGTAACCTGTACCTCACAGCCCTTATGCTTGCCGTGTTTGCCCTCCTGCTCGGTTTAGCTGACCGTTTCGGCAAGCGTACAAAAGAACTCCAGACCATGACGATCCGCGATGGTTTAATCCTCGGGTTTGCTCAATCAATGGCGCTTGTTCCGGGTGTTTCGCGTTCTGGCGGCACGATTACCGTCGGCCTAGCACTGGGGTATACCCGTGCGGCTGCGGCCCGTGTTTCTTTCTTGCTAGCGATTCCCGCTGTTATGGGTTCAGGTTTCTACCGGTTATTATCCGACGATGGAACTGGTCCGCAAGCGGGCGCGCTGCCATTACTTGCAGCCACAGTTACGGCATTCATAGTGGGATATGCAGTGATTGTGTGGTTCTTGAAGCTGGTAGAAACAAAATCCTATTTGCCTTTTGTGGTGTACCGTCTGCTGTTAGCTGGTTTTGTTGTCGTCATGCTTAGCCAGGGACTTTTGTCCATGTACTAAAGCAAATCAATGCGCATTCGGTTTTTACTTGGGGTTTCCCGCCCGATCTGCAATTGACTCGTTGACGATTTGAGCACCCCACAGGCGCTCAAAGCGATAGATAGCGCGCTTAGCGATAAGCTGGAGTGAGCAAACGAGAATGATCGTGCGCTTGTTACAGACCTGATTGATCTATTTTTTGGAGTTCGACTATGAAACCGGTAGCCGCCCTTTTTGATATGGACGGAACCTTAACGGATTCGGAAAAATTATGGAATTTGGCTGAGCAGGCCGTTTTTGCGCGGCTCGGAAAGACGATCACCCCGGAAGATTCAGAAGAAGTGACGGGGATGGCGCTTTTTGACTCTGCTGCGCTACTTATTGAACGATACGACTTGCCATTGGGCGTTGAAGAGCTCGGAAATGAGCTTAACGATGAAGTAGTTAGGCAAGCCAAAATTCACGGGATGCCGTGGCGTCCGGGAGCCCGGCGTTTGCTTGAAGAATTACGTGATGCCAACATTCCCACCGCGTTGGTCACATCGTCGTTTATTGATTTTGCGGCTTTCACATTAGAAAACGCGCCGGCGAATACTTTAACAGTTGCGGTTACCGGGGATACTCTGCCGAACGGCATGGGCAAACCCCATCCGGAACCCTATCTGCGCGCTGCACGCGAGTTCGGCGTGGAAATAACTGACTGCGTAGCCTTTGAAGACTCGGTCCCGGGAGTGACCGCCGCCCACGCATCGGGAGCACAAACTGTGGTAATTCCTTTTGAAGTGCCCATTCCAGACCTACCTGGCCTGCATATCGTGTCCAGCCTAGAAAAGGTTGACCTGCGATACCTCACTTCTTTGTTTGGATAAGCAGATTATGTCGTGCTATTCGCCAGATCGGGTTGGACGCTGTGCGGTAAGCAACTGACTAACACCTGCTTCACTCATACGTGGAGCTTGGCCACCAAAAGCTGGGCAGATATTTTGGAAGTGACACCAGTTACATAAAGGGCCTTTAACCGGTTCAAAATGATCAGCATCGATCCGGGACAAAATCGCTGTCCAAATGCCATCAACTTCCGCGGTTAACACGTCCACATCCGCCGTAGTCGGATCATAGGTAAGAATACGGCCGTCCCCAAGATAAACCAGTTGAGTCCGTGCCGGCAAGCGTCCACGTGAGTAGTGCAAAGCGGCAGCATAAAAACGCATCTGAAAAATCGCTTCATCTTGGAAACGTGGTTGAGGAGACTTCCCAGTTTTATAATCGACCACACGCAACGCTCCATTTGGAGCTTCGTCGATACGATCAATAATTCCGCGCACTGCCAGTCCAGAAGGCAAAGTGGCATTGATAAAGGTTTCTCGCCCTACAGGTTGCAGATTTTGTGGGTTTTCAAGTGTGAAATAACTGGAAATGAGGGGTCGGGCGGATTCTAACCATTCTTGTCGATGCTGTGGTCCTTCGAAGAGGTCAGCGACCGAAGGATCTTTCATAATATGTTCTGCCCATAAAGGTTCAAGAAGCTCTTGGGCAGCTTGTTCAATACGGTCTAAGGCGGGTAGATCGTAAAGCTTTTCCAGAACGGCATGGACAATCGTGCCCCGAAGCGCGGCTAGGGACGGAGGCTCAGGTAATCCGTCAATAGTCCGGAAACGAAACTTTAACGGACACTTCTTGAAATCTCCGGCGCGGGAAGGGGATAGGGCGGCATGACGTTCTTTCATGATGTTTACCGTACCGGTAATCATCTTGAGAAAGGGATAAGGCAATGAATCTTGTGGATAAACAGCCGTATAATCCACACCCGTGGGAGTAAATAGGGAAACACTGCGTTTTTCCGTAGAATGGAGCGGTGTCTATTTCTTCGCAACCTCAAGGAGCCGAAAGGCGGCGTGGCCCGCTACGCGCTGGCGAGCGCGTGCAACTAACGGACTCTAAAGATCGCAAATATACAGTTCATTTAACCCATGGTGGATATTTTCAATCACAGCGGGGAAACTTTCGGCACGATGTTTTAATCGGGGCTGAAGAAGGAACGGTGTTTGAAACTGAATCCGGTCATCGGATGCAAGCACTCCGACCGCTTATTAACGACTATGTACTGTCGATGCCGCGTGGCGCAACCGTGGTTTACCCGAAAGACGCCGGGCAAATCGTCCAACAAGCCGACATTTTTCCCGGCGCACGGGTTGTCGAAGCCGGTTTAGGATCCGGGGCATTAGCAATATCTCTACTATCGGCGATTGGCACGAACGGATATTTGACCTCGGTTGAACGCCGCGAGGATTTTGCAGAGATTGCGATTGCGAATGTGGAATCCTGGTTTGGTCCAGACATGGATATTCCGTGGGACGTCATTATTGGTGACCTTGATGAGGTATTAGTTGACGAGCCGGCTGGAAGTGTGGATACCGTGGTGCTCGACATGCTTGCCCCGTGGGAAAATATTTCCGCCGCCGCCCATGCGCTGCGTTCCGGAGGCGTAATTATCGCATACGTAGCCACTACCACTCAGATGTCGCGCTTTGTTGAAGAATTGCGCCTTAGTGAACAGTTCACGGAACCACAATCTTCTGAAACGCTTGTACGGACGTGGCATCTTGAAGGTTTGGCAGTACGCCCAGACCATCGGATGGTCGCGCATACCGGTTTTTTGGTAGTGGCACGCCGGCTTGCTCGTGGCTCGACACCGCTAATTGTTAAACGCCGTCCAGCACCCGCAGCTTATAGCGAACCTTTTGCGTGGGAAACTGAAGAATTAACTGAACGAGCCATATCTGAAAAGAAACTGCGCAAAGTCCGCCGGGATGTTGCACATCGTAAAGACGTTGAAGAAACGGGTAGCGCGGCTACCGGGAAGCATCTGAGCGCAATGCGCGATAAATTGGATGAAGAAGCAAATCAGCGCCAAATTGCGCGTTATGCCGAAAGAGCTCGGCGTCGGCAGGAAATCTCGGAGGAAAACCGGGTGCGGGAAGGTAGTGAGTGATGACCAACTTAGAAGGCGAGCTGTTCGGCCTGCGGCAAGAGATGCTTGCGCTCGAAAATAGAAACGAGAAACTTTCGGAAGCACTCACTGGCGCGCGCGAACGTATCCAAGAATTAGGCGAACAGATCGAAAAACTGGCCAGCCCACCCGGTTCCTATGGCACGTTTATTTCAGCTAATCACGAAGACCATACGGTCATGGCAATCGTGGGCGGGCGCAAAATGGAACTGTCCGCAGCGGTTTGGGTATCGCTTGGACCGATCCGGCCCGGTCAAGAACTAAAGCTCAATGAGCAACTAGTTGTGATCGGCGTTGGCTCCTATGAACGTACCGGTGAGATCGTCACGGCCGAACTAGTTCTAGATAATGAACGCGTCCTTGTTAAAGTGCATGCCGATGATGAGCGAGTGTTGCGCTTATCCGGGCGACTGCAAGACCAAAAAGTACGTGTTGGCGACATGCTACTGGCTGACTTGAAATCTGGGTTTGCGCTCGAGTTCGTGGAACGCCCAGATGTTGAACATCTCATGCTCGAAGAGATCCCGGATGTTTCCTATGAGGATATCGGTGGCTTGGGTGCACAAATCGATCAAATTCGAGATTCGGTTGAGTTACCTTTTGAACAGCCTGAACTGTATCGTGAACACGGTTTGAAACCGCCTAAAGGTGTGCTTCTTTATGGTCCACCCGGATGCGGAAAAACCCTCATTGCCCGTGCAGTGGCCACGTCACTATCGCAAAAACTGGGCCAAGACAATACGCGGAACCGTTCTTATTTCCTTAACATTAAGGGCCCACAATTACTTGATAAGTACGTGGGCGAAACGGAACGGCAAATCCGTGAGATTTTCTCCCGGGCCCGCGATCGTGCAGCATCAGGGATTCCAGTAGTGATCTTCTTTGACGAAATGGAAGCTTTGTTCCGCACCCGTGGATCGGGTATTTCTTCCGATATGGAAACCACCGTAGTCCCGCAACTGCTGGCGGAAATCGACGGCGTGGAACAACTCGACAACGTCATTGTTATCGGCGCGTCCAATCGTGAAGACATGATCGATCCGGCGATTCTCCGCCCCGGACGGCTCGATATCAAGATCCGGATCGAACGCCCTGATTTTGCTGGTGCAGTAGATATTCTTTCTAAGTATTTGCTACCAACATTGCCGATTCATCGTGAAGAACTACGCCGCCACGGAAACATAACGAATGCGGTTAACGCGATGATTAATGCGACTGTAGAAAAGCTGTGGGAGCAAACACCGGCTAACGAATATGTAGAAGTAAGCTATTCCGATGGAGAATCGGAGATCTTGTATGTGCGTGACTTCGTTTCGGGTGCGATGCTAGCCCAAGTGGTCGACCGCGCCAAAAAGCTGGCAATTAAAGAACTACTGGCTACCGGGCAACGCGGAATTACCACGCAACATTTGCTTGATGCACTAGCCGAAGAGATTAAAGAAAACGAAGCGCTATCGGCCGTAACCAGCCCAGATGAATGGTCGAGAGTACATGGACGCGGCCATGGCAAACGGGTCACTTTTGTTAAGCCGCTGATCAGCCGCAAAAACAAAGAGGAAGATACGCCGGAGCAACCCAGCACCGGTACCGTGAATATCGATTCAGCTATTAAGAAGGGACTGATATGACCGTTCGGCGTTCGGTAGGTTTAGAAACCGAATTCGGCATTCTCGACGCCGATAATCCATTTGCTAATCCGATAGCCCTCAGTGCTGAGATTGTCGATATATACAGCCATCACGGCTCAGCGTCGAGTGGACATGGTCCTATCCGGTGGGATTTCCTCGGCGAAGATCCGCTTAACGACGCTCGTGGACACCGTATTTACCGGGCCAGTGCCCATCCATCTCAGCTCACCGACAATCCCGATATGCTCGCTCCTTCGGGCGACGATAGCGGCCTGCATGATATTCAGCGGCCTTCAGAAGCGGAACTTCTTTTGCCGAGAGCTTCTAATACGGTTCTTACGAATGGAGCCCGATTTTACGTTGACCATGCCCATCCTGAATACTCGGCACCAGAAGTGATGACGCCGCGCGAAGCTGTTCTCTGGGACCGCGCCGGCGAACACATTGCGATCGAAGCGATGGACCTGTTGGCCACGAATGGACGCAACCTTGTGGTCTATAAAAACAACGTTGATGGAAAAGGTGCCGCATACGGTACCCATGAAAACTTCCTCATGGATCGTAGCGTCGACTTTTCTGATGTTATTCGGTATATGACGCCGTTTTTCGTTAGCCGTCCGATTTTGTGCGGTGCCGGCCGGGTAGGTATCGGGCCGAAATCGAATAAGCCTGGATTCCAAATCTCGCAACGCGCAGATTATGTGGAAAATGACGTTGGCTTAGAAACGACGTTTAATCGGCCGATTATTAATACGCGGGACGAACCGCATGCTGATCCGGCCCTTTACCGGCGTCTTCACGTTATCGGTGGGGATGCTAATCAGTACGATTACTCAATCCTGCTTAAAGTCGGTGCAACGAACCTCGTCATCTGGATGCTTGAACAGGACGCGCTACCTCTAGAGCTCGAATCGATGATGATGTTCGAGCCGGTTGCTGCGACCTGGGAAATCTCCCATGATCCGACCTTACAAACAGCTGTTGATATGCACGACGGGACTTCAAAAACAGCAATTGACATTCAACAGATTTATCTTGACGCGGTACGGGAAGCTGTTGAACAGCACGATATTCGCGATGAGGAAACGTGGGAGATCCTCAATCTGTGGCAAGAAGTACTCGATAAGTTCCGTGTCGACATTTTTGCCAATGCGTCCAAAATCGAGTGGGTTGCTAAATACCAGATGCTCGAACAGATGCGTCAACGTGGTGGGCTGAGCTGGGATAATGACAAGCTCCGCGCGCTCGACTTACAGTGGCACGATTTGCGTCCGGAGCGTTCGATTGTGCGTCGGCTTGATAAAGCCGGCCGAATTGATCGGCTGTTTACCGATGCAGAAGTGGCGCAGGCAGCGGTTTACGCTCCAGAAAGTACGCGCGCCTATTTACGGGGCGGCTTAATTCGAAAGTTTGGACGCAATATTGCGGCAGCGGGCTGGAATGGTATTACCCTCGATATTCCTGGGCGCGTCGATTTGCTCCGGTTACCATTGATGTATCCTGAACGGGCAACAAAAGCGCTTGTGGGAGACATCTTAGAAGAATCGGCCACTATTGAAGAATTTATTCACCGCCTGAGCGCAGCTTAAATCGTAAGCACGAGAGGAGAAAATATGTCACAGCAAGAATTTCGGCAACCGCGGCGTAACCGTCAGGAACAGATTTCTGAACTGCCGCAAGCACATGTTGCTGATACCAGTTTCGACGTTGATGAACTACTAGACGATATTGACTCAATTCTAGAAACGAACGCTACTTCTTTCGTTCAGGGATTTGTTCAAAAGGGCGGCCAGTAGTGAATCGACGCATTATTGGATTAGAGACGGAATACGGGCTGGCAAGTGTCAGCCCCAGCGGCGCGCACCTCGACATGGAGGCCGAAGACGCCGCCCAGTATCTTTTCCATGACGTGCTTGAATACACGCGTTCAACCAATACTTTCCTGCCCAATGGCGCTCGGCTTTATCTAGATGTGGGTGCACACCCCGAATACGCCACTGCCGAATGTGACTCGCTCACCGATCTGATTGCAAACGACCGCGCCGGCGACATTATCTACGCACAAATGGCGAAAAACGCCACTCAACATATGGCAGAAAAAGGGATCGACGGGCAACTACATTTGTTTAAGAACAATGTAGACTCGCATGGCAATTCCTACGGCTGTCACGAGAATTATCTGGTGCGTCGGCGTCGAGATTTCCGGGCCCGGATCGACTCACTCATTCCATATTTCGTATCCCGTCAAATAATGGTAGGAGCCGGATATTTACGGCGTGACGAAGACGGTGTCAGCTACGAATTGTCGCAACGTGCAGAACATATGGACGACGCCGTCTCAGCCGCGTCCACCCGCACCCGGCCGATGATCAATACGCGCGATGAACCGCACGGCGATGCTGAACTCTACCGACGAATGCATGTCATCGTCGGAGATTCTTCAATGTCCGAACCGACAACTCTATTAAAAGTAGGCGCTACCGAAGCTCTGCTTAACGTTATTGAAGATGGCGGACGCTTACCTGATATGACGTTAGCTAAGCCAACCGAAGCCATCCGCCATATTTCTCGAGATCTCTCGGGCAAAGCGGTGGTCGAGCGTGCTCAGGGCGGGACTATAAGTGCCCTTGATATTCAACACGTGGTGTATTCCTTCGTGACGGACCACTACACCCGTCAAGGTTGGTTTGCTGAACTCGATCCTACCCGCCAATACATGTTTGATCTGTGGAAACGCACCCTTGAAGGGCTAAGTGCTGGCGATATGAGCGCGGTGCGTACCGAAATTGATTGGGTTGCCAAACGCGATTTGTTTGAACGCTACATGGCCCGGCTCGGTGTTGGTTTAGATGACGATCGTATCGCGCGTCTCGATCTAGCTTGGCACGATATTACTGCACACGGACTGCGTGACAAGCTCGAAGCAGCTGGACTTCTGCGCACTGTGCTCGATCCTGCGCTGGCACAGCAAGCTACCGGGATTCCGCCACAAACGACGCGGGCAAAGTTACGTGGTGATTTTGTGGCACTCGCTCAAGAACTACGCCATGATTACATGGCAGACTGGTCAAACTTGCGGCTTCTTACGAATGCCGGAGCCGTGACTGTTTTATTACAAGATCCTTTTGCCGCAGTAGATGAACGCGTCGACAAGCTCATGGAACAAATGGAGCACCATGAATAAGAAACTTGCTGTCGCCTTTGTGTTTATCGGCCTTTTTATCGGGTATGCAATTTCTACAGTCGTTGTTCGGTTAGCTGCAGACCCCCTAACTTTCCGTGTTCATGTGGAAGGTGAATTTGGCTCGCCCGTCACAGTCACGGCGACCGGTAAGTTTGGGTCGGACGAAACCCAAACCTTTTACGATATTGTCGGTGAAGGCCGAGAAGTCGTTGAAGGTGAACAAGCACTTATTCGTATCACCTACTTCACTTCAGATGGTTCAGTCTGGAGTCAAGTAGCGGACCTGCCGACTATTCGTGGTGGTCTAGCCGATGAAGCAAGTCTGCAAGATGCTTTACCTTATGTCCTAGGACAGCCGGAAGGAAGTCGGCTGGTCGTGGTTACACCCGTGGAAACGCGGCTAGAGATCACCGTCATTGACATTCTTTACACCCAACCCGACCTCTCCGACGCCGAAGTAATATACGCCAGCGGGGGATTGCCCACCGTTTCTTATGATGATTACGGCTATCCGCTGATTGAAGAGGGCGGCGGCGCTATTACCGATATGAACCTAGTAGCTCAGGTAGCAGGTAATGGCACTCAAGTCACCCTAGCGGACACGGTGTTTGCTAATTACATGCTAGTTTCCACAGACGGATACGTTCTGGAAAGTACCTATGCTCCAAATACGCCGCTTGCGCGAATTGTGGTCGAAGAAGTATTCCCCGGCTTAGAAATGGCATTAGTAGATCAACGAGTCGGTTCGCGCCTAGTAGTAGCAGTACCTGCAGCTCAAGCCCAAGGCGACACTGATCTTGCTATTGTGATCGATATTTTAGCCCTCGCTGATTAAGTGCAGCTTGCTGGTGATACGCATTCTGGACGATGTGAATCCGACCGGGCTGTGCAAGGTAGGCTGAAGCACGGAAAGGAATAATATGTCTGTTGCTATTCGCTTAATTCCCTGCCTCGATGTGTCACACGGACGCGTTGTTAAGGGTGTCAATTTTGAAAACCTACGTGACGCTGGTGACCCGGTTGAACTTGCCCGCCGTTACGGACAAGAAGGCGCCGACGAATTAACATTCCTTGATATTTCGGCCTCGGTTGAAGATCGCGGTACTATGCTCGACGTCGTCCATAAAACTGCTGACGAGCTTTTTATCCCATTAACAGTTGGCGGTGGCGTACGTAGCGTCGAAGACGTTCGTCAGCTCTTAGAAGCCGGTGCCGATAAAGTCGGTATCAATACGGCAGCGATTAATCGTCCGGAATTGTTGTCTGAAATTGCCGCAGAGTTTGGGGCACAGGTGATTACGCTGTCGATTGACGCTCGGCGTGCGGATAACACTGAATCCGGTTTCGAAGTTACCACCCATGGTGGCCAGCGTGGCACTGGAATTGACGCGGTAGCATGGGCAAAACAAGCCGCTGAACTCGGTGCCGGCGAAATTCTGCTCAACTCCATGGATGCGGACGGCACGAATGAAGGTTTCGATATTGAACTGATCAAACTCGTCCGCGAAGCCGTTTCTGTTCCTCTTATCGCTTCGGGCGGGGCCGGAACCGCACAACATTTCGTCGAAGCTGTGCAGGCAGGCGCCAACGCTGTACTCGCAGCCTCGGTTTTCCACTTTGGTACGCTCACGATTGACGAAGTAAAGCAGGCTATGCGCGACGCCGGTATTGAGGTGCGCTAGTGAGTAAAGATGAACTCTCAGCGCAGGTACGTAAACACGTAACCTTTAATGACCAGGGTCTAGTTACCGTCGTCGTTCAGGATATTAATACGAAAACCGTACTGATGGTCGCGTACATGAACGATACCGCGCTTGCTCGAACTCTGAGCACTGGACGGGCATGGTACTGGTCGCGTTCGCGTCAAGAATACTGGCGAAAAGGAGACACCTCGGGTCATATCCAGATCGTACATTCCGTGCATTACGACTGTGACGGGGACGCCTTGTTATTAATCGTTGAACAGGTAGGGGTAGCTTGTCATCTCGGACAGTACTCATGCTTTGATACCGGACAGCTGGAATTACGATGACCGACAATCTTCAATGGGGCCAAGTGTGGCCCGAATTTCCAGAATTCGAACAGATTGGTGCGCGTTCGCGCGTCGTCCCAGTAGTGTGCAAAATCCTCGTCGATGACACGGCTCCGGTTGCACTGTACAAGCTAATGACCGATTCGCGGCCGGGTACTTTTATTTTAGAAAGTGCCGAGCGCGACGGCAGATGGTCGCGGTGGTCGTTTATCGGGGTATCTGCCCGCGCGTCGCTTATTATGCGCGATGGTCAAGCGCGCTGGCTCGGGGAAGTACCCGAAGGTATTAAAACGTCCGGTAGCACCATCGAGCTCTTAGCCGATGCACTTACGCAGTTAGAATCCCAAGCGAACCCTGGGTTGCCGCCGTTAACCGGCGGGCTTATCGGAGCTTTGGGATGGGACGTGCTTTACGATTGGGCACCTGAACTGCCGAAAAAAGCTGGAGTCGAGCACACTACTCCGGACGTGTCACTTTCTCTCGTTGAAGATTTGATCGCAGTTGATCATCACACGAATACGCTATGGCTGATTGCTAATGCGATTAACCGGGATAATACGCCTGATAATATTCGTGTAGCGTATGACAGTGCTGTTGCTCGAATTAAAGCGATGCGGGCAAAACTGTCGAGCGCCGTGACAATGAACCCCACTGTTTTACTCGACAGCGACGACGAACAACCAGTTTTCCGTACGCCACAAAACGTTTTTGAAAATTCTGTTCGTACTATTCAAGAGGCAATTGCCCGCGGTGAAGCTTCTCAAGTGGTGATCTCACAGCGCACTGATATAGAGTGCACAGCTGATCCGCTTGATGTCTACCGGGTACTGCGCACGATCAACCCCAGCCCGTACATGTACTTTATGCGCCTTGCTTCGGATACGGACGACGCCGGATTCACCGTCGTCGGCTCCTCACCGGAAACGCTAATGCGGCTAACCGACAACAAGTTGATGACCTTCCCGATTGGAGGGTCTTCTCCACGCGGGACCGATCCGGTAGACGATCGCAAACGTGCCCAATGGCTTGTGAACGATCCGAAAGAAGTCTCCGAGCACGAAATGCTCATCGATCTTTCGCTATCGGATCTGGCGAAAGTGTGTGACCCGGAATCTCTCGAAGTGCTCGATCGCATGTTTATCAAATACTATTCACATGTGATGCATTTGACCTCGGTAGTTACTGGAACTGTCGCGCCGGAAAAGAATGTGGTGGATTGTTTAGCTGCCACCTTCCCTGCGGGCACGCTTTCCGGCGCCCCAAAACAGCGAGCAATCGAATTGATTGACGAACTCGAACCGGTGCGTCGCGGAATATATGGCGGGGTATGCGGATATTTCGCGTTTTCCGGTAACGCTGATCTGGCCATTGCGATTCGTACCGCAATCATTGACGGTAAGAATGCGAGTGTCCAGGCTGGTGCTGGCGTCGTCGATCTGTCGAATCCAACATCAGAATTTGAAGAAACACGCAATAAAGCCGGTGCGGCGATCAGGGCTATCCAAATCGCGAATCGGTTATCTCAAGGAACAGTTTAGGTGCCCGCATACCTTCGGGCAGATCATTATTAGGTTGGGAGAATCATGACAGTACTCGACGATATTATCGCTGGCGTGCGAATTGACCTTGCCGAACGTGAAGCCCGAGTCAGCCTCGACCAATTAAAAGAGCGTGCCCAACGGATGCCCTCGGCATTAAATGCGGTGGACGCGCTCCGTGGTAATCCCGAGCACCGGTCGATACAAATTATTTCCGAAGTGAAACGCAAAAGCCCTTCTAAAGGAGCATTAGCCGATATTCCGGATCCGGCTGCGCTAGCCGAAACCTATGAGAAGGGTGGCGCTACTGCGATTTCGGTGCTGACCGAACAGCGTCGTTTCGGCGGATCGCTGGCAGACTTGGATGCAGTTCGGGCTCGGGTCAATATTCCGATCCTGCGCAAAGACTTTATCGTCACGCCGTACCAAATCTGGGAGGCGCGTGCGCATGGTGCCGATATTGTCCTGCTCATGGTTAACGCCTTAGAACAAACGGTTTTAACCTCTTTTATCGAACGGGTACACTCCCTGGGAATGACGGCTCTAGTGGAAGCTCATACCCGTGAAGAGGCACTACGTGCGATTGACGCTGGAGCACAGGTTGTCGGGATTAACGCACGTAACCTGAAAACCCTCGAAGTTGATTTACGTACCTTCGACCAAGTCGTCGACGTTGTGCCTTCTTCGCTGGTGCGAGTTGCGGAATCCGGAGTACGCGGACCGCAAGAAGTCCTCGACTATGCACGCTCCGGCGCGGATGCAGTACTCGTCGGCGAAGCACTGGTTACCACCGGTAACCCGCTACAGGCAATTCGCGATATGGTCGCAGTAGGGCAGCATCCTTCACTGGATGCTATTGGACGATAGGAAGCCACATGACACGGCTATCGCAAGCTCAAGGACCATATTTCGATATTTTCGGAGGCCGCTATATTCCAGAAGCGCTTGTAAAAGCGTTAGCGGATCTCGATGAGGGCTGGCAGAAACTACAGTCTGATCCGGAGTTTTTGGCTGAACTTGATCATCTACACCGCACGTATTCCGGCAGGCCGTCGCTGGTCACTGAAGTTCCGCGATTTGCTCAATACTGTGGTGGAGCCCGAGTACTCTTGAAGCGCGAAGATCTTAACCATACCGGCTCTCATAAGATCAACAATGTTCTTGGCCAGGCATTGCTCACCCGAGCGGTAGGCAAACACCGGGTGATTGCCGAAACTGGTGCCGGACAGCATGGCGTTGCCACTGCTACCGCGGCTGCACTACTGGGATTAGAGTGCACTATTTATATGGGAGAGATTGATGCCCGGAGGCAGTCCCTGAATGTAGCAAGGATGGAACTGCTTGGAGCTGAAGTCATTGCGGTAGATAACGGTTCAAAAACGTTAAAAGATGCAATCAACGAAGCATTCCGCGATTGGGTAACCAACGTGGAAACAACAAACTATATTTTCGGTACAGCCGCCGGACCGCATCCGTTCCCTTCGCTGGTACGAGATCTGCAGAAGATCATTGGAGAAGAAGCCCGATCCCAAGTACTGCACTTGACCGGGGAACTCCCGGATGTTGTAGTCGCCTGCGTCGGCGGTGGATCGAACGCTATTGGCACGTTTAATGCTTTTCTTGATGATCCAACCGTCAGGCTTATCGGTGCGGAAGCCGGTGGCGACGGCATCGACACGGACCGTCATGCTAGTGCAATCGCCGGAGGTTCCCTCGGCGTCCTGCACGGCGCGAAAACATTCCTTTTACAGACCGAAGATGGACAAACACAAGCTTCGCATTCGATCTCGGCAGGGCTCGACTATCCCGGTGTAGGTCCCGAACATGCCTGGCTCGCCAATATCGGGCGTGCTGAGTACTGGCCGATTACTGATGCTGAAGCAATGGATGCCTTCGCTTTATTGTCCCGGACAGAAGGCATTATCCCGGCTATTGAGTCCGCACATGCACTGGCTGTAGCAATCAAAGTCGGACAGCAGGCACAGGAAGCCGGTGCAGAGCCGCCCACTATTCTTGTCACACTTTCGGGACGCGGTGATAAGGATATGGAAACCGCTAAAGAATACTTCGGGCTCGGAAAGGCTAAGTCATGACACGCTATACGGCAACTGCTATCGACGAAGCCCTCGCCAGTTCACGACCGGCGTTTATCGGTTATTTGTCAACCGGTTTTCCTTCAGTTCAAGGTTCGATTGACGCAGCGAAAACATTAGTTGATAACGGTGCAGATATTATTGAACTTGGATTGCCCTATACTGATCCGACGATGGATGGGAAGGTGATCCAGCAAGCTGGGCAAGCCGCGTTGGAACGCGGTTTGCGCACACGTGATGTTTTCACCGCAGTAGAGCAGGTAGCGGGTACCGGAGCGGCAGTCGTTATTATGACCTACTACAATCTAGTTTTTAAATACGGTGAAGAAAACTTTGCGCGTGATATGGCCAATGCCGGGGGAGCGGGCCTGATTATTCCCGACTTAATTCCTGAAGAGGCTGGTCCGTGGGCGGCGGCAGCGGACGCACACCATCTCGATAAGATCTTCCTGGTCGCGCCGTCGTCGACAGATGAGCGCCTCCGCATTACCGCTGAGGCTTCGCGCGGATTCGTCTACGCTGCTTCCCGGATGGGGGTTACGGGATTACAAACGGCAATCAGTTCATCAGCACGTTCGTTGGTGGAACGTACCCGCGCTGCAGGGGCGCCCCGAGTAGCGGTTGGTATCGGAGTGTCGAATAGAGATCAAGCTCAAGAAGTCGGAAGCTACGCAGACGGAGTTATTGTCGGCTCTGCTTTTGTTAAGCCCTTGGTCGAAAATGATACTAATCGGGCCGCAGGTCTCATCGAATTAGCTAAGGTAGCCGCAGATATCGGCGACGGTATTTACACTGCTCGGAGAAATTGAGAGAAAGCGACTCTATGCTGACATCGATTCCTTCACCCAGCCAGTCCGTATGGATGCTGGGTCCCATTCCGTTACGTGCTTATGCGCTTTTTATCGTGGCCGGAATCGTTCTGGCTTGGTACTTGGGGGAACGGCGGTACGTGCGAAAAGGAGGTCCGAAGGACGTTTCTCTTGATATTGCGGTGTGGGTTGTTTTGTTCGGTATCGTAGGTGCACGGCTATACCATGTGATTACGACGCCGGAGCCGTATTTTGGTCCAGACGGGGATCCTTTACAAGCATTACAGATTTGGAAAGGTGGACTCGGTATTTGGGGTGCGGTTTCTGTTGGAACCCTAGGCGGATGGATTGCGTTACGTCGTCATAATCTTCGTTTTGCGCCATTCGCGGACGCTTTTGCGCCGGGTATTTTACTAGCGCAAGCCCTTGGCCGGATGGGGAACTATTTCAACCAAGAACTATTCGGCGGACCTACAGAGCTCCCATGGGGATTAGAGATTTCTCCAGAAAACATGCCGTCAGGATATCCAGTTGGTACCACTTTCCATCCAACGTTCCTTTACGAAATGATCTGGTGTGTAGCAGCCTATTTCGTATTGATCTGGGCTGAAAAACGATTTGAGCTACAGGGCGGCCAAGTGATGGTAGGTTACGTTATCGCCTACACGCTCGGACGTGTATGGATCGAAATGCTGCGAATTGACCACGCCCAGCTCATTTTGGGACTGCGGCTGAATGTGTGGGTTTCAATATTCATCTGCGTCAGTGCCATCGTGCTTCTCGTCTGGCTACGAAAGCGAACGCCAGATAATTCGCACACGACTGATGTTTACTTAACGACAAACAAAACTATCGGGTAGAGTATGAGATATGCGTAGAGCCAAGATTGTATGTACTTTAGGTCCAGCTACAAGCACCAAAGAAAAAATTGTTGAACTCGTCCGTGCCGGAATGAACGTTGCCCGCATTAATGCGTCGCACGGTTCTCATGCCGAACACGAAGAGCGTATCGACTGGGTGCGTGAAGCCTCGGAGGAACTCAATTCTCCAGTTGCCATTCTCGTTGACTTACAAGGTCCAAAGATTCGTCTTGGCCGGTTTGCCGACGGTCCGGTTGACCTCGCAAAAGGCGATATTTTCACCATCACTACCGACGATATCTTGGGTGATAAGGAGCGTTGCTCGACCACCTTTAAAGGTTTGCCAGGTGACTGTAATCCCGGCGACCTCATCCTGATCGATGATGGAAAAGTCCAAGTTAAAGTTGTAGAAGTCACCGAGACCGATGTGAAAACTGAAGTGCTCGTCGGCGGCCCAGTTTCGAATAATAAGGGCGTTAACCTGCCTGGGGTTGCCGTGTCCGTTCCGGCAATGTCAGAGAAGGACGAAGAAGACCTCATCTGGGCGCTTCATTACGGTGCTGACCTCATCGCGTTGTCGTTTGTCCGTAACGCTGAAGATGTTAAAGACGTGCATCGTGTTATGGATGGAGAAGGACGCCGCGTCCCGGTTATCGCGAAGATCGAAAAACCACAAGCAGTAACCGTATTGGAAGATATCGTACGTGCTTTCGACGGTTTGATGGTGGCCCGTGGGGATCTCGGTGTTGAGTTGCCACTCCAGCAGGTACCGATTGTACAAAAGCGTGCGATTACTATTGCCCGGCGTAACTCGAAGCCGGTCATCGTGGCTACGCAGGTTTTGGAATCAATGATCGTTTCGCCTACGCCGACGCGTGCGGAAACCTCCGACTGCGCTAACGCTATTTTGGACGGCGCAGACGCAGTAATGCTGTCGGGAGAGACGTCAATCGGTCAGTACCCAATTGAAGCAGTCAAAACCATGGCTTCGATTATCGAGTACTCCGAAGAACACGGTATTGAATCGATTCCGCGAATTGGTAATCTGCATCGTACCCGTAACGGCGTTATCACCCGGTCGGCGATGGATATCGGTGAGGCGCTCGGCGTAAAGTTCGTTGTCGTCTTCACTTCTTCAGGTCAGACAGCCCGGCGGATGTCGCGCTTGCGTGCACGTATCCCATTGATGGTCTTCACTGATAGTGAAGAAGTGCGCCGTCAGCTCGCACTATCGTGGGGCCTGCAAACCCTTTATCTTCCGACCGTTTCGCATACAGACGAAATGGTTGACCAGGTCGACCTCAAGCTTAAAGAACTCAACTTAGCTACCGACGGTGATCGGGTGGTTA
>JAAYWS010000072.1 GCA_012516575.1 Actinomycetaceae bacterium
CAACATACGTTGGACACATGGGCTCCGGACAGTATAACGGTATTGCTTTTGATAACGCGGGCAATGCTTATGCATCGACTAGCTCCCAGATATGTAGTCTCGATGTTTCTACGGGTACGACGTCGTTTTGCAAGTCGATTAACGGAGCGAGTGTAGGAGACCTCGGCTCCTGTGCAATCCCGCGTCCCGAGTTGCGCGTAACTAAGAGCGTAACTGGGTTTGTAGGACCGGATGGTAAACCAACCGTTGTCGCCGTCGAAGGCGGAAAAGTCACGTGGACCATTGAGATTGAGAATATTGGTTCCATGGCTGCGACGAACGTTGAGTTTGTTGATACCTTGCAGGATGCTACTGTGACGTCGACCAAGCTTAATGGCGTAGAAAAGGGAGCGGACTACTTCAACACTGCCAAGCCGGTTAACGATCCGGTTAGCCAAGAAGGCATTATCGCGCCGGGTGCTAAAGCAACTATTGAGATTACCACCGAGGTTCCAACCGGTTATCTCGACTCCCATCAGGATGCTCTGCTGTGTAACCAAGGAACGGTAACACTCACGGGTGAAGAAGGTTCCATATTAACCGATGATCCGGACACGTCAGAACTTTTTGATCCGACCTGTGTAACGATTTCTAACCCGGTCATAGACGTGACAAAGACGGCAACGATGGCATGTCTGCCAGACAATAAACTCACCCACCCAGTCGAGTTTACGATTACCGTTTTGAATCCAGGTTCGGAGTCAATTACTGATGTTGCGGTACAGGACTCAATGCCGAACTGTACTCCAACGTACGACTCCGGTGATACGAGCGGGGAAGGCTTGCTTGACCCAGGTGAAGAATGGGTCTACAAGTGCACTGTTGATCTGAGCGTATCGGAGGTCACCAACACTGCTACCGTCACAGGTAAATCCGTGGTTTCAGAGATTCAGCTGTCCGATACGGCGACGTATACGGTGAAATCTCCGGAGCTGAGCATTACGAAGGACGCCGCTACGGTAGCAGGTGACGGGATTGCCGCACCCGGCGAGACCATCACTTACACGGTGACAGTTGTTAACGACGGGCCGCAGGGCGTTACCCAACAGGGGATATCCATAGTGGATACCTTGCCGGAAGGCGTGGACTATGTAGCGGGTTCAATGGAACGGACCTACTGGGTAACGAGCGGCGGCACGCGCACGGAGGTTACAGATCAGCCGGCAGTATCAATGGACGCTGAACGGAAGCTGACTATTTTCTCTGCAAGCGACGGTATTTCGCTCGAGCCGATCGACTCGGCAAACCCGGATGCTTCAGAGGAAATAACGATCACCTTCGACGCAACAGTCTCACAGGAGATCGATCTGGCAACGATTACTTCGGTGACGAATACTGCGGTTGCGGTGGCTGAACAAACTGCATTGGAATGCCCGGTAACGGCGTCGGTGGAAAACGAATTGCGCGAACTTTACCAGTTCAACGTGAACAAGCAGGGTACTAACTGTGACGTAGGAGTTCCGACGTGTGACCTGTCAGGGGCTGAGTTCGCACTGTATGGAGCGGCAGACCCGCAGGCGGCTACCCCAGTAATAGCTGACACGCCGATTACTGGAGGGATTACCGTGGATCCGGGCAATGGTGCGCTCTTTGTGTCCAGCCAGCTACGTGAAGGCACCTACTGGTTAGTTGAAACTAAGGCGCCAGAAGGATTCGTCCTCCTTGCTACGCCAGTCCAATTTACGCTGGATAGCAACGGCGTCACGCTCACGGATCCAAGTGCGCATACCGGCGTCATAAGCACGTTGGCTGGGGACGAAAACAACCTGCCGACGATCGTGGTTAAAGATACGACACCCGCGCCACTGCCAGCAGCAGGTGGACCGGGAACAACCAAGACCGGCCTGTTCGGTATCGGTCTGATCATTGCGGGCTGGCTGGGCTGGTTCGTAACAAGAAGAAAGCTTCCCAGCGTTGTACGGGACTGATAGTCAATACATCAATGGGTGGGGCGCGGTCGCGTTCCAAAAGAAAGAAAACACATAAAAGGAAGTGACATGATGAAACGCAAGTCAACCCGCTGGAGTGCGGCTGTTGCCGCATTGGCGGTGGCTGGCCTCGGGTTTACCGCGCCTGCGCTTGGTGACGTGGATGACGTGACGGTCAACCCTAATGCCGATACGAACCTAGTTATTCATAAATATGAAGGTCCACATACTACGGCTGCAAACTGTGAACCGAACGGAACCGAGCTCCCTGCGACCTGCTTTAACGGTGACGGCCTCGAGGGTGCCGAGTTTGCAATCTACAAGGTCCAGTACGCAGATGATGAGGCGACGGACGTAAATCTGGCAACCAACAAAGGCTGGGATGCTGCTCGCGCATACTATGACAGCAAGGCCGAGCCGACTAACAAGACTCTTGTCGATACCGTGACTACTTTGGCTGATGGTACGGCTACTTACTCTGCAACAAATGGTGACGGTGTCGGCCTGTACTGGGTGAAGGAGGTTACTCCTCCGTCGCCGGTTGATGGTAAAACCTATAGCGGTTCTGTTTCGTTTTTCGTGACAGTGCCGATGACGGACCCGGTTAATGGCAACAGCTGGATGTATGACGTACACGTCTATCCGAAGAATGATGCACATGTGACCCCGCATAAGGCTGCGCTTGACGAAAGCGGCATTTACGTTAACGCTCCGATCACCTACCGTGTTTCTTCGGTGATTCCGAACTACGGTGATGTTGTAGGACCGGTGGATGGTAACGGTAATTACACCGGACCAGATAACCTAACTGATTACAATGACCTGCCGTACTACTTCGTTCGTGACACTTTCTCGACTGATCTGAATATTTCGACGCCGGCAGTGTCAGACGTATGGATCGTTGCAGCTGATGCGGATCCAACCCTTGATACCACGACGCGGATTGTAACGCTCGCTCCTTCTGATTATGACGTGGCTGTTAGCGGTCAAACTGTAACGGTTAGCATCCTAGATTCCGGTTTGACGAAGATGGCTGAAAATTATGGTGCTCAGCTTGTTGTTGATTTTGAAACAACTCTGAAGTCGGTTCCAACGAATGGTCTCATTGAGAATCAGGCTGGAGTTATCCCTGCTCCGAAGCCGAGCGAAGGCGACGCACAAAATCAGCAGGCCACCGTGCCAGCTAATCCGGTAGTGCCTGAGCAGATCTCGAATACGGTGACCGATAAGTACGGCATTATTGAGATTTACAAGGTTGGCGTTGACGGAGATTCGGAAACACCTTTGAAGGATGTGACTTTCGAGGTTTATCAGGCTAAGAAGCTCGGTGACCTTGACGATAACGGCATCTTTGACGATTACGAGTATTCGTGTGCTCCTGCTGACATGACTGGCATGAACGGTGTGGCCGCTAATGCTGCGGGAGTCCAGCCGCTGTCCACTATCGTTACTGATGCTGATGGTTATGGCGCATCCGGTCCGCTGCAACTGTCCACCTGGTACAACGATGGTGTAGAGAAGCTGGCTTCTGGTACACCCGGTGGTAACGACGGCTACTTCACCGGTGCTCAGCACTCGGAAACGTATGGCCCGAATAAGTACTGTCTGGTTGAGACGAAGGCTGCCGATGGCTACGAGCTCCTTGCTGAGCCGGTTCTTTTCGAACTGACCACCGCTGGCACGGCGAAGATTGCCGACGTAACGGACGCTCATAAGATCGTTAACCAGCCAGCTAACAAGAAGCTCCCGCTGACTGGTGGTCAGGGCATTGTTGTTCTTTCGGTGCTCGGTGTTCTCTTGATTGGTGGCGGTAGTGCGTTCTATGCTTTCTCTTCGCGTAAGCGTAAGGAAGTTGCTTAGGGCGTAGTCAATCACCATGATTGATTAGTTATGGTGCGGCCGTTGATCGGCGTTTTCCGATCAACGGCCGCACCGACTGTTTGGATAGATAAGACCAGGGAGAAGCAATGACTACAACGAGGCAATCGGGAGACGTTGAGCCTGTTGAGGTAAGTGTTGTGCATAAGGCTGGGCCGAAGCGTACGGTTGGTAGCTTTATTCCGTTGCTACTTGTGCTAGCAGGTATTCTGGTTTTGCTTTATCCGGTTATTGCGACGCAATACAACAATGTGAAGCAACATGAGTTTGCGTCGAAGTACTCCACGCAGGCGGCAGGAATTCCACAGGCGACTCGGGAGGCTGAGCTGGAAGCGGCCCGGGCTTACAACAGCACGCTGGAAGGGATTCCGATTCTTGACCCGTGGCTTCTTGATGTTGCACAGGATCCAGGGTCGGATAGCTATATTGAATATTCTTCACAGCTTGACGTGGTCGATGTGATGGCACGTGTTCGTATTCCTGCGGTTAATATTGATCTGCCTGTCTACCATGGCACCGATGATGAGGTGTTGCGTAAGGGCGTAGGCCATTTGTATGGAACCTCGTTGCCGGTAGGCGGAATGGACTCGCATGCGGTGTTGACTTCTCATACGGGAATGCCGGATGCGACATTGTTTGATCGGCTTCCTGATGTGGAAGAAGGCGATCTGATTCTTATCGAAGTGTTGGGGGAGACGCTCGCTTATAAGGTTGATCAGATTAAGGTTGTTGAACCTGATGAAATCGGTGATTTAACAAAGATTGAAGGGCATGATTATCTGACCCTCTTTACCTGTACGCCGTACGGGGTGAACTCACACCGGTTGCTCGTGCGTGGTGAGCGAGTGGAATATACTCCAGAAATCGCCGATATAGCCGAGCAAGAAATATCGCCGTTCCGGGTTGAACCGTGGATGTGGTTCGCACTGGCAGGAGCGATTGCGGGCATCGTTATTCTTGTGGTGGTTATTCGCAAAGAACGTGGCCTGAGAAAAAGACTTCAGGGTGTTAAGTCGGCTAATGTTGAGGGTGTGGCTGAAAAGGAAGCTGATTCCGATACACTAGAAAACCACAACAAATAACAACCACATAATTTAACTGTTCGAATTGTGCACAGATTCAAAGGGGAATACAGTGGCAGACGTACAAGCGGCATCTTCGGTACCGCACATTAACCTGCTTCGGAAGGCTACTCGATGCTCCGCAGCATGGATCGGTATCGGAGCGTTCCTCATCGGTTACGCGAGTGTCGCGGCCTCATGGGCGCTTGAGCTTGTTGACACCGGATATGCAGTATTGCTTGCTCTGCTCATCCTGCCTTATGCTATAGCAGGCGTTTTCTGGACCGGTCGGCTAAACCGACTTAACGATCCGAATCTTCCCGCATATGAAGCTGGTGACTTCGTCACTGAAAAGCGGGTGGCAACCGTACAAGCCCTTTATTTCGTGATTGTCGTGGTCGTAGGCGCTTATGTGATTGCACAAGTTAATGATCCGACGTTTACCCCTCTTATGGCAGGCGCGCTGGTAGTGATGGCGGCGGCCGTGTCGCTTTCGCTATTTCGGGTAAATAAAGCAGTTCCTGTTGCAGAGCAAATGCGCACCGAAAATCGTGCCGCCTACGAAGCAGTCGAACAAACCGAAGCCGCTCGTCTCGCGGTCGTCCGTGAGCGTGCGGCTATTCATGAAAAGCAGACCTACCGCGAATTTGTTGAAGCGCGCCGTCCGCTCACCAAGCGGCAGCGTAAAGCTCTTAAGCGTGCCGAGCGTCAGGCCCTGCTGGCTAGAATTGCGCCGCTGGTTGCCGCCGGAGCAGTCTTGGTTGCGCTTGCCTCAGCATTAAAGCCCAAGCCGAAGAAGTAGCATTTACCGGCTCTTCGCATCTAAAACTCAGGTTTTGCGAGCAGAAATGGGCTTAGAGTCCCATTTTCAGTTCCCTGAAACGGCTCTTCATATTTGTGCGTGTAGTGGTGGTGGGAAGGGATGAGGGTTTTGGATGAGATA
>JAAYWS010000138.1 GCA_012516575.1 Actinomycetaceae bacterium
TCGCGGGAGACCTTCATTTCTCTCGCGACTTCCGCGTAGCGTGCTTCGGTTTGCTGCAGAACGCCATGCCGCCCCAGAAACGAAGCATAAAGCAGGACAATCACAAGGCAGGCAAGATACAAGCGGTGCTTCATGTGGCGTATTCATCCATTATGGTTTCGGCTGCGGTAACGCATTGTGTCCAGCGTGGCGCAACGGTGCTTCCTTCCGTAGAGAAAGGCGTCGGATTTGGGGACGCGGAGCGGAAGGCCCAAAGATGGCTACCCGTGTAATTCCAGACCAGACCTATAGCGGTGGTCAGCGCCTGGGATATCCAGTGGCTCCATCCAATCCTGATCACAAAGAGGGACATCAGGCAAAGGTTGAGTACCCAGCCAACTGCCAGGATGGTAAAGTACTTCGTCGCGGCTTGCGCGTGCGGTGCCCTGCTCCGGAACGTGAATCGATAGTTGAGCAGATAGTTGGCGACGGACCCCAGCGCGTAGCCGACAGCCGAGCCGGCCACGGAATGGGTCGTACCCAAAGCGACACTCAAGCCCAACACTGCATACTGGATCGCTGTCCCTACGCTTCCAACGAAGGCAAACGTGAAGAAGCGACGCATGCTGTGCCGCGATGCTGAGTGGCATACCAAAGCTCGATTCATTGGGGCACCGCCAATGGTTGCGACCTCACACCGTCCCGAGTCCGCACGCACCGTTTCCTGAACCAGTAGAGTCCGAGCATGTCCACAAACGGCATCAGGGCGAATTTCAAGAAGCCGTAGTTAGACCGCCCGCCATTTCGCGCACGGTGGTGAACCGGGATCTCGGCAATGCGGAAGCCTCCGGCGACCGCCAAGGCCGGGATGAAGGAGTAGAGCGTGCGGATGGGAAGCAGAGCTTGAACCACTTCCCTGCGCATGACCTTCAGCGCACAACCGCTGTCCCGCATGTTGTCGCCGAGAATGGTGCCGCGAACTCGATTTGCCAGGCGCGACATGGCCCGGCGCAAGGCGGTGTCGTTGCGTTCCGCGCGAATACCGCAGACTAGGTCGGCGTGGTTCAGATGTCCCAGAAGATCGGGAATGTCCGCAGGATCGTTCTGTCCATCGCCATCGAGCGTAATAACGATGCGACCTCGCGCCTCGTGAAGACCTGCCCACAGCGCGGCGGCCTGGCCCCTGTTCTGCGGGAACGCGATAACCCTCACCGGAGAATCCGGTTGTGCCGCGAAGTTGTTAAGGACGGTAGCGGTTCCATCGCTGCTCCCGTCGTCAACGCACAGGCATTCGGACGGGCCATCTAATCGCGCCAGCACGGCGAGGACTTCTTGAAGCAGCGACGGTACGGCTACTTCTTCGTTGTAAAACGGAATCACAACCGAATAAACGTAAAGCGCCGTATTGTGCGGTGCATCTTCCGGTAACGACAGGGATCGGGTTGATTCGTCTGGTTTCATGCCGCAGCATATTGGCAGGGCATGCTTAACATCCGCTTAACATGAAGCGTTTTTTGTCTGCACGATCAGATCCGAATGCTCAACCCCAGCCATCCGCCCCATGCAGTGTAATCCCCGACCTCGCCGCTCCTCCCGCTGACCCGGTCTTCCAAGTCCCAGTCCGCAAGATGGCGCTCGACCTTCAGCCCGCCGTCCACGGCCCAGCCCCGGCGCTGATACCGGATGCCGATCCCGCAGGACGGCACGGTTTCGATACCACCTTCGGCATTGATATCGAATGCCTCCCCGTTGACCGTGCCGCGGATGTCGTCAATCACGGTATAGCCCATGCCCAGCCCGGCGAAAGCGAGCGGATGGAGGCATTGCTCGCGACCGCCCCATGAACGTTCGACACGCAACGAGATCAGCGTCGAACGCGTTCTCGAATCGCTATCTTGCGTGGATGAGCGAGAGAGCCCTACATAGCGCTGCGGGGCTTCAAAATCATATTCCTTGTACTCGAAGGACCACTCGATGCGGGTATGGTCAGACACATGATATTGCAGGAAGGCCCCCGAACCCATCATGTCGTTGGCCGGGCTGCCATCGGCCGTCAGCAGTTCGAACCGATATCCGGTGCTCCACATCTGGTTATCCGCCCCACCTGCATGCAGGGATATTGAACAAAGCAGAATGGCTATTACGACCACGCTCAGTCGCACA
>JAAYWS010000137.1 GCA_012516575.1 Actinomycetaceae bacterium
AACTCCTCATGGGGTAACGATTTAAAAGAAAGGACAACCGCGCGTGAACGAATCGTCGGTAACAACATCTGTTTATTCTCCGTTAATAAAAGCGCATAGGTATTCTTCATTGGCTCCTCTAAAAACTTTAACGCCTTTTCGTTTGCCTTTGTTTCAATATCAAAATATATCATATCTAACTCCTTTCAATCACTTGACATCTCTTATTACTGTGTGTTATAATTATAAACGAACAGACAAGATAAGTCAAGAGAAAGGAGAGTGCGTGAGTAGACGCGAGAAGATGATGCGATTGAGGTTTGGCGAAAGAATGTCGTTGGCTGAAATAGGGCAAGAGTTTGGTGTTTCGAGAGAGCGCGTAAGACAAATAATTGGGAACTCTGGTCGCGTTCTAAGCGAAGCAATAAGAGAAAGAAATGAGGAAATAGAAAACTCTATCAGTACAACCCCCGCGCTTGCTAAAAAATACGGGCTATCAGAAGGGCACATCAGTGGAATAAGGAGCGGTAAATACCACATGATAGCGGGCGGGAACGCACGGAAAGGAGAAATCGTAGAAAGGCACGTGAGTTGGGTGTTGAGCGAGAATGGAATAGACAATGAATTAATGCCCACGGGACACCCGTTCGATATTCTTGCGCTCGACGAAATAAGAATTGACGTGAAAGGAGCGTTCACAACATCCAAGACAAGCAACTGCGTAAGCCCGCTATGGCACTTTCACATGGGCAAGAACAGGAGAGGAAAGTATTGCGACGTATTCATTTGTGTTATTTGGGACACAAAAGAATACTTCATAATCCCCGATAGCGCACTAAAAAGAAGCCAAACCGATATCTATTTTTGCTGGCCAACGAAAAGACCGACCATGGGAAAATATCAAAAATATCTCAACCGCTGGGATTTGATAACAGGAGCAACGAATGATAAAAAACAATCTGAAAGAATATCGCCTTAAGAGGAACTTAACTCAGGAGCAACTGTGCAAAATGATTGACGTTTCTCAATCTTATTTGTCTCAACTTGAAAATGGGCAAAGAAATATGAGTATTGCGGTCGCAGTCAAGTTGTCGAAACTGTTCGAAATCGCGCTGGACGAACTGATAAATACGCGAGTGTAAAAATGTTGATTGACACAATCCCACGCGACGCCCGCAAAACCAGTTCAATCAATCTCGGATTTGAGATAGCGCGTGAATGGCATGGCTTAGAGCCAACACACTTTACAAGCAGGGTTCTTGAAGTGCCAGATACGATTTACGCCAACGTCTTTTATCCCATGAACATGATTAATTTGGTATCTTTCTTGAAAAGAAAGAAGATACCGGTTCTAAAAGAAGAAAGAAGGCAAAGGCTTGTCGTTGGCGGTCAGGGCGTGAATAATACGCAGTGCCTTAGTGATATTGCCGACGAGATTTATCTGGGCGAGATTGACGGGAATTATCTTGAGAACGGCTGGAGCAGGCGCGACGAAATAGACAGTGAGCCACGACTGAAAGAAGGGAAGGCTGTTATAGAGTTGACCCGTGGCTGCAAGTACCGATGTAAGTTTTGTGAGTATGGTTGGGTTCATGGTGGACGCTTCAGAGAAAAGGACATTAATCTTGTCAAAGAGCAAATCCTTTATGTTTTGCCGAAAAGCAACAACATAAACTTTATG
>JAAYWS010000073.1 GCA_012516575.1 Actinomycetaceae bacterium
CCCATCGCGCGCGCGAGGGAAATAACCAACCAAAACACCCACAGCCCCGGCCCACACTGGCGAACACTGAACCGAATTAACCACCATAGCGCTCGCGGTGAACTTATAAACGAAATAAAACCACGGCCTAAATCTTGGAAACCCGTACAGGTTGTCAGAGCCTATACGCGAAGCGGTCTAGGCGAGGTGGCGGCGGGCGGGGGGGGGGGATCAGTGGGCTAGGACCTGTTTTCACTGTCCCCAAAATGTCCCCACGCTACATAAAAAACTTATCCCCCGGTCTAGTTTTTGGCTAGATACCGGGGGAAAGTGGTGGCGGTAGCGGTGGGATTTGAACCCACGGTGCGGGGTTGCCGCACACAGCATTTCGAGTGCTGCACCTTCGGCCGCTCGGACACGCTACCTCGGCTTTAAATCTTAACGCGCTCCCGCCCTTTTCACCAACACGCCGCCGATTGTGCCACCGAGGTCACAGCCGCCGCTGCTCGAACCATTCCACTAGCTGCGCACCTGTCTCTTCCTCCAACACCCCACCGATCACCTCAACCGTGTGATTCAACCGAGCATCGCGCAAAACATCGCGCACCGAACCAGCCGCACCCGCCTTCTCATCCCACGCCCCAAAAACGACCCGCGAAACCCGCGCATTCACAATCGCCCCAGCACACATTGTGCACGGTTCAAGCGTTACCACCAGCGTGCACCCACTCAGATTCCAGCTCCCCCGCACCCGCGCCGCGGCACGTAACGCGTTCACTTCCGCGTGCCCAACCGGATCGGCGTCGACCTCACGCGTATTAAAACCCTCGCCGAGCACAACGCCGTCGTCGTCCACAACCACCGCACCCACCGGCACATCGCCCGCCGCGCCCGCACGCGCCGCCAATTCCATGGCCCGCCGCATGGTCAAAATCTCAGAATGGAACATGGCTCAATATTATGGGCAACGGCAAGGCCTGCGCACGGTACATTAGAAGTATGGAACTTCAGGTAATTTCGCACCCACTCGTTGAACATAAACTCACCACCCTGCGTGACAAGACCACGCCATCCCCAGTTTTCCGCCAACTGGTTGAAGAACTCATTATGTTGCTCTCCTACGAAGCAACCCGCGACATCCTCACCGAGCCTAAAGAAATCGAAACGCCCGTCGCACCTATGACCGGCATTACGATTGCCTATCCGCGTCCGATTGTCGTGCCAATTCTGCGCGCGGGACTGGGCATGCTCGAAGGCATGATGCGCCTGATCCCAGCCGCCGAAGTTGGCTTCCTTGGACTCAAGCGCGACGAAGAAACCCTCGAGGCGATCACATACGCGAACCGTCTGCCGGATTCGCTCGAAGGCCGCCAATGCTTCGTCCTCGATCCGATGCTGGCCACCGGCCACACGCTCATCGACTCGATCGACTACCTGCTCGAGCGCGGCGCAAAAGACGTCACCGCAATCTGTATTTTGGCCGCTCCGGAAGGTCTGAAGAACCTCGAAGAGCATATCGGCGACCGCGGCGACGTCCGCGTGATTGTGGCTGCGGTGGATGAGAAGCTCAACGAAAAGGGCTACATCGTCCCCGGTCTGGGCGACGCCGGCGACCGCCTCTACGGCATCGTCGACTAAACATGGACAAGATCAGCGCGCCATCGCCGGATTACCTTGGTGATTCGTGGGTGGCGCGCACGATTTTCTTGACACAGTTCGACGCCGGAACGCCGAAGGGCCGCGAAGACGTCGCTGTTTTGGTTTCCGAGAACGACGCCGATGCTTTTGTTGCCGAGCATGGTCTCGCCGCGCTGTGGTTACCTGGGTTTATTGATTCTTTTTTCCACGTGGATTATGCGGCGGCATGGCGGGATGCGGGCGTGGCCTTATACGGGCTCGATCTGCGCCGGGGCGGGCGTGCGTTGCCCGTGAAAAACCGGCGTGATGACCAGCGCGACTTGCTGTTACGTGAAGAAGAAATCCTCGTGGCAGTGGAGCATTTGCGGGCGGTGGGTGCCCAGAAGATTGTGCTCATTGGACATTCCACCGGCGGCTTGCAGGCAGTACTTTTCGCTGACCGGCATCCGGGGACGGTCGATGCGATTATTTTGAATTCGCCGTGGCTGGAGCATAACGGCCCAGACTTCCACAAAAAGCAGCTCACTACGCTTATGATGCACCTTGGCAAGCTCCTGCCTACTTTGCCAATATCGAAGTTGGGTGTTGACTACGGCCGTGAGCTTCACGTCGATTACGGTGGCGAGTTCTTTTTCAATACCGAACACAAACCGATTGCTCCTGAGCCAGTTTTTGCTGGGTTTTTCCGGGCGGCCCGAATCGGGCACCGTATGGTCGGCGAAGGACTCGATATTCGCGAACCGGTATTAGTTGCGCATTCGGACGCTTCTGGGGATGTTCACAACCCGAGCGCCGAAGAGTTGGCAAGCACCGATGTCGTGCTCAATGTGGAGGATATGAAACGCCTCGGGCCGACGCTCGGGCGTGATGTTACTTTGCTTGAAGTGTCCGGTGGGCGCCATGATCTGGCACTTTCGCAACGTCCGGCACGTCAGTTTTTTATGCGCGAATCAATCGCGTGGGCGCTGAATGCGCTCCAGAAGTAAGGTTAAGCGGCTCTTCACAGATAAGTGTGTAGTTGTTTTTTGAACCTTCCTGCTTCGAGAAGGGTTCTGATACCGGAATTTAGTGGTTTGTTGGTTTCGGCAGAGTAAATATTGCGGGTGGCTCCGGTTGTACGAGCCGGCAGGGGTGTAAGAAGTGGATTTCTCCGGCTGTAAGACTCGGCAGGGCTATTTAGTACCTATCGCAGTGCCTTCAGCGCGGCTGATGGCATC
>JAAYWS010000074.1 GCA_012516575.1 Actinomycetaceae bacterium
GATTTTCCCTAATTTGGGGAACAGGAAGTGGGGTTTAGGAAGCTGTGAACCGGCTTTAGAGACCCACAAGTGGGGCTTTGGACCCATTTCTGCTCGCAAAACTTGAATTTACGGTGTGCACGGGACGCAAAACCTATATTTAAGATGCGAAGTACGAGTACTGAATACAAAACCCGCTGGCCGTGATCGCACGTGGCGGCAAACATGTATCAGTTCACCGAAACCGACGTAAGACTCATCGAGCTGACCGGACCTGAACGGTATTAGCCGGTCCCTAACGGCGTTAATTAGTCCTTAACGTCGCTAGTTAATCCCGGACGGTATTGGCTCGTCCGAGACAATTACGGCTAGTCCCGCACAATAACGGTGAGCTCAAGTTCTACTGGAGAATTTAACGGCAGAACCGAAACACCAACCGCTGACCGGGTATGTGCACCAGCATCGCCGAATACTTCCCCCAACAACTCCGAAGCCCCATTAATAACCCCAGGTTGACCGTAAAAATCCGACGCGGAAGCCACAAAACCGGTCAGATGCGATACCGACTCAATCTGATCGATTCCACCAGCTACTTGCGCGGCGGCAGCAAGAGCATTAAGCGCACAAATTTGCGCCAGCTCTTTAGCTTCCTCCGCCGAAACTTCAGCGCCAACCTTTCCTTCACGCGGTAGTTGGCCGTTAACAAAAGGAAGTTGCCCGGATGTACGGACTTCATTGCCGATCCGCTGAGCAGGAATATAAGCAGCCACCGGCGCGGCCACTGGAGGAAGTTCCAAACCGAGCTCTGCTAGTCGTTCGCTGGCACTCATGCTTTTTCCCGCTTCAGATAAGCAACCGGGTTCGACGATCCTTGCGGACCAGGGATAACAGTCACCAACTCCCATCCATCTTCACCCCAAGTATCAAGAATTGCCTTGGTGTTGTGGATCAGAAGCGGCACGGTGGCATATTCAAACTTTTTCATGCCTCTACCTTCAATTACTTAACGATTCGACAGCCGCGGCACATGCCCGGCACGCAATTCGACAGCGAGCTGTTCGTCAGAATTCTTCAACCGGTCATACCAGTTTGTTTCATTCGGGAAGCGACGCAAGAGCGCGCGCCTTTCACGTTCTGTCAGGCCACCCCACACGCCAAACACCGTATTGGAATCGAGCGCATCTGCTAGGCATTCAAGCCTAACCGGACATGAAAAACACACCTGCCGGACTTGGCGTTGAGCAGCTCCGCGTACAAAAAGCGAATCTGGATCAACATCAGCGCAAGCAGCACGAACTGCCCACGTTTGTTCTTCGTAAATCAAAGACATGAAAACCCCTGTTTCGTGAGAGCCCCATTGCTCCGGTAGGCGACATATAAATAGGTGTCACTAGTTGGTATGTTATATCGGAACTTGAAAAAACTCACATCGGACCCGTGAGATTCCACCAGATGACCGACCTCACGCGACCAAAACGACAAATGGCAGTATTCTGTGTGTATGTCTGCAAAATCTCGAAAACTGGGTGCGAGCCAATTTATTGCCGCGCTCTTGTCGTTTATTCTCCTCACCGGCCTCGGCGGAGGAATTCTTGCTGCCATGGCCCTACCCTTTGTAGCGACCACCGGAACTGCCGCTAACGCAGTCACCAGCATTTTCGAAGATTTGCCGACGAATATTGACTTCACCCAGCCTTCTGAACAGTCTGTTATTCTCGCTGCAGACGGCTCCCATATTGCGACCTTCTACTCGGAAAACCGGATCGTGGTCGGTTCGGAAGACATTTCCCAATACATTAAAGATGCCGCGGTCGCTATCGAGGACCGCCGTTTCTACCAACACAATGGCATTGACGCGCAAGGTATTTTAGGCGCTGCTTTTGGAAATATTACCGGCGATAGTTTTGCTGGCGGTTCCACAATTACTCAGCAGTATGTGAAGAATGCACTGATCGAAGAAGGCCGCATTCAGGGCGACGACGATCTGATCGCCTCCGCCACCGAACGTACCATCGCCCGTAAGCTGAACGAAGCCCGCTACGCAATCGCAGTAGAAAACCAGATGACCAAGGATGAAATCCTCACCGGTTACCTGAATATTGCACAATTCGGTCCTTCCCAGTGGGGCGTAGAATCAGCCTCGCGCTATTTCTTCTCGGTAAGTGCCGCAGATGTAACACTTGAGCAGGCCGCAATGCTGGCTGGAATTACGCAGGCACCCAGCCGTTGGGATCCGGTAACCAACCCGGAGGAAGCCCTAGTTCGGCGAGACACGGTACTCGGCGCCATGCTCGAAGAAGGCTACATTACGCAAGAAGAGTACGACGCCGCAGTTGCCGTGACGATTGAAGAAATGCTCAACGTCACGCCAGCCACGAATGGCTGTGAAGACTCCGGGATTTCCGCCTACTTCTGCGAGTACGTGGTCAAGGAAGTCCTGAATTCACCAATTCTGGGCGAGACCCGGGACGATCGTATTCAGGCTCTGTACCGTGGTGGTCTCACGATTACGACGACGCTCGATCCGGAGAAGCAACAGGCAGCTTACGATTCGATCACCGCTGCAATTCCAGTCGGCGATCCTTCTGGTGTTGATACCGCACTGTCCTCGGTTGAGCCTAATACTGGCCATATCGTTGCCATGGTCCAAAACACCCCCTTCGGAAATCCGACTGAAGAACAGCCCTACGCCACCAAGGTCAACGCAAACGCCGGGCAAGATATGGGTGGCGGTGCAGGCTTCCAGCCCGGATCAACTTTTAAGGTCTTTACACTGGTTGAGTGGCTAGCTTCGGGCCGTTCAGCGTATGAGACGGTGAACGGGGGCAACCAGAACTTCCCAGCCAGCGCGTGGACTATTTCCTGCGCCCCCGACTATGTAGCACCGGCAAGCCCGCGAAACGTTAATAACAGCACGTATGGGAACATTACGGTACTTCAGGCAACCAAGGACTCGGTTAACACGGCTTATATGCAAATGTCTTCGCGCCTCGACCTGTGCAATATTATGCAACGGGCCTACGACCTCGGCGTCGAACGTGGCGAAATCGGTACCGAAGAAACGGTTCCGCCACTTGCAAACCGTGGCCTGCCCGCCGTCGTCGGTGAACCGCTTCCACTCGAACCTGTACCGGCACTAACCCTCGGCGTAAACCCGGTCACCCCGCTGTCCATGGCGGTAGCTATGGCAACTTTGGCAGCCGAAGGCAACTACTGTGAGCCGCAGTCCTTCACCACCGTGCACGACACCAACGGCAACCTGCTCGGTGAGCAAACTCCGAATTGTCGTCAAGTCCTCGACCGGGAAACCGCCCGCGCAACAAGTTCGGTATTGAAGGAAGTTCCCGGTCCGCTCAATGGCGCAGTGCTTGCTGGTCGTCCCTCGGCCGGTAAGACTGGTACGACGGACGCGGCATACCACGGCTGGTACGTGGGGTACACCCCGCAGCTGGCCGCCGTAGTGTGGACTGGCCATATGGAGGGGAATATCCCCATGATGAACGTGACGATTAATGGCCGCTACCACCGGGTTGTTTACGGTGGAACTTTGGCCGGACCCATGTTCAAGCGCTATATGGATGCCGCGCTCGCAGGCCAACCTGTTCAATATTTCACCCCGCCGAACCGTTCGGTGATCACTCCGCCGCAGGTAAGTGTCCCCAACGTTACCGGTTTAAGTGAATCCTCGGCCACCGCCGCACTGAATAACGCCGGTTTCTCCGTGTCCGTGGGCACCGATTATTCGGATCAACCGGAAGGTCTAGTCGCACGGCAAAGCCCATCGGGCACAGCCCCGGCGGGATCAACGATTAGTATTTGGCTGTCGATTGGTCCGGACCCTGCTGAGCACGCAGGAGACGGCGATAGTGGACAAGACGAAGAGGAAGACGGCTAAGGCTGCGAACCACGATGGGAAGATTGACACGAGTGGCGAAGCCTGCGTTGAGCACGCTGAGCATTCTTGGCGGAGTCGCTTTGCTTGGCGGGCTTTGGCATGCCGATGATTACCGTCTACGACGCCGTTCAATTCTGCGCCCTCATCCGGACGGGCAATCAGGAAATTCGCTTCGAATTCTACATATTTCAGATCCGCACCTTTTGGCGCGGCAAGAAAAACGTCGTAAATTCATCCGCGAGCTGGCACACACCCGCCCTGATTTCGTGGTTGTCACCGGTGATTTAATTTCGGAAGACGCCGCTATTGACGCACTGTTGGCGGATTTGGAGCCGCTTCTTGAGATTCCAGGAGCGTTTGTTTTTGGTTCCAATGACTATTATGCTCCCCGCCCGGCTAATCCTTTCCGCTATCTGTGGCGGCACACTGGTGGAGGTCCAAAACCGGATAAGGAACGCGATGAAGAGGGTTTGTTGATTGGCCCGAATCGTCTAGATACGAAGCGTTTACGCCGCGGATTGACGTCCAAGGGTTGGCTTGACCTGAATAATCGCCGCGGGCGCCTCACGGTACGCGGGTGGAATATCGAGCTGGTAGGCGTGGACGATCCGCACATTCTGCGCGATCAGATGCCGGACCCAGTTAATGACGCCGCTAGCCAGGATTCTGCGTCTACTCTGCGGATTGCACTGGCTCATGCACCGTACACACGGGTTTTGGATGCTTTCATAGCTGATGGTGCCGACGTTATTTTCTGTGGGCACACCCATGGCGGTCAGGTGAATTTACCTAAATACGGCGCACTGGTGACAAATTGCGATTTAGACAAACGTTTTGCTAACGGTATGTTCCGTTGGCCAGTTCGTGAAACCACGTCCGACGACGAAAAGCTTCCGATTAAAACAGATGGCGCAATTATTGACTGGTCGGCTTACGAACCAACAGAAAAATCTGCGATCGTGCAGCTATCTGCCGGATTAGGTAACTCCCCCTACACTCCAGTTCGCACTTTCTGCCCGCCCGAGGCAATCCAGATTGATATTTTGCCGCTGTAGGGGCATACCCGCTTAAAACGCACCCCGGTTATCAACGCACCCCGGTTATCAACTCACACGCTATCAATGCACTCCGGCTATAAACGCATAGCCCTCGATGATTCGTGTGAACTGCCTTGCAGGTCTGATCTGAATTTCGTTTTTCTCTCACGAGGTAGCTATTATTGAATGCAGTCACTTCGGCTAACGGGATGTGGCGCAGCTTGGTAGCGCGCTTCGTTCGGGACGAAGAGGTCGCAGGTTCAAATCCTGTCATCCCGACCAATACAACTAAATACGAGATAGCAAGGAGAAGTCCCGATCTTAGATCGTCTTCCTCCCTTCAAATTCTCAAAAGTTCGAGGCTGTGTGTACCTGAGATGTACCCACAGCTTCGTTAATTCCAGATACTAGCTGATTAACCTTGTCGATAGATAGCGCGTCATGCGCTAAGCCAAGGTAGTGAGTATAACGAGACGTCATCACTAGATCTGCGTGTCCAGCCCATTCCCGCACCGTTGCAACGTCGACGCCCGCCCGTAACCAGTTACATATAGCGGTATGCCGTAAATCGTGGAGAGTACGCTCACCTGAAGTTTCCGCCCATGCTAGTTGTTGCGTCAATCTTGATCTATGCATTGGTGGCATTAACAGATCATCGGGGCACTTACCTTCAGCAAATCCCCGCAATACTTCAGCGACATCAGCGGTTAACGGCACTCGACGCGACTTCCCAGATTTTGTTGTACTAACTGTATGTCCTTCGGGTCGTGCTTTCGTAACCATCACGGACGGGTGTTCGCCAAGCTCTACATCTCCGACTAGGAGTGCCCTGGCTTCCGACCATCTCAATCCCGTACGCGCAAGTACCAGTACAACACTTGCCGCTTGCTGGTGGCGTTCTTTCCAACTCACGAAAGTCTCAGCCCACTCAATGTCGCTCCATGGCCGCATTTGGACGGGCTGCTCTCTCCGTCTGGGCAAGGCCAGTCCGTGCGCTGGATTATCCTTTATGACCCCCTCCTTAACCAAGTATGTGAATACCGCGCGGACGACATCACGAAATCTTTTCACTGTCGCGTAGGCTGTACCGTCGGCGTACATGTCAGCAAGCACTCGCTCAATCTGACGCTTTGATATTGTCCCGACAGCCTGTTTTAGCCATTCTTGAGGAATTCTTTTCGCGAGATGAACCTCGGTTTCATAGGTTGTAGGCCGAACCTCGATCTTCCTGCGATCGTGGAAGGCTTGCAAAAAATCGCCGAATGGACGTCGGAAAGACGACGGATCTTCCGCACCACGTAACCTATCAACCTCCTCTTGAACCCACCTTTGCGCATCTCGCTTGTATGCAAAAGTGCGCGACCCAGCATACTGGCCACGCACCTTTACTATTCCCCTCCATTTCTTCCCATTCTTGACGACAACCATCTTGTCGCTACCTTTCTTGATTTCCTTTTATTCCAAAGACTCTTTCAATATCAGCAGGCTTATATAGCCTTGACCTACCTACAGAAAGAGGCTCAATTTCAAACTGACCAAACCGTCGTTTTCTTGCGAATGTCTTCACGGTCATCCCAAGCCAATTAGCTAACTGAACTTCCGAAATTAACGGCGTATCCAGATCCGGAAGTCCGAGAAATAGAGCGACATCATTGCGCCTAAACACCCTCTTTTTGCTTCGCTGATCTACCGGGATGACCGAGAAGGCTCCAGTCCGACACCATCGCTGAATCGTGCTTTTAGCAACGCCAAAATAATCGGACAGACCTTCTTCATCAATTAGTGACGGATGTATCTTAATCACCTCCACGCTCACCACATCCTTCAAATTAGGTACTTTTGGTAACTTCGGTACGACTCCAGTAATCGACTTCTCTAACCTCGAAGTAACTGTGATAGTCCAAAATCTTCAACATAAACTCCCTGAAATACCACTGCGCGCGCATAGAGCCCAGCCAATACAAAGCGCCCCGGCACATCAGGTGGTAGTACTGTAAAGTCATCTGGACGCGGATCTTCATCCCGCAGTGCACCTAACGCAGCCCGAGCAGCTTCTGGAGTGTTCTGGCGCCCACTGATTCGGATGCTCATCTGGTCACGAAAACTCGTAGGAATCGCCTTGCCGTCAGATTTTTGTGTTGCTGCAACAACGAGGACACCAGCAGATCGGCCAAGTTTGACAAGCTGACGTAACGCCGCCGATGCTCGTTCCATTAACACCTTTTCTTCCTTAGATACACCGTCAACCTCCAAAAGATCTTGGACTTCGTCAATCGCAATAACAAGTAAGGGCGGGCGGTCTTCATACGACCGATTCCAATAATTGTTTGGCACACCCTCCGGTGCTGACCCAAGTACTGCCTGTCGCTCCCGCATCGTTATCACAGTATGTTCAAGAACAGCTACCGCGTCCTTTAGATCACCGCCAAAGACCGGAACACCCGCAGAATAAAACGTTCGAAAGTCACCGCCGTTTTTCATGTCTAGAATCGTCAAATCCGCACCATTTCTACGTAAAACAGCAAGAAAGTACTTCATCAACACTGTTTTTCCAGAGCCAGGCATGCCGGTAATTAAGATCCCAGAGTGTCCCCTAGGTGAAACAATTACAGGCATCGCATCCTGAACCGTGGTACCAACATGTACCGCATACCTGTCTATAGATTCCGTCTCAATCGCACTACTGCCGGGAGGATCACCATAGGTTGCCAATGGTGAAAATGCTGGGTGATTGGAGTCTATATATCGACATATTGCAATGAAAGGCACTAGCGATAATCCTGTTAGCAACCACAACAACTTTGATAACCCGCTCGGGGCGGTGATTGATAGGATCACGCTAGGCGCAAACCAAACAACCACCGCCACAAGCAGCCGCCAACGGTAAATAAGCCAGCCAAAGAAATATTCCTTTAACCCATCCCATTTGTTCGCGGTCACAACGATTCCTCTTCTTCATCGTCGTACACCTCAGGCTCATCAGAATATAACCGCTTCCATGCTTCACGAAGCTTGTCATAGTCTTCTTGCAAGGCTTCTAAATCGAAACCCCATACCCTAATCAGCCTTGGACAATCTTCAATTAACGTACGCAGAAGCGAAATGAAATCAAAGATCACAATTCCCGGAACATACATTCTCTTGGACTTATCCGTAGCTCCATGCCATAGCGTTCTCGAAAAACTACCCCAATTCCACGCACACGACTTTGCTTCCTTGGAGAAAAGACCAGCTATATGTCCCGGCGTATTCTCTGGCATCTCAGGCATGTTGAATAGTGTCATAAAATAACTATCCAAGGTATCCACAGTATCTTTATTCAAAGAAATGGGCGTAAGCTCCATGAATTTATCAAAGGTATGGGGGCTTCTAAGAAGACGCTCCATAGCGATTGCCCTTGCCTGTTGTTTTTTAATGTTGCCGTTCATTTGGTCTCATCCTCCGAACTAAAGAAATCAAAATCGTCCTGCGAAATTACTTCGACTGTTTCCGCCTGAATTGTGATACCGGGTTGACCATCAATCGTGTATTGCTTGAATACCGTCTTGCCTGATGTTTGGAATCTGCATCCCGGCTTTAGCCCCTGCGGGTATCGTTCAACCGACAGCCAAGCGTTACGCCACAAGCGTTGTGTGCGATCCGCTTCAGTGGAGAACTCAATGAAAGCGTTAACGCTGTAACGTGGTTTGCCATTCTCCGATAACCGCAGATTTCCGTCACGGTCTTTCTGAGGCTGCGGGTCGCCCGCAACAGCCACAATCCGACCTGTAAAGAATTCGTCTTTATTGAGGGGGACGAACCTAGCCCCTGTTAAATTCATGAGCGTACTCATGCTTATTACCTCCTTCGAGGTGTTTAATACCGGCGGCGTGGTTCGAATTTTTCGAACCCATCAACCACCGATGTAAAGAATTTAACACCGGCTAATTTCCTTGTAAACAAAGGGTAAAATATATTTTTATAGTCGGTTTGATGTCTCGAGCCCCTTATTGCTATCCCCCACATTTAAACCCCTACCCGTCACCCCAAACCCTCTACCCCGCCAACCAACTCAGCAATAGTGAAGTAGGCCACAGCCGTGGGTTTGTGTTAGGAATCTGCAGGCCGATCAGTTCGCTACAACTTGAGATGCCACGATTCGGTTATGGTTGATGTATGGAAAATCGTGGTAGGCAACCAACTCATCCGGACGTGTATATCGAGACAAAAGTTCGCGAATTTATTATTCGTAACGGCCGGTTTCCAACTCGAGACGAACTCACTGCTCAATATAAGGTAGGTGCCGCCCGAGCCCAGAGAGCATTAAATGAAGTCCGTTCTCACTATCCCAACCCTTCAGCCGCTAGGTACCATGCGCTCGCTTACCTTCTTGACGTCACTCCAAAAGAATCAACCCACAAGCTACTAAAACTTCTGCGAGAAGAGCGACCAGAGGAACTGGCTGATAACGAGTTACGTGCGTTGCTCGCACTTCATGGACTAGCACCTTCTTGGATTGAATCAGCGAATAGCCGGGAAATGCTCAAGTATTATTTGGGCGCTCGAGAGACACGGGGCTTTCTAGCTAGCGTTGGATTAATTTCAGAGGACGAAGTGGATCTCTTTTCTCGCGATAACTACGAGCAGGCAGATTTCTCAACAGGCCCACAAGTGACCAATTAAAGCTAGCCTTAGCTAACGCACTCCCAATTTAAGTGGGAAGGAACAACACCTTCCATATCTCAAGAAGTTGACTATATCCATCTAAAATCGACCGGTTGACTGTCCTCAACAGATGCTCTTTACAACTTGGAGGCACCCAGTCCGGCAGACGGCGAGAATTCCGAATACGTTTCATTCCCGCTGTCGAAGGTCGAGGCGGTATATTCCTCAGATAGTGATGCTCCAGCTTCCTCACAAGAGCAATCGGATCATCACTAAGCAGCGTTCCACCTAGTGGAAAAACCGGCTTAAATCTTGCATCAGACCCCGTACCTTTGAAGCTACAGTAAGCCCCATAGGACGAACCGCGACGATGAGTTCGACGACCTGATGGTTTGCGATATGCAATGCGACGACGGCCAAGCCTACGTAAGATGCGGCTCGCTTTTGTGATGAAATCTCCACTCACCGTAACTTCTTCACGCACTGCTTCCAGACCCCAGACACCCCAGAATCGACCTACGTTTTCCCATCCCTCCGGTACTGTGTTTTGGTGCTCTTTCTTTGAATACGAACCGTACTTGGCGAAGTAGACTGCAGCTCTTCTAGCCGTGTTGCCCTTCTCCGCGCTCGTGTAGGAAATATCTACGCCGGAGCGTTCATGTTTAGATTTCTCCCCGGGATCTGGGTGGCCAACAACGTCCGCCCATGCATGTCGAATCCAGCTTTCGAAATCTCTTAACGTATGAGCCGATGATGGCGCAGGAACCGACCCAAAGATATGCACATGCGGAGCGCCACGTCTTTGAAATTCTAACTTCCATACCCCTAACAATGGGACTTCCCACCGACGTTCCCACCGTTTACGGAAGTTGCCTAATTGCCGTTTAAAGGTCTGACCATCTGGTGTGGAAGTTCGATAATCACCCGGCAACGTTAAAGTTAGCATCACCGGCCTTCTGTCACCTGTAAATAGTGGCGTGTAATCTAGCTCAGCAATTTTTCGAACAAGACGTGCCCGTGACTTAGCAGACCAACCAGTAATCACACCCCGCTTGGATGAGCTTTGTTCTTCTTTAGATTCTGGATTCTCGCTATCTGAAAGCCAATCTCTGTACCGCCGCGCATCCTCGAAAGCCTTTTCAAGATCTATCTCAGACACATAGCCTTCCCACATGGAACGGATAATGTCTTCATCCTTCTGTAGGGGTAACTGCATTAAAGCAGTTGTGGAACTTTTCTTTTTACTGGCTTGGTTTGAACTTACTAGCCGAAGTGACCCCGGCGAAATAATGATCCGTCCGGTGGACTCTGTAGTATCCCCGATGCTGCTACGCAATTCACTAGCAACAGTTGCTAGCTTTTGCCTCGAAATAAAGGCCGGCTGCCATCCGTCACCTTCCTCCCGGGAAGATATGGCCAATAGTTCAAGGGGAACATCAACTAATGTTCTAGGGCTGTTCGAGCGCGTCGCTACCGCCTCAGCGTTCGCTCCCGCGCCGAACAGCACGCTAACCTTGCTCTGGCCACTTACGGTCGAAGCGTGCTTTATTGCTGTTGTGCTTTTCAAAATAGACAACGACCAAGATCAGAAATGTACCCAATGTGTACCCGTACGAGTAACCGGGCAACATTCTGATGTTCCGAGTATCAGCATTATGCGCCGATTATCAACGAACGTTCCTTGCTAGCTGCGTACTGAGTTCGTTCGGGACGAAGAGGTCGCAGGTTCAAATCCTGTCATCCCGACCAAAAAGAAACCCCTGATTTTTCAGGGGTTTCTTTTATACATTGGTCGGTTTTATAGTTCTTCAGCGTCTGCCGTCGAGGTTGGCACTCTTGGGAGGCTATGAGCTTCTGATCTCCTTTTTAGAGTGCGGCGGCATCTGCCAGAGATTAGCGGCTTCTAGTCGCCCCTCTTTTTGGGTGTGGGAGGAACGTTTATGACGCCTGCTCGAATTGCACCCACTTCTCCACCCGTAAAGTCCCCTATGTCGGTTTTAATTCTTGAGTTTTGTCAGGCATAAGACGGATTCCGTGCATAAGTGTCAACTTTTCGTACCCTCCAAGCCGTATATAGCGCTGGAGGTAGGTAAAAGTTGATACTTATGCACGGGTGAAGCTGATATCGCACCCATTAACACCGGACACCACCACTAAATGGGCGTGTCCGACTGGCAGCTGGCAAAAAAGAACCACCTGAAACGCACGACCCAACGGCGGAAGTTCACAACTCAACAGCAAACGGCGCTTTTTCAGTATTTTGAGCACTTCGGATGCTTTCAACGATGCTTTTAAGGGATCGAAGATATTTTTCAGGGGTCCGAAGCGGCCTTGGCGACGTTTTTATCGGTTGTAAACCCCCGGAGATGCCGATTTTGGGGTTGAAAATGCCGGAACCGTTTTCCAAATTAGGGAAAATCGAACTATCCGAAAACTATCTTCGGATAGTTCGATTTTCCCTAATTTCAAATTGCTCTACGCCTGAAACAGCCGCAAAAACAACTACGCGGTTACGCGCGCGGCGAGAAACTCATCGATTTCTGCCGTGGTCGGAGCAGCGGTAGGGCCAGATCGGGTCACTTTGATAGCCGATGCCGCATTAGCGCGCCGGACCGCTTCCGGCACGTCCAACCCGCGCCCTAACCCGGCTAACATAACGCCTGCGTGTACGTCTCCTGCGCCGTTTGTGTCGATCGGTGTTTGCGGGAAAGTCGGGACTTCAATAACCTCACCCGCAATACCATCAATATTCTGGCAAGCCAAGGTGGGCTCAGCGCCGTTGCGTACCACCGCCCACGCCCCGGGCCGTAACATCAGGGCCAGTGCTTTCACATCCTCAGCAATCGCTTCAGCTTCTCTGCGATTAGCACTAAAAACGTCTGCTCGATCCAGTAATGGTTGATAAAGCTCGGCAGGCAACTCGGTAACTAGCGGGGAAGGATCTACAAACACTTTCACGCTCGCCGGAATAATCGGCAACCATTGCGCCAGTCCCTGCGCGTTTTCCGGAGTGGCCAAAGAGTACCCGGACACGTACACCAGATCGGTTTCCCGCAACGGTATGGCGTCCATATGCTCGAATGCGAAACGCCCTTCTACCCCAATCGACGTGATAAAAGTGCGCTCTCCGGTATCGTCCACGAGGGCAACGCAGTATCCGTTATCAGCGTCCGTCAGACGCGGATAGTTTAATGCGATTCCGGCATTATCAAGGGCCTGAGCGATCACGGACGCGTTCATTCCGGTACCCACTAGCCCGCAATAAATAACTTCCATCCCGTCTTTCGCGGCCGCCACCAACGAATTCATTGCTCCGCCCGCTGTGGCGTACGCGTGTGTTGCCACAATATCTGCACCCGGTTCGGGCACTTCACGGATGTGCATAACCTGGTCGACAATCACCGATCCGGTGTGAATAAGCCGTGCCATAACGTTGCCTACTTTCCGGCCACCCGCGCACCGGTTCCTGCACCCTTAGCGCCGCCCAGCACTGCATACAGCAGGCCAGACAGGATCAGCGTAACCAGCCATTCCAGCCCGTTAACGGCGATAAAGGTCTCCGATAGCGGAGCGAATTTGAAGGAGAAACCAACAATAATCGCAATCAGCCATGCAGCAGTTGCTCGCCATTCCACACCGCCGCTATACCAGTAGCTGGACGATGAATTCATGGCAAGTAAGCCATCGGCGTCGTACCACGTGCGCTTAATCATGTCGACGAGGAAGACTCCCAGCCATGCGGTAAGCGGAATAGCCAGCAGGGTGATAAAGCCGATAAACGGCCCATAGAAGTTTCCGATAACGAAAAGAAACAGGATCGATCCAATCAGCGAGGCTCCCAGTTCGATCATGACTGCCACAATCCGGCGCGTTTTAATACCGAGGGTAAGTAGCGTCAGTCCGGAAGAGTAAACCGAAATATTATTCGACAGCAACAGCCCGGCAAACGCGGAAATCAAGAAAGGAATCGACATCCACGGCGGCAAAAGCGCCGGGATGGATGCGAGCGGATTGTCGGCGTCAAAGTCCGGGTTCATAATACCGATTAACGAACCAGTGCCAATCATAATGACCAGCGGAATGCCCGCACCTGCTGCACAAGACAAAATCAACGATGACACCGTTGACTTCTCCGATTGATACCGCCCGATATCAGCGCCGGAATTCGCCCATGCCAAACCGGTACCTGCTGCTACCACGCCAATTCCAAGGAAGAAGGTCGACCACGACCCGGTCCCGGCACTCAACACGGTATTCCATTCAACCTGCACCACGATAAACACGATCACCACGAGTGTCAGGGCACCGAAAATATAGGTTGCCCACTTTTGGAAGGCCGCCAGCATTCGGTGCCCGAGGCCGGAAACCGTCAACGTCAACAAGAGGAAAAGAACTATTGCGATCACAGTGAGCGCTGGAGCGCTTTGCGGAGACACCTCGTGCCCCACAATCACGGTACCGATCGACAACACCGCATAGGCCGCCGTCACCGTGTTAACCGTTTCCCAGCCCCATCGCGACAAAATCGCCACAATCGTCGGCCCGAAGTTTCCTATCTGCCCAAAAACCGCCCGCGACAGCGTCAACGAAGGCGCTCCACCACGCTGGCCGGCAATCGACACGATGCCTACAATCGCGAAGGAACCCACCGAACCAATAATTCCGGCTAATAGCGCCTGCCAGAGGTTCAATTCGCCGGCTACTACCCAGATTCCCAGCGGCAAGCCCAAAATGGAAATATTTCCGGCAAACCAAATCCAAAACAGTTCGCCTGGCCCCGAAGTTTGTTCAGCGGCTGGGACCGGTTCAATACCGCGATCTTCTACCTGCAACAGTTCACGCCATGCGGACGTACCCGTTTGCTCCGTGCTCATTACACTCCCCTTTTCAACACGGGTCTTGATTCCCTATCGATCGTAGCGCTTAGCACGGAGGTATTTACAAGCTATTGGGATTTTCGTGCCACTAGCTCCTGCGCTATATCGGTCAAATCCAGACTATTAGTTTCGCTGATCAGCGCAACTACGTCTTGCGGCCACGTGTCCACACCCGACATAGCTCCGCGCATAGCACCCACCATCGCAGCTACCGTGTCCGTATCGCCGCCCGCATTAGCCGCTAAACACACCGCATCCCAATCCGAGATATCAAGTGCGGTAATCGCCAATGCAGCCACCACAGACTCATGGGATTCCATAGAAGTGCCAATAATGTGGAAAAGGGCATCAATTTTATTGTCTGCTGTTGCCAGCATCGGAATAGCCCACCGTGCCCGAGTGGCAATATCCGGCCGCGGAGCTTGGTGCCCACGCCCGCCGGCAAGTTGCGCAGCTTCAATCCCGTACGCAATAGCCGCGTTTTTGTCGGCACCATCAATACCAGCCGCAACCACCGCGGCAACCGCCGCCGCACCCGCGAGCGCTACCGACGTGCCATGAGTTATTTCTGATGCGACGACGACGGCGTCAACCAGATTGTCGAGGGGCTGGGCAGGGACCGTCAGTGCTACCGGCGCGACCCGCATTGCCGCACCATTCGTAGTGCCTTGCTGTCCGGCTTCGCTCGGCGCTACTCCATCGCGGATTCGTGCAAGTGCACCTCTAGTGGAGGGCCCAAGCAGGTCAAGGGAGCCACGAGCGCGCATATCGTCTTCCCAAGCCAGCATTTCCACGCTCAGGCGTAGCGGATCAACGAATCCATCTTGGGCAAGAAGCCGAGCTAAAATAAGGGCTTGCTCGGTGTCGTCCGTGATCATTCCGGCAGGAGCACCGGCGGCGATTCGTTGGTTTGGCCCGGCGGGTATTAACCGATCTACCACGCCATAATCAGCACGAATAAGATCGGGGTGCATATCTTGGGTGGGCATTCCCAAGGCATCTCCGATTGCTAAACCCCACAGGGCACCCAGTGCACGCGACATCTCCATGCATTAGATACTAGTGCGCCACTACACCACGGCGTGCAAGTTCTAAGAACATAAGAAACGGGCGACCATCCACGCTTTTGGCCGCCCGTTTCCGGCAGACAGTTCCAGTTGATTAGCTATGAGGCTGCACAAATTCCTCTTCTACTGGCTGTCGATATTCACTTTCCGCATATACCTCATTTGCACCTGGTCGATCAGGTCTTGTTCGAGATATTTCTATTTTCACCGCTGAGGCTTAAAACGCTGTACGTTCTTTCTGGGAATTTGCTGAGAATTTCACACTCTTATTCCCACGTTAGTCCCACGTTTTCATGTACGAGCGTCTTAACATAATTAGTATGGGCGAAAAACTAAATCCGTCCAGAGGCGGAAGTACTAAAAAATCCTCTGGGCCTGCAGCACGTCGTAAGCGTCGGCCAGCTCGGCCCGTAGCACGTACCCAGGCAGCTAAAAAGCTAAACAAAAAACAACTAATCGGACTAATTCTTGGAGCGATTGTATTCTTTATTCCGCTCCTTGTAGATATTCCGAACCTATCGACTAGCGGAGAGCGGATGCTCTCTATTTTCTTACTCGCGATTGTATTCTGGATTACCGAGCCAATTTCACTCACCGCCACTGCGGTACTGGTGATCTTGCTGGAAGTCTTAATGGTTTCGCAAGGGGCGCTCACCGATCCAACCGGAGGCGATCCAGCACTTGCCGAGACGCTCCTTCCAGCCTCCAGCTACTTCGCGGCTCTTGCTAACCCGGTTATTATTCTCTTCCTCGGTGGGTTCATGATTGCCGACGGCGCAGAAAAATACGGTATGGACCGTAACCTTGCCGCCGTCATGCTCAAGCCTTTCTCTGATTCGGCACGGCAAACCACGCTGGGTCTAATGTTGATTACCGGTATTTTGTCCATGTTCATGTCAAATACCGCGACCACCGCAACCATGTTTGCCGTTGTTGCTCCGCTCTTGCGTTTGCTGAAGAGCCCAAAGGCACGTACGGGTCTGGCATTATCGATTCCAGTAGCTGCAAACGTCGGCGGTATTGGCACCCCGGTTGGGTCTCCACCAAACGCAATTACTGTTGCTGCGCTAGCAGAAAACGGCATTCAGATTTCCTTCGTGGACTGGATGATTATGGCTATTCCGTTTATGCTCATCCTCCTTATCGGCTCCTGGCTCTTCCTGTGTTACTTCTTCATCCCTAAGGAAGAAACCATCCACGTGGAAATGGATTCAAACTGGAATACCTCGCGTAATGCCAAAATTTTCTACTTCATCGCAGGCCTAACTATTGTCCTGTGGATGACCGAGCCGTTGCACGGCATCTCTTCCAACACCGTCGGTTTCTTCCCGGTTGTTGCACTGCTCGCGTTGAACGTTATGGACGGCAATGACGTTAAGAAGCTCGACTGGCCGGTTCTGTGGCTGGTATCGGGCGGTATTGCACTCGGTACTGGCGTAGGCGCAACCGGTCTTTCCGAGTGGCTAGTTAGCTCGATTCCGTGGAATTCCTTCTCGCCACTACTGATCCTCGTGGTTATTGGCAGTATCGGTTTCGGTATTGCTAACCTGATTTCCCACTCGGCAGCGGCGAACTTGCTGGTACCGGTTGCGGTAGCCCTTGCAGTATCGCTTGACGGTATTAACACCATTACAGTTGCCGTCGTCGTCGGTATTGCTTGTTCGCTCGGTATGTCCATGCCGATTTCTACCCCGCCGAACGCTATTGCCTACGCAACCGGGGAGATCAAGGTTTCCGAAATGGCTTTCGCAGGTCTTGTTATCGGTATTGTCGGTACGGCGCTATTGATCTTCGTCGTTCCGTTCTACTGGGAGCTCATAGGAATGGTCTAAATGGCTGATCTTGTTGCAGCAGTAATCGGCAACGACGCCGAAGCCTATAAAATCGCCCAAACGGTGCGTGAACACCTCGCTCCTGAATGCGAGGTCGTTCACGCGCCGACCATCGAGTCCTTCCCCGGTTCCGAAAGACTCGCACTTCTCATCACCTACATCGATTCCACCCCGGGTTTTATTGAAAATGTGGCTTACTGGTCTGCGACTAATAAGTACACTTACACCCGGATTATGGGTCTGACTTTCGAACGTGAAATCGCAAATATTGGCCCGCTAGCCGCGCTCGGCAAACCTGATTATTTGGCGTACTATCCGGATCTGACCGAGGACCAGTTCAAACTGAACCTCGACAATCAGCTTCGGACCTTCCAAGAACAATCCGGTCGGCCAGTTACTCGATACTCCAAATACGGTGGTGCATTCCTCGTTGGCAATGACATGACCGAAACCGAAATGGTTGAGGAACTGGTTCGCCATATTGATCAGGTCTTCGGTTTTCAGCCAAGGGTGCGTATCGCCCCCGGCGTCACGCTGACTCGCGAAGGTCGGCCGGTCGAAGAAATTTATTTCGCCCTTTCTGGCAGGGTCTCGTTGCATCGGCGCTCAGCCGCCGGCGATATTGTGATGCACCATGCCTCCACCGGTCGCGTTATTGGCTTGCTGGCATTGATGCGTGGCTCAGAAGGTTTTCTGACAGCGACGACGACGACGGAAGTGCTCGCTATTCAGCTGAGTTTTGAGCAACTCAATGAGCTAGTTGCGGTTGATCCCTCGGTCATGCCGTTACTATCGGCACTGACCATGCGGTCCTTCGAACGTCGTTTACGGCGCTCGGAAGATTTGCAGGTTGAGAAAGTTGAGCTGGCTTCCGAACTGGAAATCGAACGAAAGAATCTGGCAACCGCACTTCGGAACTTGGAAGCCGCCCGTGCTGAGCTGACAGCGCAAGCCCGTTTTGCTTCACTCGGCGAACTGGCTGCTGGAGTTGCTCATGAGCTCAATAATCCGATGGCTGCTATTAAGCGCACCGGTGATCACCTTGCCGATGATCTGGAAGTACTGCTAGGCACCTCCCGTGATAAGAGGTGGGCTAAGCAGACTTTGGACACGCTTCATTCAGCATTGGAATCCTCGTCAATTACGACGAAAGAAGCACGCCGCTTACGGGGGGAATTCACAAAGGTCACCAAAGATGCCGAGCTGTCACAGCGTTTAGTACTAGCTGGAATTCGCGACCCCGACATCGCAAAGGCGGTCGCTCGATCCCGTAAGCTCTCCTTCGACACCGTGGAAACTGCGGCGTCGATCGGTACGTCTTTACGTAACCTACAAACCGCTTCGAAGCGTATTACGGAACTGGTTGCCTCACTTCGGGCTTATGCTCGTCCAGATGGAGATCCGGTTACCGATATTAATATTCACGACACGATTGAAGACACGTTACGGCTTATTAATCATAAGTTGAACAAGATCGAGGTTTCTCGAAAGTTCCGTAACCTGCCGTCAATTGTTGGACATCCCGGAGAACTCGGACAAATCTGGACCAATCTGCTGACTAATGCGGCAGAGGCTTTACAAGAAACCAACCCAGACGCGGAAGTTTATGGGAAGATTCGAATAGAGACATCCCATCCTGACCAAGGATGGGTTGAAGTACGAGTAATCGATAACGGACCAGGCATCCCAATTGAACTCCAAGAACGAATATTCGAACCAAGATTCACCACCAAAAGTGGTCAGGTTCGTTTCGGAATGGGGATTGGCCTAGGCGTTTGTCGATCAATTGTTCAAAAGCATCATGGCGCGATGAAAATCGAGTCTGATGGTCAACATGGTACGACGGTTGTCGTTCGACTTCCCGTAGACGGACCACTATCACCGATGGAGGTAGCATGAAGCTAGCAATTCTGATTTTGGAAGATGAGCCCGAAGTTCGTGCCGCTCTGGAACGCGATCTTATTGAGTTTGCGCGCACCGTCCGTTTAGAGCCGGCCGAAGATGTAGAGGACGCACGTGAAGTAGTTGAAGAGATAGCTGCTGAAGGTGACGAGCTTGCGCTCGCACTGTGCGATCACCGCCTACCGGGTACTACTGGTGTGGAATTCCTCGTAGAAATGATGGATGACGACCGCACCGCCTATACCCGCAAGGTTTCGGTTACCGGTCAGGCGGACTTAACTGACACAATCCGTGCAGTAAACGAGGCTGGTTTAGACCACTATATTGCCAAGCCGTGGGATGCAGATGATCTGCGGGCCGTGGTCCGCGATATGCTCACTACCTATGTAGAAGAGACCGGACTCAATCCACTCCCCTATATGGCGGTTCTCGAGCAGGATCGCGCTATGGAGATGGTACGCAATTGGGGTCGTGCAGACTAAAGACGTATTCACAACGATTCACCATAAATGTGGGGGCGGGGCAGAAATTTCTGCCCCGCCCCCTTATGCCCTGTGCGCCCGGCACACTTAACTACGATCAAACAGTGGATCATTACGCCACAGCGTCACCGGCCCACCCAATATCATTTTCACAATCCACCACAGAGCCTCAATACCCGCAGCTGCGATAACACCAATTATCGCTGCCGTGATCATCATGGAAGTGTCGGACGAATCTAGCATGAACAGTTCTTGGGTGAATCCCCACGTAAAAATAACGCCGTATCCTACCAGCGGTAGCACAATCAGTATTGCTTTCCACCACGACCACGGCCGCGCAACCACTGCCAACACCCACGACGAGGGAATAATCAGCGCTAACAGTGCCGCGGTTGAATCCGTCATCGTATCGGCAGTGAAATCCCCACCTGAGGCAATCATGTACGTAGTAAAGGCGCTAGTACCCACAATAATCCCCGCCGGGAATGCAAAATAGAGCACCCGGCGCACAAACCCACGCCGCGCCCGCTGATTATTCGGCGGTAAAGAAAGCAGGAAAGCGGGAATCCCAATAGTAAACCACCCGGTAATCGTCACGTGAATCGGTTGGAACGGGAAGGGTACCGCAGTAATAATCACCAGAATCGCCATCACCGCGGAATAAATCGTCTTAGTTAAAAACAGGTTAGCGACCCGTTCAATATTGCCAATAACCCGGCGTCCTTCGGACACCACATAAGGTAACGTTGCGAAACGGTCATCGAGTAGCACAATATTTGCGACCGCCCGAGTAGCTGAGGATCCAGACCCCATAGCCACTCCAATATCGGCGTCTTTTAACGCTAAAACGTCATTAACACCATCGCCCGTCACCGCAACCGTATGCCCTTGTTTTTGTAAGGCATGAACCATATCCCGCTTTTGTCCCGGGCTTACCCGGCCAAATACTCGGCGCTCTTCAACTACCGCATCAAAATCATCATCCGCAATATACCTCGCGTCTACCACCTGATCGGCGCGTACCCCCAACTTGCGGGTGACCGCGCCAACAGACGCAGCATTATCTCCGGAAATAACTTTGACTTCCACACCTTGCTCGGCGAAATAATCCAAGGTGTCGCGCGCATCCGGACGCAGTTTTTGTTCAATAACAATGAGCGCTACTGGCTCAACGCCTTCTAACTGGCAACCTTCAGTAAGCGCATTCGCACATCGGGCCAGCATCACTACTCGCAAGCCCTGCGCTCCGATTTCTTCCGCGCGCGCCGCATGCTCAGTGCCCGCAGCAATCACATCCGGAGCACCTAAAATCCAGTTTCCGTGCCCGGCGAAAGTGATTCCCGACCATTTATTAGCTGAAGTAAAAGGCGCCCGGGAAGCGACCTGCCATGCTGGTTCATCCACTTCGAAAGCCGCAATCAACGAACGAATCGTCGCATTCGGATCATTATCCGCGTGCACAAGCTGGCCGATTACCGCCGCACACTCGGCCTCGCTCACCGCATCAGTCAGCATTTCCAGATGACCAAATTCCAACCGGTTTTCGGTCAGCGTGCCGGTTTTATCCGCGCACACAATATCAACTCTGGCAAGCCCTTCAATCGCAGGCAGTTCTTGTACCAAACATTTCCGTTTACCGAGACGAATCACGCCCAGCGCAAACGCCGTCGACGTAATCAGAACAAGTCCTTCCGGAACCATCGGCACTAGGGCGCCCACGATTTGCAACATTACGCTTCGCCATTCCGAGTTACCTGCCGTCACCTGCGAATACACCGTCAAAATACCGACCGGGATTAACACCCAGGTGATGTATTTCAGAATCGTATTAATACCTAGTTGCAGTTGCGAGCGCGCAAGCGAAAACTTAGACGCCTCCGCGGTAAGCTTGGCGGCGTACGAATCGGCACCCACCCCGGTTACCCGATAGGCGCCGACGCCGGAAATCACGTAACTTCCCGACAGCACCTCATCGCCCGGAGATTTGCGTACCGCATCAGATTCGCCGGTCAACATGGCCTCGTCAATAGAAAGCAGATCCGACTCAACGATCACACCATCGACCACAATCTGGTTACCTGAACGAATCTGAATAACATCGTCAAGCACTAAGTCCTCTTGATTAAGCTCAACCAGTTTCCCGTCACGCCACACCATCGGATGTTCTTCACCGATCAAAGTCAGTGATTCGAGGGTGCGTTTGGCGCGTAACTCCTGAATAATGCCAATACCCGAGTTGACAATAATAAGTAGCCCAAAAGCGCCATTAATAAGCGACCCGGTAATCATCACCATGGTAAAAAGCACGGCGAGAATAGCATTAATACGGGTGAATACGTTAGAGCGAATAATATCGACAACACTTTTACCGGCACGGTCAGGTAGCTTGTTTACCCGCCCATCGGCAAATCGCTGCGTAACCTCAACGGTTGTCAGCCCTAACGACGTCGTCATGTCACCTCTTCTGATACAGCGTCTTACGCTGATACACCGGTTCGGTGGTCACGTAAATTCCAAGGTTACGGAAAATACGTTCGTCCACGCTTCCCAGAATAGTGGTCACATGCACGTCACAGGCACTGAGGTTCTTCAATTGTGCTAATGCATTGCGTGCGTCTTGGCTAGTTCCGGCTGACACTGACAATGCAATCAACACTTCGTCCGTGTGCAAACGCGGATTTCGTGAGCCTAAATGTTGAGTTTTTAGTACATGAATCGGTTCAATTGACTGCGGAGAAAGCAATAGCGCGTAATCGTCAATCCCAGCAAGATATTTCAAAGCGTTCAAAAGCATGGCTGCCGAACAGCCTAATAGCTCCGAGGTTTTCCCAGTAATAATCGTGCCATCATGGAGTTGAATCGCTGCTGCCGGACCACCAGTTTCTTCTTCTTTTTCCAGTGCGGCAGCTACTACCGGGCGGTTCTTCGTAGTCACTCCAGCTTTCATCATGATCTGCGCTGCCCGATCCGAAAGGCTCGAATCGAGGGCGTCTTTACGTTCATCCACCAGCGCCTGATAATACCGGCGAATAATTTCTTGTTCCGAAGCCGCCCGCACAACGGCGTCATCGCTAATACAAAAGCCGACCATATTCACGCCCATATCCGTGGGCGACTTGTACGGCGACTCGCCCGCAATCCGCTCAAGTAAAGTGCGTAAGAGCGGGAAGGACTCGACATCTCGGTCGTAGGAACTCACCGATTCCCCATAAGCCCGCAGATGGAAAGGATCGATCATATTCATATCGTCCAAATCCAGCGTGGCTGCTTCATATGCCAGATTCGTGGGATGATCGAGCGGTAAATTCCAAATCGGAAAGGTTTCAAATTTGGCGTACCCGGCTTTAACTCCACGATGATACTCGTGGTAAATCTGCGACAGGCAGGTGGCTAACTTGCCTGAGCCTGGACCGGGCGCAGTTACCACCACGAGGTTACGCGACGTTTCCACAAACTCATTCGAGCCCAAGCCTTCATCGGAAACAATCAAGTCAATATTGGATGGATAGCCGGGAATTAGCCGGTGACGGGCTACTTTAAGTCCCATCCGTTCAAGGCGCTCAGCAAAGGTCTTCGCCAGTCGATTTGAATCTTCTACCTGCGTCATCACCACGTTTTCCACGAGGAAACCGCGCTCGCGGAAAACGTCAATCAGACGCAAAACATCATCGTCGTAGGGGATACCCACATCGGAACGCATCTTGTTGCGTTGCAGATCCCGGGCGTTCAGACACACGATGATTTCGACGTCGTCGCGGACTTTTTCGAGCATGACGATCTTGTTATCCGGGGTGAAGCCGGGTAATACGCGGGAGGCGTGGTTGTCGTCAAAAAGTTTGCCGCCCATCTCGAGATAAAGTTTGCCGCCGATTTTTTCGCGGCGCTCAAGGATTTGGGCCGATTGCAGTTCGATATATTTTTCGCGATCAAAGCCGATTGCGTGTGACATGTGAATTCTTCCCCTCGGATACCCACTAAGCTCTATGTTGCTACACGTTGCGATACATATCCACGAAGTTCGTCACAACCCGCGAAACTTGCACCATGTCATTGGCTTCGCCGACCGCAATAATCTCCGGCGCCCGCTCGGCCGGGAAATACCGGCCAACATACATGTCGAGTCGTAACTGCAAGGTTTCCATAGTAATTTCGGGATGAAATTGAACGCCGTAAATATTGTTTTTTACGCGTACTGCCTGCACTGGGCAATTGTCGGAGTACGCGAGGATGACGCCGTCTGCAGGCGCCGATTCGATTGAGTCTTCATGGCCGACGATCGAATAGAACGACGGCGGAAAATCCTTGAATAGTGGATCGGCGAGGGCTTCGGGGGTGAGCGTAATTTCAATAATGGACAGCGGGTCCGGCGTGTCTTGAGTGAGGGCGTCCCCGCGGCAGTTCGCGATCGCTTGGTGCCCGTAACATACGCCAAGGAATGGCAGATCGGCGTCGATCAGGCGGCGCAAAATATGTTCAAGGGCGTATTCGGTTTGGCGGTGTTCCGGGGTGCGGACATCTTCCGGGTAATTGTAGGAAAACGGCGAGCCGGAGCCGATAAACCCGCGGTAGTCGTCGATGTTGATATCTTCCGGGTCGATTTCGGACAGTTGAATAGCGACGAGTTCTTCGGGTTTAAGGTTGCCGAATTCGAGGTAGGCTTCGTATTCCGAGTCGGCGAGGGTTGATGGCGGGCGGGCGACGAGTAGTGCAAAAGGCTTGTCAGACATGGTGGTTAGTTGTCCTTCTTGCCGGTGTGGCCTTCGTGGCTGTCCGGGTCGTCGTACAGCTCGCCGTCGTACTCGCCTTCGTATTCGTCGTCGTATTCGTCGTCGTACTCGTCGTCGTACTCGCCTTCGTAAAGCTCATCTTCGCCGGGCATCCAATACAAACCCGGAACACCCCAGCCTTCTTCCTTAATAATCTGGGCGACTTCAACGGCGTCGTCCCCGGTAAGCCGGTCCGTATACATCCGGCCCTTAATATGATCAAACTCGTGTTGCAGGATGCGGGCGAACCAGCCTTCAGCTTCGAGCTCATACCATTCGCCTTTTTCGTTTTGGGCGCGCAGTAGCGCGTAGGGGGAACGGCGCACCCGAAAATTGTATCCGGGGAAGGACAGGCACCCTTCGTAATCGCCGTCGTCTACTGGCAAGGTGTCGACCGGATAAATCAAGAGTGTGGGGTTAATGGCGACACCACGCGGTGGGCCGTCGTGATCGTCGTACATCCACACGAACATGGACATGTCTTTGCCGATTTGTGGAGCGGCTAAGCCCACCCCAGGAGCGGCGGCACAGGTTTCGTACATATCTTCAACGAGTTTGGCTAATTCGTCGTCAAATTGTGTGACCGGGGCGCTGACTTTGTGAAGCACCGGGGAACCGTAGACATGAATGGGATAGATCATGGCTTTAGCCTAGTTCAAGTCGGCTAAGCGTGAAAATAGACGGCTAAAAATGAAAACCATAATCAGCGCGGTTAAGCTTTGGGGCATGCGTGGAGAATACAAAGTAGCCGGCGGCAAATTAGTTGCTGTCGATGTAGACGTTATTGATGGGAAACTAGCGAATGTTTCGGTTTCCGGAGATTTTTTCTTGGAGCCGGACGAAGCTATCGACGATGTTAATGCAGCGTTGGAAGGTATGAGTGCGGAGTCGACCGCAGAAGAATATGCCGCGGCAGTTGAGCAAGCGACTCAAAATGCCACGCTGATTGGGTTTACCCCGGATGTGGTCGGTATTGCCGTGCGCCGAGCATTGGGGCATGCAATTGCGTGGCATGACCTGACGTTTGATGTGATTCATCATGAGCCGATGAAACCTGCCATGCACGTGGCGCTTGACCAAGTGATGATCGATTCTTTGGCTGAGGGTAAGCGGGAAGCCGCGCTGGTGATTTGGGAATGGGATTCTCCGCTGGTGGTTATTGGGTCTTTCCAGTCGGTGAAGAATGAGATTGATTTCGAGGCGCTTGAGCGGCACAATATGCAGGTTGTTCGCCGGATTACCGGTGGCGGGGCCATGTTTATGGAAGCTGGCAACTGTATTACATATTCGCTACTGGTGCCGACCGCGCTGGTAGAGGGTATGAGTTTCGAGCGTTCGTACGCATACTTGGATGAATGGGTTATTGCGGCCCTAAAGAAGGTGGGCGTTAACGCGACCTATATTCCGCTCAACGATATTGCCTCTGATAAGGGCAAGATCGGTGGTGCGGCACAGAAGCGTTTCTCGAACGGCATGATGGTTCACCATGTGACCATGAGCTACGATATCGACGCTGACAAGATGCTCGATGTTTTGCGGATTGGCCGTGAGAAGCTGTCCGATAAGGGCACGAAGTCGGCGAATAAGCGCGTTGATCCGATGCGTTCGCAGACCGGTATGGCTCGCGAAGCGATTATTGAGTCTTTCCTTGAGACCTTTGCGGAGCGTTATGACACCCGCAAGTCAGATTTCACTGCGGAAGAGCTGGCTGCGGCTGAGAAACTGGTTGAAGAGAAGTTCCACAACGACGAATGGACCTTTAAGGTGCCGTAAAGCGTGGGTTGCTGGCTAATTTTGGCCTTAGAAGCGTCATTTAAACGCTCATAACTCAGAATTCGCTTTTGAAATTAGGGAAAATCGAACTATCCGAAGACTATCTGCGGATAGTTCGATTTTCCCTAATTTCGGATAGCTTTCCATCCATAAACATCTCAACTACCGCATTCCACCTGACGGGATTGTGTACCACGGTCTCAGCGTGGCTCGCATTTTGGAAAAACCATAAGGTCAGCTGCGGATAATGCTGTTTCAAGGTCTTCGCGCTGTTTAACGAATGACTTTCGCTAAAATGCGTGCCGCACAGAAACAGGATTTGTGTTCCGGTGACTGCGGGACGTGTTTGGGCGGTTGGGTGTGCTGGCTGGGTTGGAGCTGTTAGGCCGGTTGGAGCTGTTAGGCCGGTTGGAACTGTTGGCTCCGATGGGCGTGCAGTTTCCGAAAGCAAACCACGGCCGTCCTCAGCTGGGTTCACTACCGTGCGGCTCGGATTTATCTGAATGCTGGTCACGCTTTTGACGAGGTTCAGCATGGACGCATCAGACATCCCGTCAACGAGTTCTAAGTAGTACGAAAGATATTTATCCGGGAGGAAATAGGAGCCAAAACGCTCGAGGGTTTTTGGGTCTCGACGCTGCGATTTATGAACAATCGCTAAACCCTGCTTTTTCAAGAAAGTGGTGATCAGCCAGTTGAGCGGAACCAGCGGAGCTCCGTCAAGGATCAGGTAATCAATCTCTAGGCGCCCATTCTCAAACAGGCGGTAGGCAATCGACCCACCAAGTGACACTCCACAAACGGCATGAACTCGCGGACCAAAACGACTGAGCACATACTCCTCAATCTGCCGCGCCTCATCATCAATCGACTCGAACTCGTCGGCAATATCTCCGGTGTGTCCGCTGAGCGAAACCGCGACCACGCAATACTTTTGCGAAAAATAATCCACTTGTGCATGCCAAGACTGCCACGGCGTCAATGTACCGTGAATCAAGATCATGACATCCGCGTTGCTATCCCCAAAAACATGAAATCGCATATTTCAATTTTCACATATCGTAGACCGGAGCCGAGACCAGCAACCCAAATAAGCATAACCGCTCAATTCATGCCGCTAGTTGCCACCCCACGGCTTACGACGAAATACCAGGCGCCTATTAAACAACGCACACACTCACCACCGCCTCGATACAATAGGCACAGCTACTGCTACCGGACGATAGGCAGCATTCATGGAATTAAAGAAACGGCTGGAGCAATTTAAAAAGCTCGAATACGAATTTCATAAAGAGTTCTATCAAGAACTCACTAAAGGACAGCATCCACATACATTGTTTATTGGCTGTTCAGACTCTCGAATTGATGCAAAAACCCTGTTTCAAGCCGAAGCTGGAGAAATCTTCCAGATCCGCAACGTCGCGAATATCGTGCCGCGCGCAGACGAACAAACCCCGCATCCAAGTTCACTCGCCGCTTTAGAATATGCGGTGAAAATCCTGAAAGTTGAGAACGTTATCGTGTGCGGCCATTCAACCTGTGGAGGTTGCGCCGCATTACGGAAAATGGACCATTACCTCGAAGAACTTCCGCATACAATGGACTGGATTTCGCAAAGTCTTGCGATCTCCGAATACATCGATATTAAATACCCCGATCTTCCCGAAGAACGGAAGATTATCAAACTGGAAAAACTCAATGTGGTTCAGCAGCTCGACAACCTCATGACCTACGACTTTCTACGCGAAAAAGTCGAGGCCGGGGAAATTAACTTGCAAGGGTATTACTACGACATCGGCACCGGCACTGTCTCCGTTTACGATTACGTTTCGGAGTTCTCTGACTTGCTCAAAGAAATTGCGGCGTTCAAAGAGCAAATGTAATTTGCCAGGTGATCCTTACGCCAGCTAGTCCGTTCGCCAGTTAGCCCCTACGTAAACTAAAACCCCGACACCTAGCTAACTAGATATCGGGGCTCTGTGGCGGTAGCGGTGGGATTTGAACCCACGGTGCGGGGTTGCCGCACACAGCATTTCGAGTGCTGCACCTTCGGCCGCTCGGACACGCTACCTCGGCTTTAAATCTTAACGCGCTCCCGCCCTTTTCACCAACA